>NZ_PJFA01000005.1:0-482838 GCF_002843485.1 Paenibacillus sp. BGI2013
GTAATCCATATTTAACCAAAACCTCCATACCCGTGGAGGTTATTCGTGTTGGTCGGAAAAAGTATACCACGAAAAGAGAACTCATCCAACCAGAAATGCTTGACAAACATTAGCTGGTTTTTGTTTTCATCTTTCAAATCCCTATAAATTCCTTTCTAATCATTTTCAACAATTGTGATCAA
The DNA here is from genome assembly GCF_002843485.1 of Paenibacillus sp. BGI2013. Taxonomy (NCBI): domain Bacteria; kingdom Bacillati; phylum Bacillota; class Bacilli; order Caryophanales; family Paenibacillaceae; genus Paenibacillus; species Paenibacillus sp. BGI2013. The sequence continues at coordinate 183 of NZ_PJFA01000005.1, forward strand.
CAATACAGCAATATAGTTCAGATTAGATCGAAATAACTGTGATACAATTCATTGTAAAGCGCTATCATTGTAAATTATTAAACTATATTGCTTTTTATATTCTGGGAAGGGAGATCTTACTGATGCTAACCATACACACCCCGACGAATATTGCTTTGCAGGAAAATGAAGTTTATGTGCGATCAGAAGCAGATAATTTTCAGGATGAATGGCCTGTTCATACGCATAATGGGTATGAGATACATTATTTTATTCAAGGAGATGCAACCTTTTTAATCGGTGACCGAATATATAAGCCGCTGCCTGGAGATATGTTTATATTCAGAGGCGGTGTGCCCCACCGAATCAATCCTTCAAGAGAAATGGTGTACAAGCGAAGTTTTGTCAATTTCACGGAATTATTGCTTTTGGACATGCTTGCTGTCAGTCAGTTGGAGAATCTGATGTCCATATTCCGTCATCCCAATGGGTTATTGGTGCATTGGCCTCCGGAGGAGCGTGAGTATATCACAGCTATATTTAAGGGAATCAAGGAGGAGATGGGGGCAGGAAATACAGGGTACAAAACAATGGTCAAATTAAGTCTTACCCAATTGCTACTGCGGATTTACCGGAAAACAACCAGTGAGCAATCCGCCAATCCTATCTTATGTTCTTCCCAGAAGCAAACAAGCGTAAGCCGGGTTCTTCATTATTTAAACCAGAACTACACGGAGAATGTTTCATTGGATGAACTGTCCAAAACACTCCATTTGAATAAATACTACATTTGTCATTCTTTCAAAGAGACGACGGGATATACCATAAGCAACTATGTTATACGGAAAAGAGTTGCAGAGGCCAAAAAATTGTTGCTGTCTACGGATGCACCGATTTTGTCCATATCTGAGACGCTAGGTTTTAACACACCTGTATATTTTAGCAGGGCCTTTAAACAATATGTGGGTGTATCACCACAGTTATTCCGTAAAAGTGAATTGCTCAACGAAGCCAAAATTCATTAGAACCTTCCAAGGAGATGTTGATATGACAAGAAGAACAACGTTTAAGCTCATCACTAGCATGGTATTGGTCATGTTACTCATCGTATTGACTGCTTGCGGAAATTCAGGTACCAATGCTAATCCAAAACAAACAACCCTGGATTTCCTGTGGTTCTCTGACGGAAAAGAAGGAGAAGTCATCAAGGAAATCATTAAAGATTATGAGCAGACCAATACCAAGGTTAAAATCAACCTGATTGAAGTTGGCTTCAAGGATATCCAAACCAAATTAAAAACAATGTTATCCGGTGGAAAGCCACCTGCCCTGAGCCGGGTCACGGATACCGGATCATTTGCTAATCAGGCGGTTGATCTGACACCTTACGTGGACAATGCGGACCAATTCGAGGATCAATTTATTGACTCACTTAAACCTTATTATGTTATTAATGACAAGCTGGTAGCGGCGCCTATGGATGTTACAGCGAATGGGCTTATTTATAACAAAACCTTATTTGATAAAGCGGGCGTCAAAGTACCGACCTCTCCTGACCAGGTATGGACGTGGGATGAATACACAGCTGCGTTAAAAGAGGTTATGGACAAAGGCGGAGCACGTTATGGCATGGTATGGGATGTCACACCGCATAGATGGTCCACTCTTTTGTATCAGAATGGCGGAAGCATCTTAACAGAGGATGGCACTGCAGCAGCGATTAACAGTGAAGCCGGAATCCGTAGCATGGAGCAGTTCAAGCAGCTTCATCAAGAAGGGATCATGCCCGAATCCGTATGGCTCGGAGGGGAAAATCCGAACAACCTGTTCCGTTCCGGGACGGTGGCTACCCACTGGGCTGGCAACTGGATGATCAGCAATTACAAGGATATCACCGATTTTGAATGGGGAGTCACCTATATGCCAAAAGGAACACAACGTTCTTCAGTACCAGGCGGGAAGTTTCTGATGGCTTTCAAAGGCAGCGGATATGAGCAGGAGGCGGCAGAATTTATTGAATACTTAACGTCCAAAGAAGTAAATTCAAAATATAACCAAGAATCATTGTTTATGAGTCCACGGAAGGACAGCTCTGTATTGAATTATGAATTCGGCAAGGAAATGTTTGAAATTTTCGCGGATGAACTGAAGAACAGTTCGCCTCTTGCAGCTAATGACTGGTCCAGACAGACCATTATATCCAAAATTTCAACGGACCTGAAAAATAATATTGTTGAGGTTTTATCCGATAAGGCAACTCCGCAGGAGGCATTGGATCGAACAGCCAAACTGATTAACGAGGCTGTTGGCAGTCAATAAACGTAAAGCGCTTTGGTTAATTCGTATACGGGGGCTTACCGATTCCTGTGAAGCCTCCCTTTCGAATAACGCATAAGGAAGGGGCAAGCAGATGAGTGAAGGACAACGATTAAACAAAAATACGCTGGCAAAACAGAACAGGAAGCTCGTTATTGCTCCTTATCTGTTTATACTACCCAACCTCCTGATCTTTGGAACTTTTATCGTATTTCCTTCTTTATTGGGCCTCTATTATTCTTTTCATGTCTATGATGGATTGAACCCAATGAAGTTCAACGGGCTGGATAATTATATCAAAATTATAGGGGATCGGGAATTTTGGTCGACCATCGGACGAACGGGGATTTATGCAGCGATTGTTGTCCCTCTAATATATGCAGCAGCGTTAGGCATTGCTTTACTGCTTGCACGCGAGATTAGAATGCGCGGGTTCTTCAGGGCCGTATTTTACTGGCCGACCATGATTTCTTACATTATCGTAGGATTGACCTGGAAGTGGATTTTCGGAGATTCATTTGGCATCTTGAATCATCTGTTAACCGTGGTTGGTGTGGAACCTGTCGGCTTTTTAACCTCTTCCTTTTGGGCAAATACGGCAGTAATCATCGCGACAGTATGGTCACGTGCAGGCTTTTTCATGGTCATTTTTATCGCGGGTTTGCAGGCTATACCTACGGATTATTATGAGGCTGCCCGCTTGGATGGGGCAACGGGAATGAAGGTGTTCCGCTATATCACGCTCCCGCTTTTGAAGCCGACAAGCTTGCTTGTTGTTATGCTGACTCTGATTGACGCGTTCAAAGCATTTCCACTTATGTTTGCGCTTACAGGTGGTGGTCCGGGCAAAGATACTACCTATATTGTTCAATATATTTATGAGATTGGCTTTAACAGACAGGAGCTCGGTCTGGCCAGTGCGATGTCGGTGATACTGTTTATCCTTATTGGTGGATTCTCGGCTCTGCAATTCCGTCTATCGAAAGGAGGGGCTACGTAATGGTAATGAAGCCTATGGTCAAAATCTTCATCTACAGTCTGTTAAGTGTTGCCGCAGTGGTGTGGCTCCTGCCTGTCCTGTGGGTCGTGATTTCTTCTCTAAAAACGAATAGCGATCTGTACAGCTTCCCTCCCAAGTTATGGCCGCAGCCAATCACCTTCGAGCATTTCAAGGAGGCATTCAGTAAAGGCGATTTTGGCTTGTATTTTATGAATAGTACAATCGTAACTGTAAGCTCAACGCTGCTACTGTTATTGATTAACTCCATGGCAGGTTTTGCATTGGCGAAATATCGCTTCCGCGGAAGCGCGATCATATTAATTGCTTTTGTCTCAACACTCATGATTCCGATTGAGGTAATTATGATCCCTATATTCAAAGTGCTGAGTGCACTGGGGTTGTATAATAGCCTACTCGCGATTATTATCCCGCCAGCAGCAACCCCAACAGGTGTGTTCCTTATGCGGCAGTATTTGTTGTCCGTACCGGACGAGCTGTTGGAAGCTGCCCGGATGGATGGAGCGGGCGAATGGAAAATTTACTGGAGCATTATTCTTCCGATAGCGAAGCCGATTCTTGCGGTGCTTGCAATCTTCTCCTTCATGTGGAGATGGGATGATTTTGTATGGCCGTTAATTGCGATTAGTGATCCATCGAAATATACGATTCAGCTTGCGCTCTCTAATTTTATTGGTGAATACAACGTGGATTGGGGAAGTTTGCTTGCGATGTCCGTCATCACGATGCTTCCGGTACTGATTGTTTTTATGGTTTTCCAGCGGTATTTTGTCAGCGGTATGATTACTTCAGGAATGAAAGGATGAGTTGAATGTCAGATACCACCCGGAGTGGGATGGATACCTTGAATTATAAACCTATGAAATTAGGTCACAATCAGGTCATTAATCATTGGATGATCAGCGGCATATATACAAAGCCTGTTGCCTTTGTTCCAACAACGATGGAGGGAGATATTAATGATTGGCTTATCGATGGTTTTGCCATTCATGAGAATCCATGCAGAAAGGAATTTGTAGAACATAGGAGAACGCAGCCTGTGAAGCGATTTTTTGATCAATGGAGCGAGTTTCCTAGCCCGGGAGACGACTTCGTTGGAGAAGAGAACGGAATGCCTTGGGCACTGTATTCTCCTTGGAATAATCCACGTGTGGAGCAATCAGGATTTTGGTTTGTGCCGACACATCTGCGCAGTTACGCGGCGACAAGACTCATTTCTCCGACTGCTCATACCGCCTCTTTGCGGATTAAGACCTATGGCAGTCTGACGTTGTGGGTGAATGGGGAAATGGTAACGGATTTTGCGCCACTCATGCGTAACAAGGAGCAGGAAATCGTAATTAAAGCTGAACTTTTAGCTGGAATTAATGAGATCTATGCCTGCTGGGAGGATCTGGCTGAGCGGGATACCATGTATGCCTTTGCGTTGGAATATCTGGGAGACGAGGAATTGGTGATTTCCCTGCCTATTGCTCCTCATTTGGCTGAGTCTGTAAAATCCGCAGAGCAAGCCCTCGAACAGGCTTATTTTCCTTCGGATCTCTTCAGAGGTGAGCAGATTAAGCTCAAGCTGCCGCTTCCCTTGCCGGATATCGTTAGAGAGGTTGATATTCAGTATGGCAATTTTTTTGACGGTACCGAAAACAAGACGATACACATCGCCGAAAAGGAAACGGACTTGGTCCTTGCACATACGAATCAACTCGGTCATCATTACGTATATTTCACGCTGGCTATTTCAGTTTCAAATGTTGTACTAACCAAGAAGTTTGGCTGCCAATCCTATGATACGAGCTATGATGAGGCAGCTCAGCAAGCTGCGGATATTGAAGCCCGCAAATCCTTGGCTCTGCGATGTATTGCCGAGAAGGGCAGTCCCAATATTCATAAGGCCATTGCCATGCTCAAAACAGGAGGTAATCTGCAAGAAGCGGAGAACATTTTGCTTGAGGGTGTGGAAGGGATTGAGCAACGGAAGGATTGCAGTGACTTCTATCTGGTGGGACTGTTCCGTCTTTGGAGAGATGAGCGAAATAGCGGTCTGTTTAGTGAATCGTTCTGGGATCGGGTGAAAGCAAGTATTCTGGGCTATCGGTATTGGATTGATGAACCTGGCGATGATGTGATGTGGTTCTTCAGTGAGAACCATGCCTTGTTGTTCCATACCAATGAACTGTTAGCCGGACAGCTGTTTGGAGATGAAACGTTCAGCAACAGTGGTGAATCCGGTGAAGTACACCGTCAAAAAGCAGAGCAGAGGCTTGCATTATGGTTTGAGCGCTTTTTGGATGAAGGATTGGCAGAATGGAATTCGAGTGCATACATTCCGATTGATGCGGTTGGGTTGTTGCATATCTATGAATTTGCCCATAATGAACAGCTCAGACAGCAAGCCAAAAAGGCAATGGACCTATTATTCTATTATATTACCGTTCAGATGCATCAAGGAGTCTTGTCCACAACGTTTGGGCGCAGCTATGAGAAGGAACTGCTGGGTGGTTATGCAGCGGGAACCACTTCAATGTGCTGGATCGCTTATGGCGTTGGCAATGTAAACAATTATTCAATAAGCAATGTTGCCTTGAGTTTATCGGATTACAGCCCTCCAGCAGCATATCAGGAGCATCTGTTGCTTGGGGACAATCAGCAGTTGGTGTTCGCTAATCAGCAGGGCAAGGGAGGTTACGCCAAGCTCTATCATTGTCGGACCAGGGAATACTCCTTATCCTCAATCATTCGCTTTCGTCCAGGCAAGCCAGGTTATCAGGAGCATGTCCAGCATTTATCTCTGTCACCTGAGGCGCTGATCTGGGTGAATCATCCGGCAGAAATATACAAGCATGGGGATGGTCGACCTTGCTTCTGGGCTGGGAATGGGATATTGCCCGATGTTGTTCAGCATGAGGGGATCGCTTTGATGATGTTTGATATTCCTGCGGATAACAACTCTGACTGGACACATGCTTATTTTCCTACTCACTCCTTCACGGAATGGGTAAGGCATGAGAACTGGCACTTTGCCCGTTTGGATAAGGGTTATGCAGCTATATATGCGGCCAACGGGACGAGTATGGAGAGCAGCGGGGTGACAAGAAAACGTGAGCTTATTTCACCTGGCTTGCGTAACGCCTGGATTATAAGAGCAGGAAGCGAACAGCAATTCGGGTCATTTGACGCTTTTATCAACCAAGTTTGTTCTGCAAGCCCGCAATTCGATAATCAAGCTTTAACTCTCACTCTAACAGACCCGGTATATGGTCCAATTCAATGGGGAATGAACAAGCCTTTTCTTATTAAAGAAGAGGAAATTATACATGAAGGTTATGGAGTGAAGGGACAACTGAAGTTACTGGACATGTAGCGCTGAATCATTTGCAAGAAACCAAGGGAGTGATAACCAACATGCCGAATCAAATGGTGCTGCAGGAGAGAATAAGCAAGGTATCCCAAGCGATGGAGTCTATGAAAAACACAAGTATCAATGAACAGTTTCCCATCGGACTAATCGACATACATCTATGGGAATGGCCACAAGGTGTCGGTCTGTATGGCTTGCTTCAACTCCATGAGGCAACGAAAGATCCTAAAGTGCTGGAATTTCTCGAATCATGGTACAATGCAAGGCTGATGGAAGGGTTACCGGAAAAAAATGTGAACACCTGCGCTCCGCTCCTTACTTTGATCTCACTATGCGAGCTGACCGAAAACAGGGAGTACGAACAGGTCTGTGAGGAGTGGAGCAGTTGGATCATGGATGGACTGTTGCGAACCGGAGATGGTGCGTTTCAACATATGATTACGGGAGATGCCAATGATGGTCAAATTCTGATTGATACCCTGTTTATGACGGTGCTATTTTTGGCCAAGGCAGGGGTATACTTCAAGAAACCCGACATGGTGGAAGAAGCCAAACGACAGTTCCTTGTGCATATCAAATATCTATATAACAAGAAAACCGGATTGTTCTATCATGGCTGGGATTTCAATGAAAATCATAACTATGGTGCTGTTCATTGGGGAAGAGGCAATGCATGGTATACGGCGGGAGTTATGGATTTCCTGAATATCATTCCGATCGAAGACGGGTTAAAGGCCTATCTGTTGGATACAGCAACCGCTCAAGTCAGAGCACTGAGCAAGCTTCAAGGTGAGGATGGCATGTGGCACACTGTGCTGGATGATCCAACCTCTTACAAAGAAACCTCGGCAACGGCAGCGATTGGATACGGCATTCTTAAGGGAATTCGGTATGGATACCTGGATGAATCCTATCGCCAGAATGGCTTGAGTGCGCTTGAAGCGGTGTTGAAACAGATTGATGATAACGGCGTTGTACAGCAGGTGTCCTATGGTACACCTGTGGGGCAGGATGCTCAGTTTTATAAAGATATAGCGATCAGTCCGATGGGTTATGGACAAGCACTTACGTTGTTTATCCTGATTGAGGGCTTACGGGCTCCAACCGCCGAATAGAATAAGGCAGACTTGTATGGAGGATAGGGGATACAGTTTCCTGTATCCTCCTTTTTGTTTTAGTAAGCTCGAATCTCGATTAATTCGGCATATCTGCTGCCATTTGTGGCATCAATTATGATTCTCAGAGCCTGAGCTGATACAGGGATATCCAGGGAATGAATAACTTTTCTTTTGTGATTTTCTTGAACACTTGCGACTTGTGTCCATTCGCCAGCAGGAGTCAGTACCTCCACGTGATAATCACGCACCAGCTCAGGCATCACACGGAATGTTGTGTGATGGTGATGTAAATTAACCAGATCCTCGTTCACATCATCATTAAACGTCAAGTGCAACTCAGCCAAGGTTTGTGGCTCTTCCCATGTCAGTTGCACCCATTCAGGATTGCCAGACTGCATCGGCTGCGACATCCACTGTTGCGGCCCACCGTAAGGGCGATGATAACCGTTAATCGTGTTGTCCGCTGAATATGCCGAAGTCTCAGAGAGGGTACGATAGCAGAATGGCTGACGCGCCAACCCCTGCATGGACCATAATACGACAGGCTGATCCGTGGCATGATCCTCCAGATTTTTGGACACGTGGTTTTCTTCTGTTTTGAAGAAGATTAGCACCCCGCTGTGTGCTTCTGTCGAATGGTAGAGTGAGACTGCTTTATTGGAGCGGATGATTATAAAAGCATTCTGCGGTTCTTCCGGTCGCCATTCGAGCGGAAGCTTCACCCACTGCGCGGTTCCCGCCGTCACGTTAACGGTCGCCGTAACTTGTAACGAATGCGGGACGTAGTTCTCCTTACGCCCCGTATCCCACAGCTCTACCGTCAGTGCGGTATCGCTGGATGCATCCAGCAGTAGCTCCAGGCCGCTGAGCACTGGATGCACAGGCAGCAACAGGGCGACATCTGTACCCAGCGGGTACGTCTCGCCAGGCTGCTCAAGGGCGATGCCCGTCAGCGTGCTGGAGGCTGTAACCTGGGCACGCCGGGCCAGATCCAGCTCATCGTGGCTGCGCACCCCGATGATGGAAGCGTCCTGCCGCAGCAACGTCTGCTGCAGGACCGCTAGATGCCTCGCGTGCAGCTCGCGCGGCGACACCCCCATGGACGTGCAGAGCGCCGCGCCCGTACCCGCGGCTTCGCCGATGACCGCGCATGTTGCCATGACGCGCGTTGTGCCGAAGGCGACATGTGATGCACTGATGTCGCGCCCGGCCATGAGCATATTCCGCACATTCGCGGAATACAGCGAGCGGAACGGCACGTGATATACGCCATTGGCATGCATATGCTTCGAGCCACTCGCTTCGGCGTACATGCCCTGCGGAGGATGCAGGTCAATGGACCAGCCGCCAAAGGCAACGGCATCCGGGAACTCCCGCTGGCTGATAATATCGTTCTGGGTGAGCACATAGTCACCCGTGAAGCGGCGGTACTCCCTTTTGCCAGGTAGAGAACCAATCCACTCCAGCGTCATATGATCTGCATCAAACTTGCCGGAGTTCTTGATATAGTCCCAGATCCCGTAGATCACGGACCACAGTTCATCACGGATCAGCTCATTGTCATGAACGGTGTCATGTTCACCGCCCCATTCAATCCACCAATAATGACAACCGGAATCCCCGCTGCGAATGACCCGGCGAATCGGAATGCTGGTCTGTGTAATATCCTTGGCAAAAGAGGGCGGGATATAGCGGACAGGCGCACCAGCATCTTTGGTATAAAAGAGAAGTGTACTGCCCAGCGTGATCTGATCAGCCACCTCAGGTGCCCACTCTTCGCCATATTCGCTGCGGGCTTCCCGGCCGAGTGCAAACTTGGCTCCAGCCAGAAAGCCGACCAATCCATCACCCGTACAGTCCAGATAGATCTGACTTTCGAATCGGATTTTGCGCTCAGAACCCATCATCCAGCCAGTGACAGAGGTGATCTTTCGTTCATCCCCATCGCCAGTAGCCTCGACTTCATGTACATCCGTGTTCAGGAACAGGCTGATGTTGGATTCAGCTCGAACGGCTTCCAGAATGATTAAGTCCCAGAGATAGGGATTGCCCTCCGGATTACGATACTGATTCTCTACAAACAATTTCCCCATAATACCCGTTTCCCGGGCATAACGGTTAATCCCGTGGGCGGTGGCACCGCACACCCAGACCCGAACCTCGCTGCTGGAATTGCCGCCAAGCACGGGGCGGTTCTGCACCAGCGCCACCTGTTGCCCCATGCGGGCAGCGGCTATCGCAGCGCATACACCAGCAAGTCCTCCGCCGATGACGGTGATGTCGTATTGTACATGCTCTTGTTTCATATCTGTGACCTCCTTAACTGAAGTTAGATCCACCTTCACTCCAACTACATATCTATAATTTCATCTTAGATTTATATATTCACTTTTTAAATGCACTATACTATCATCAAACATATACTTTATTTCACAGAAAGGGTGGTCAAGTCATGGAGCTGCTTAACCACATCTACTGGAAGCAAAAAGGGGAATTTGCTCTTACGGAAGATATCTATACGACTTGGGTGGCTTTTGCCGTCGAAGAGGGAATATTCCATTATGAGATTGGGGGTCAGATCGGAGAAGCGAGTTTTGGCGATCTGGTGCTGTGCCCCCCGGCGGTTCCTTTTCGGCGGACAGTCATTACCCCGCTGACATTTCACTATTTACAGTTTAGCAGTAGCCTGGAGGAGGAGGAGTTTCTGCCACCAGCCGGAAAATCGCTGATTAATGACACGAAGCGGTTAGCCTCGACGTACGCTTATTTACGCCAGGACAGTGAGGAAAATAAGGGGGGAGTTGCCCGTTGGAAGACACATTTTATGATGGATTTGTGGCAGTTGTATCAGGTGGAACGCAGACAGAATCGCTTAAAGGAGCGGAGATTTACCGAAGACGCACGAATGGCTGAAGCGGCAGGGCTGCTGGAGGAGCGGGCGGAAGAGGAGATCAGCCTTCAGGAATTGGCACAGCGACTGGCCTTGAGTCCGGTGCAGTTGACAAGGCGTTTCCGGGAAGCTTTTCAGGAGACGCCATCAGGCTATCTCAAACGGGTCCGTCTGAAAAAAGCGCAGAACCTCTTGGCTGACAGCAGCCTGACCCTTAACCAAATTGCCGAGCGATGCGGATATGAGAACGGTTTTTATCTGAGTAGAGTGTTCTCCAAAACGTTGGGCATAAGTCCATCTGAGTATCGCAGGAGACACAGGGTGTAAGCTGAAAGAAGTGAGCAGAAAGCTTGAAGACAACTTTAAAGACAACTTTTGAAGCCAGCGGAGCACCAGGTATACACTTCGTTACGGGTTGCCCAGATTATGGAGGAGCTGGTGCGAATGAGTGCAGAAGCAACGGATACTGCATTTCTAACCGAAATTAGAGGGGAAGTACATTTCAGTTGTAGATCATAGACAATTTATACTATAATTTACCATATGGAGTCCTTATCCGAACGTATGCCCCCCGTATCCGTTTGAATGAGGACTCTGATTTTATAATTAAAACCAAGGAGGTGGATATGGCCTTAGCCTTTGGAATAAGGAATTCATCCTAATATTCGATAAAGGAGAATGGAAGCGATGAGAAAAATGATATTTTTGAAAGCGCTTAAATTTGTTTTGATGATAACTTTGTTAGTTCCTTTGTATTGGGTAGCTCCATCTGTTCATGCGGCAGAAGAGGAGAATACCTTGATTCTGAGTCATGATTTTGAAGATGGCACGGTCCAGAACTGGAGCGGACGCGGTGAAGTAGAAACGCTTCATGCAAGCGCCGTTGCAGCGCGTACTGGAGATTATGGACTGGAGGTGAGCGGGCGTGCTATGACATGGCATGGGCCAGCGCTGGATGTGACAGAACTTTTGGAGGTGGGACAGACGTATGTGTTCACTGGCTGGGTGAAGCTTCCGGCGGGAGCGTCCAGCACAAACCTCAATATGTCTTTACAGCGTACCCTGCCAGATACAACACATTATGAAAATTTAACATTCGGTACCGCATCCGCAGGCGGATGGACCAAGCTTACTGCACAGTTTAAAATGCTGGAACCAGCGAATCAGTTATCGGTTTATTTTGAAGTGCCAGACCGTGCCACAGCTTCTTTTTATGTGGATGATTTCCGATTGGAGAAGCTGCCAGATCTCGGACCCATTGTGATCGAAGAAGACATTCCTTCCCTACAGGATGCTTTTGCGGGCAAGTTTCGAATTGGGACGGCCTTCACGAACAATGAACTGCTGACCGAACCGGACAAGCAGCTGCTTACGAAGCATTTTGATAGTCTGACACCAGGCAATGTTCTGAAATGGGACAGTACCGAGCCGCAAGAGGGTATGTATAATTTCAGCGGGTCGGATGCCGCAGTCGCTTTTGCAGCAACGAACGGACAAGAGATACGCGGGCATACCCTCGTTTGGCATACACAAACTCCGGATTGGGTATTCCACGATGCCAACGGCAATCTGGTGAGCAAAACGGTGCTGTATGAACGGATGCAGCAGCATATTGAGACGGTAATGGAGCGTTATCAAGGCCAGATCTACGCTTGGGACGTTGTGAATGAAGTCATTGATGCCTCCGAGCCGGATGGCCTGCGGCGCAGTCTGTGGTACCAGATTGCCGGGGAAGAATATATTGAGAAAGCATTTGAATTCGCCCATGCAGCCGACCCGGATGCCAAGTTGTTTATTAATGACTACAATACCCATGAGCCGGCCAAAAGTCAGGCCCTCTACAATCTGATCACTCGCCTTCAAGCCAAGGGTGTGCCTGTTGACGGAGTCGGCCATCAAACACACATCAGCCTCTTTTATCCAACCCTTTCGGAAATTGAAAGTTCCATTGTCAAATTTAAGGCGCTGGGCCTCGAAACACATATTACTGAGCTTGATGTAAGTGTGTATTCCAATGATTCGCAATCTTATGATATCTTCCCGGAAGAACTGAAGACACAGCAGGCGGCGCTGTACAAGTCCCTGTTCCAGATCTTCCTGAGGCATACGGATACAGTCAAAAATGTTACCTTGTGGGGCAAGGATGATGCCAATACCTGGCTACGAACCTTCCCGGTCGCCCGCAACAACTGGCCGCTGCTTTTCGACGAGCGACTCCAGTCCAAGCCAGCCTATTGGTCCGTATTAGAGACGGTCCAGGTCGAGGCAGTACCTGCCGCTCCGCAGAATCTGACCGCCACTGCGGTTAGCGACAACAGCATCAATCTAAGCTGGAGTGCATCTGCAAGTGCGACCTCCTATACGGTAAACAGGTCGCTGACAGCAGCCGGACCGTATACATCTGTGGCCGCTGTATCGGGAACAAGCTATAAGGATATGGCGGTATCTGCTGGAACCACCTACTACTATGTGGTGAATGCGGTTAACAGCGTTGGGAAGAGTGTGAACTCCGTTCAAGCTTCCGCAAAGGTCCAGGGTGGAGGGCCGCCAGAGCCTGCTGGCAATCTGACTCTAGCCTATCGTGCAGGGGATATAAATCTGCTCGATAACCAAATGAAACCGCAGTTTGTCATTCACAATAACGGTACCTCCACAGTTAGCCTGAATGAACTGACAATTCGTTACTGGTATACAGTGGACGGGGAGAAACAACAATCCTTTTTCTGTGATTATGCACAGCTTGGAGGCAGTCAGATCAGCGGCAGCATTGTGAAACTGCCTGCACCTGTTCCTGGAGCGGACCATTATCTGGAACTGAAGTTCGGTACCGGAGCAGGCCTGATCCCGATCGGAGGAACCTCTGGGGAGATACATACCCGGTTGCACAAAGCAGACTGGTCCAATTACAGCGAAGGGGATGATTATTCCTTTAACCCGCTGCAGACCTCTTTTGCCGATTGGACCAAGGTAACTCTTTACCGGAACGGCGAGCTTGTCTGGGGAGTGGAGCCTATATCCTAATTTGCTAAGTCGTTATATCTAGCCTAGCCGGAGATCCCAGATCTCCGGTTTTTTTAATGCAATAGAACAAATCTGTGTATCTCTATCCCTTCCCTGGCAACTGGTATCACATATCCATGCGAATGAGCCCGGCCCCGGCCGAAGCGGGGGAACTGATGGTATAATGATCTCAATAATTGCAGGAGGAGCGCTGAGGGGATGACAAAGCCCGACTGGAAGACCTTTTTGCCGCATAAGCTCAGGTATCGGCTGTTTGGTGCGTTTGTGGTGTTGATTCTGCTGCCATTCAGCGTACTTAATGTCTACAACTATGGACAGATCGAATCTCTGGTTGAGCAAAAAATCAGCGAACAGAGCCACGAGCAACTGGTGCAGATGTATGGTTCTCTGGAGGACCAGATGAGTATTGCATTTAAAACCCTGATTTTTCTGGAACAGGATTCAGCCGTAAGAAACGCCCTGACTTCTCCAGACAATCGTTCTCCGCTTGAGAATAAGTCGTTGGTGGAAGAGAAGTTCAAGATGATCAACAACAGTTTTTTTCTATATAATCCTTCCGTGTACTTCACGCTGTTAGATTTTCATGATAACGTTTACACTTCGTATTTGCCCAAAAAAGCTCTGGCCTATGGCCCTTATCGGGAACAATTTCGCAAGCATCTTGGAGAAATGACCTTCATCAAGGGCAACACTGATTCAAACTCATATCCATCAGAAGAGTTGCTCTACCGCTGGGATGCCCGGGATACCAACCATGTCCTGCGGGAGTTATCCTCCAGCCCGTATCTCTTGTCCCTCTATGCGTATATGAAGGACAGTGGCGGCAAAAGGTACGGAATGGCACGGATCAGCATCGATTATTCGTACTGGTTTCAGTCTATGCTGAAGGATTCGCAGAGCAATCAGGAGTATTTCCTGATTACTGGCAATGGGGAAACGATTGCCCGCTCGTCCGAAAAAGCGGTACTTTCCCCAGACGTGACCCGGGAAATTGCACTTCATCCGGCAGAGGCCTATCTGACGGATAATGATTCAGATACGCTGATTAACTACGTATACATCGAGTCACTGGACTGGTACATGGTAAATCGTATTCCACTAGCTGTGTTGTTTACGGAGATATCGGGGCTTAAGCAGCGCTATTTTTTAACGTTTTTTGGCTTCACAGCAGCATTTGTGCTCATGGCCTTTATGATCTCGGCGACGTTCACTCGGCCTTTATCACATCTGCAGAACCAGATGAAGGAGGTTGTACGCAAAAACCTCAAGGTCCGTATCCCTGAAGGCCGCAGCCGCGGAGAAGTGCTGGAACTGACCCGTACGTTCAATACGATGCTGGATGATGCCAATCAGATGATCAACAGACTCAAGGCGGAGGAACGCCAGAAGGAAGCGGTACATTTTCATATGCTCCTGGCCCAGATGAATCCGCACTTTCTCCTGAATACATTGAATACAATGAAATGGAGTGCGATCCGCAGCGGGAATGAAGAGATCTCCGAGATGTGTGTTTCCTTGGGCAAATTACTGGAGGTCAGCCTGAATTCACAGGTCGAATTGGTATACCTGAAGGACGAGATTGAGTTGGTTCAAGCCTACCTTCATATCCAGCGGATTCGTTACCGTGATAGCTTTGAGGTGACTTGTGAATTTGACGAAAAACTTGAGTATGCGCTCGTGCCCAAGCTGAGCTTGCAGCCACTGGTGGAGAATGCCATTCACCACGGTGTCGGGCCACTGGAGCAGCTTGGTCAGATCCGCATCGGAATTTACAGGCAAGACACAGGAAAGCTGATGCTGGAGGTGGCAGACAACGGAATTGGAATGGAGGAATCCCGGCGTCAGCAGATGACCCGCACACGTCCGGGAATTGGTCTGTCTAACCTTAAGGAACGATTGCGATTATTGTTCAAAGGCCAAAGTGAACTTGAAGTGATTGATACCAAGCCGGGGACATTAGTGAGGTTCAGCATTCCTTTTTTATTGTCGACGCCTTACTTACAGAAGCGATCAGACTAGGGCGTGTCTGAAAACTCCGAAGGAAGCAGATTTTGCTGAATTTTCGTTCCGAGCAAGGAAGTTTTCCGCAGGCGTGCCGAGGCACGTCAAGGGAAAGTGACGAAGCATGGGGCGAAAAGGCGGTAAAAGATGCACTTCGCGAGTTTTGAGAAACGCCCTACGACTGGAGAGGGGAATCTGGCATGTGGAAGGTATTGCTTGTAGAAGATGAGGTATTCGTACGTGAGTCGGTACGAGAGATTATTTCCTGGGAAGAGCTGGGCTTCACGGTCATCGGGGAATCCGGTAATGGGACCGAAGCGCTGGCGATGATTATACAGGATACACCGGATCTGGTACTGACCGATATTGTCATGCCAGGTATGGATGGTCTGGAATTACTCAAACAGACCCGTCAGGCCGGGTTAAAAACCAAATTTGTCATGCTCACCTGTATGGGGGAGTTCGAATATGTACGCCGTGCAATGGAATACGGGGCTTCCAATTATATTTTGAAACTGTCCATGAGTGTGAATTCACTGCGTGATACGCTCCGTAAAGTAAGTGCAGAACTGGGAGCTTCGACTGAAGCCCGGACAGAGACAGATCCTCATCAAGTGCCACCTTCCACATCGGTTCTCACATCAACGCCTGTTTCGCCTGATTCTCTTACGGTCCCTTCTGCGCCCCCGTCTGATACGGATCTTCCATTTACACCTGTTCGTGAGCCGATTGTGAAGCATCCGGAGATTAGCAAAATAATTCAGTATATCGGGCAGCATTACGACCAGGACATTACCGTCAAATCCATGTCACGATATGTGATGATGGGCGAGAATTATGTGAGTGCTCTGTTTAAAAAGAAAACCGGCCATACCCTGATTCACTACCTGCATGGGGTACGGATGGAGAAAGCGGCTGAATACTTGCGCGAGACGGACCTTCCTGTACAGGAGATTGGTCACCGGGTAGGGTTCGGAAGTGATAATTATTTCATTAAAATATTCAAGCGTTGGACCGGTTGCACGCCCAGCCAGTATCGCCATCGTTCGTGACTCACAGGATGAGTAGAAGGAATATGTGTACCGAGTGCTCAGGCAAGCACAAGTAAATCCGTATTTTTGTTCAATCCGAATCATGGATATGTATCTTATGAACCCAGCAAGGTCCCTGCTACGATGTAACGGAAGGTACACTTCAATTCAGGGAGGTCATGTGACCAGATGAGAATCAAAAAAGGATTAACGGGATTAATCGTAGGTGCGCTGATGCTGGGCTTGCTTGCCGGCTGTGTAGGTAAAAATGAGACGAACGGTGGAGATAACGGAGGTGGAGCGGCAGGGGGAAAAGTGAAGCTCACCATGTGGGGCGCGGTGCCGCCCGAGAATGGTCCACAGGAAGTGGTGGATACCTGGAATGCGGAGCATCCTGATATTCAGGTGGAATATGTGCGGTTTGTGAATGATGATGATGGCAACCTGAAGCTGGATACGGCGCTGTCCACCGGGCAGAACGTGGACCTGTATGTCAACTATACCCTCACAAATCTGGATAAACGCATCAATGGCGGTACGGCACTGGATCTGGGCGAGTTCACCGACTACAACATTGATGAGAAAATGGGTGAAGATGCGGCTTCCTGGAAAGTGGACGGCAAATATTACGGGATGCCAACCAAGAAAAACGCTGCCTTCTTCGCTTTAAATATGAAAGCGCTTGATCAGGCCGGACTGAGTGTACCAAAAGCCTGGACATGGGATGAAGCTCGTGAATATGCACTCAAACTGAAGGCTGCTGGCTTCAAGTACGGATTGGTGCAGCATACCGCTTCCTATGTAGATCCGCTCGATTCCGTTCTGGTGAAGAACGGTTATGTTAAGGCAGACGGTACTTCCAACCTCGATGATCCACTCGTTACCAAATGGCTGGAGACGTTGAACGGAATGATGAAGGAGGATGCAACCACCCCTCCGCTCGGAGAGCAGCTGACTTCCAAAATGCCGGTGGAAAACATGTTCCTTGGCGGTGAGTCTGCCATGATTAATATCGGCGAATGGCTGATCCGCACATCAAACAATATGACCGAGTTCCCTCGGGATTGGAAAATTGCCTTTGCCCCTGTACCGAGACTGGCTGCACAAGAAGCAGATATGGTGAAGAGTGGAGGACTTGGTGACTTTATTGCGATTAATTCCAAGTCGAAAAATAAAGAAGCCGCATGGGAGTTCCTGAAATGGTACGCCGATGGGGGAATGATGCCGATGGCTGCGGGTGGACGTTTGCCTTCCTCCAATGCGGTTGATCAACAGACTGCGATCGATCATCTGCTGGGCGATTATGCCGATTCTTATGATAAAGAGTCTCTGGAATTTGTGTTGTACGGTGACGAGACACCTACGTTTGTCCGTAGCATTGCGCAGGAAGTGGTCGATCTTCGTGCACAGGAGTATGAAAAGTTCTTCCTCGGTAACCAGACTGCCGAAGTAACGGTACAGAACATGGTCAAACGCCATAATGACTGGCTGAAGCAGAATCAATAGGTTGCAAAAGCAATGAGTCCAAAGGCCGTCCCAATGGGGCGGTTTTTTCTATATAAGCAATAGAACAATTCCATGTTGTTTCCCTCCCGAAAGTCACTGCCGAAATACATATATCTGTGATATCAGGTACAGGGTTATGTTCCTTAAATGTTAGAGGACATCTTGTTATGCTTAATTCCAGAACAGATGTTAAGGAGTGGGGGAGCATATGCATAAATCCTGGATGAAACGGCAGAGCAGACTCGGGTATCTGTTTATTGGGCCCAATATGATTGGCGTGCTGTTGTTTTTTATTATACCGGCTGTCTATTCGTTCTATCTCATGTTCACTGATTACAAATTCATGAGCCCGGAGACGAATTTCGTCGGGCTGGACAATATCCGCCGGATGTTGAATGATGATCTGTTTGGCGTGGCGCTGCGAAATACATTTGTATTTCTGTTAGCGGTTCCGGTATCGATGGGGTTGGCATTTATCGTGGCGGTGGCGCTGAACAAGTCGGTGTATTGGCAAAAAACGCTGCGTGCTCTCTATTTTATGCCCTATATCACCAGCGGCGTTGCCATCGCCTTTGTCTGGATGCTTCTGTTCCAGCCAACGTCGGGACCGATTAATGGTTTCTTGCGCGGAATCGGTATTACGAACCCTCCCGGCTGGTTATCAACAACCGAATGGTCCATGTATGCGATTGATATCATCTGGATTTGGTTCATGCTGGGTTACAACATGATTATTTATCTGGCCGCTTTGCAGGAAATTCCGGAGGAATTGGTTGAGGCTGCACGGATAGATGGAGCCCGTCCTTGGCAGACGATACGCCAAGTGATCTGGCCGCTTGTGAGTCCAACGACCTTTTTGCTGCTGATTACGGGGCTGATTATGACGATCAAAAACTTTGGTATCATTCAAGCGATTACCCAGGGTGGGCCGGGGAACAGCACAACCGTCCTGTCACTTTTTATCTACCAGAATGCCTTCCGATATTACGAGATGGGATACGCTGCCGCCATAAGCTGGGCACTCTTTGCCATCATCATGATATTCACTGTTTTGCAGTGGCTCGGTCAGAAACGTTGGGTTCACTATTAAGGAGGGGAGGGATCGTTATGGAGAAACAAATTGCCGCGAATGCGAAGCCCACAGCTCCACATTCACCTAAAGTTAAAGTCCGCATGGAGTCCTTGAGCCAGATTCGAAAAATCATACTGACACTTCTGATGTCCGGGTTTGCCCTGCTGATGGTTATGCCGTTCATCTGGATGATCAGCACGTCGTTCAAATCTCCTGCGGACGTATTCACCTATCCCATCCAGTGGATACCCTCCAGCCTGAACTGGGAGCATCATATTAAGGTCTGGAGCGGAGCGGATACCTTTGCGACGTATTATCTGAACTCGTTGAAAATATCGCTAATTAGTACGGTCGGAGCTGTATTTCTCTCGGCTTTTGCAGCCTATGGCTTCGCACGTATTCAATTCAAAGGCCGGGAGACACTGTTTCTGATCTATCTCTCGATGATGATGGTGCCTCCGCAGGTACTCTTTGTACCGAAGTTCCTGATGTTTGAATGGGTCGGCATATATAATACGCATTGGGCATTGATCCTGCCCGGAATGTTCACGATCTTTGGGGTGTTTATGCTGCGGCAATTCTTCCTGTCCGTGCCTTCAGAGATCTCGGAAGCGGCGTTCATCGACGGTGCCGGTCACCTGCGCATATTCTTCAGGCTGATTCTGCCCTTGGCGAAGCCAGCGCTGGCTACACTGGCCATTATTGATTTCTCCTGGCACTGGAATGACTATGAGAATGCGCTTGTGTTCCTGATCGACAAAGACTTGTACACCGTTCCGCTCGGACTGCAGAACTTTATTCTGGAGAATAATGTGGATTACAACGGCATGATGGCCGCTGCCACGGCAGGCATTATTCCAATGATCATCGTTTTCCTCGTGGGTCAGCATTATATCATTCAGGGCGTGGCCGGAAGTGCCGTGAAGGGCTGAAGCTGCTGTCACTGTGATCCCATATAATAACCCTTTTGCTGAACGAAGAGATTTTCGCGGCAGAAGGGTTTTCTGTTGAAAGGGAGAGTAACTTATCTTGCGCGATACAATAGTTCAAACTTCGTATATAATTAACAATGACATATGATGCTGTATGACTACATAACTATCGCGAGGTGCACTAGACTTATGCCAACCATCTACGACTTTACCGTAACCAGAACCAGTGGAGAGCGTTTCCCACTCTATCAATATGAAGGAAAACCTGTGCTCATCGTAAACACGGCAAGTAAATGTAAATATACGCACCAGTTTGATGACATGCAGAAGCTGTATGACCAGTACAAGGATCAAGGACTTCAGATTATTGGTTTCCCGTGTAACCAGTTTGCAGAGCAAGAGCCTGGAAGCAGTTCGGAAGCGGAGTCCTTTTGCCAGATTAACTATGGTGTGAAATTTCCGATGTTCTCCAAACTGGATGTGAATGGAGAAGCGGCGCACCCGCTCTACGACTTTTTGAAAAGATCAGGGCCTTTTGCTGGCTTTGATGAAACAGATATACAGGCCAAATTATTGAAATTAATGGTGGCTGAGAAGGCACCGGAATGGTTACACGGCGATGCAATCAAATGGAATTTCACGAAATTCCTGATTGATGCAGAGGGTCGTGTGGTCAAACGCTTCGAACCTATCGACTCCATCGACGAGATTCAAGAAAGTATTAAACAGATTCTATAATTTCACTTTCATATATCCTACAGGGGCATGACACAAATCGTTTCCCTCTTCCGAACAGGAGGTGCATGAATGTGCCGAGCATGATGCAATTTAGTGCTTCACTGGAGTATAGTTACCGATCCACCAGCATATTTAACCCAGGCAAGTCAGATGGATTCCACTCACATCCACATTATGAGATTTATTATTTTCATGATGGAGAATGTACCTACATCATAGGAGACCGGGTATATAACCTGGAGCCGGGTGATCTGGTGTTAATGCATGGCTTGACTCTTCATCGACCACATCCGAAGCCAGGCAGTGCTTATGAGCGAAGCACACTGCATTTTGATCCGTCTGCCATTCGCAGCAGCCTGCATCCGGACCGTATGGCTGAGGTCCTGAGACCATTTGAAGAACTCAGAAATTGCCGGGTCAATCTGAAGGGAGATAACCGCTCTGAATTCGAAGCTCTATTGCATGATCTTCATCGTCTGTCTCAAAGTCAGAGCAATTTCAGGCAAGAGCGAATGAATGTCAGACTGTGTGATCTGTTGTATTTTGTAGCAGAGATCTGCCAGGGTGATGTCCAGGAACAACTTCCCTCATCGGAGAGGGAGCGGCATGTCCAACACATTATTCGTTATGTGGATACCCATTATATGAAGGACATTGGTCTGGATGATCTGGCACTGGAATTACATCTGTCCAAGCCATATCTGGCAGGCATGTTTAAGGAAATGACAGGTTTGACGATATTTAAATACCTGTATGACCGTCGCATCAATCAGGCGAAGCTTTTGTTTCAGTTTCAGCCTGAGATCACCGTGACAGAAGCAAGTCGATTGTCCGGTTTCAAACGCCTTTCTCATTTTAGTCGGATGTTCAAACAAAGTGTGGGATGTTCGCCTGATCTGTACCGTACCCAATTGCATCGCCAATCATAGAAGTCGTCTTTGAGCTGACCAACTTGTCTGGTTGGCTTTTTTTGTTGGTTTTTGTTTGAGGAATGCATCCCACTGTGTTTAGAGGACACGCAGAACAGGTAAAGAAAGGTAATGAACCCAGAGGAGGCGAATATGAATGAAACAGCGCACACCGGATCAGAATAACAACGATACCCAACAGGAACAATCCCGTGACAATCCTGAACAATATAAGACAGAGCACGAAAGTCTGCTTGACCGACATGAAGAAGAACAGACCGTAGATCCAATTCCGATGGAAGATCTGAATATGGAAGCTCAGGAAGAGAAGAATAAAGATCAGACAAAAAGTAACTCGTCTACGGAAGAGAAATACCGGGCGGATTATCGTAAAAAGACGGGCGAAGGATAACTTCAATTGCTGTATTGGGCAAACTTGTTGAAATGTTTTCAGTGAATGTATATTTAGTGAAAATAAATTAGTTTGTTGACTAATGTATGTTACTATATTATAGTTACTGTGTTGGCAATTGAAAAAAAATTTTGGGAGGCGAATAAGAATGACAACTTTTTTTGATGCGTTGAAAAACAGAAGATCTTATTATGGAATCAGCAAGGAATCTACAATTTCGGATGCTAAAATCCAGGAAATCGTAGAAGAAGCGGTGAAATATACACCAACTTCCTTTAACTCACAAACATCCCGTGCCGTTGTATTGCTCGGTGAACAACATGATAAATTGTGGAATCACACAGAAGAAATTTTGCGTGAAGTGGTAGGTAATGAAGAAGCCTTCAAATCCACAGCAGAAAAAATGACTGGATTCCGCAGCGGATATGGTACGGTTCTCTTCTTCGAAGATAACAATGCGATCGCACAGCTTCAACAAAATTTTGCAGCTTATGCAGATAACTTCCCAATCTGGGCTAACCAATCCAACGGTATGTTACAACTGGTAATCTGGACTGCTCTGGAACAAGAAGGTCTGGGTGCATCTTTGCAGCACTACAACCCGTTGATTGACGAGAAAGTGAAGCAAGAATGGAGCATTCCTGAGAACTGGAGATTGATCGCTCAAATGCCATTTGGTAAACCAACGGCAGCACCGGGTGAGAAAGAATTCCAACCAATTGAAGAGCGCGTAAAAGTACACAAGTAAGCTTCGCATTTCCCAACATTTAACCACATACGGCCTCGCTTCAATTTGATACGATGATAGTTGATCGTAATCCAATGAAGCGAGGCTTTTTAATGTGAATAATAGATTAAAAGACATAACGAACCAACGGATATGGAAAACGGTTTTATGCGGGTTATTAACACTTGGATCGGTGGCTGGATACAGCTCTACCGTTCAGGCCGCAACCGTGCAGCAACAGTTTCAGGATACGCACACCAGTTACGCCAAGGATGCCATTACACATCTGGTGGCAAAAGGCATTGCTGCCGGTACGTCAGAGACTACGTTTGAACCGAAGAAAGCCGTTACTCGTGCAGAATTTGCGACGTTTGCGGTGAGATTACTAGGTTTGAAGCCCGTTAAAAATAATATTAATCCCTATCAGGATATAAGCATGAATGCTTGGTATTACGGCAATGTTGCCGCCATGACGAATCTTTTTATTCTGGAGGGTAAGGGTCAGGGAACGTTCCAGCCTAATGCTTCTATTACGCGCGAAGAAGCGGCTGCCCTTCTTGTTCGAATGTTAAAACAACAACCCGTAGAGACATCACTCTTATCTTCAACGTATTTTGACGCAGCGGATATCTCGGACTGGGCACGTCCTTATGTTCAGACGGTATATCAACTTGGACTAATGCGGGGAAGCGGAGGCGTGTTTCGACCACATGACCAGGTAACGCGAGAAGAAGCAGCCGTAATGCTCGATGCCATTTTACAAAAGAAAACATGGTCTGAGCAGTTACAACGTGGGGATGAACTTGGCGTTCAGCTGGGCTGGCAATATAACTCCACTACAACTGAATTCAAGAAACAAGTGGAACAGTCTGAGGTCAACACACTTGTCCCACGCTGGTTTTTCCTGAACAGCAGTATGAAAGTAACAGATCACGCGGACCCTGCATTGATCTCCTGGGCATCAGCCACCGACAGGCAGCTATGGCCATTACTTGGGAATCGTTCCGATTCGGCACTTACCCATCAGATGTTATCCAGCTCAGCCAACCGAGCGACAGTGATCTCACAGGTAGCCGCTTATGTCAAAACCTATAAATTGGACGGCATTAATGTGGACTTTGAGAATGTTGATCCTGCGGATCGTGAAGGGCTGACGGCATTTGTGACCTCTTTGACGGCTACGTTGCACGCACTCGGTGCTGTGGTGTCCGTGGACGTTTCGCCCGACCTGGGTACTGATTGGACGGATGCATTTGATTATGCCAAACTGGGCGCTGTATCAGATTATATGGTGCTGATGGGATACGAGGAACACTGGAACGGTGATCCGAAAGCAGGATCAGTGGCGTCTCTTCCATGGGTAGAAAAGGCTTTGGATACCATGCTCTCCGAGGTGGTACGTGCCAAAACAATTTTGGCCCTTCCGTTATATACACGAGACTGGTCTTCCGTGAATCCGGCAACCAGTTCTTGGGACATTACACTGGCAGACCAGGGAATGCGTGCGCATGCTACGGGATCTGTAAGACGATGGGATGCAAGTCTGGTTCAATATATTATCGGGTACAACAGTAATGGTAAGCCAAGATATATATGGGCAGAGGACAGTCGTTCGTTATCAGCCAAAGTGTTAATGAGTGAGCAACGGCAAATTGCTGGACTGGCTTACTGGTATATGGGCGGCGAAACAGCGGATGTATGGAACGCCATCTCGAATGCATCGCGATTTGAATCTTATAACTTCTAAGTAATCATAAATCTTATAGGCCCAAACTCACCGTGATTCCTACGGATGGTTTGGGCCTGTTTATTTTGGTATAAGATAAGGAATATGAGGAATCGTTTAAGCTTGGCTGAACGGTTTAATGTATATAAGGACAAACTGTTTAATTAAATTAGATAAATGGAAGTTCAGGAGGAGAAGGAGCATGCGAGAGGTTGATTGCATAATTGTAGGTGGAGGGCTCGCAGGGCTTCAGGCAGCCATTCAGCTTGGACGTTATTCAGCTCATCAGGTGTTGGTAATCGACGCGGGAGAAGGCAGATCGACGTTATGCCGGACTTATCATAATATCCTCGGTTTCCCCGATGGGGTATCCGGTGAAGAGCTTAGAAAACGAGGCAGGATGCAGGCAGAGCGGACCGGTGTATCTTTTGAGAAAGACCGTATTGTTAAAGCAGGACGTCATGGAGAGATGATCCAATTGTTCGGTACTTCAGGAACTGAATATAGGAGCAAAACCGTGTTATTGGCAACGGGGCTCACGGATAGAGTTCCGGACATTCCGGGACTAACCCCTACGCTGGGCCGAACGGTGTATGTCTGCCCTGATTGCGATGGTTATGAGATTCAGGATCAACGTACGGTACTATTGGGATCTGGCGAACCAGGTGCCAATATGGCGATGATTTTAATTCAGCGTACGAATGATCTGTTATATATCAATCATGAGCAGGCTCCCATATCTGCAGAGCTGCATCGGAGCATGAAAGAGGCGGGAGTTCGTTATCTGGAAGCGGCTGTTCAGGAAGTACAACAGATTGAGGATGGCTATATCACCGGTGTTCTGACCGAAGATGGGCAGATTTTTGAGTCGGAGCGTGGATTTATCGCATTTGGAGGCAACCGGGTACACTATGAACTGGCGGAGCAGCTGGGAGCTGTAATCGCAGATAATAAACATGTGGAAGCCGATCCGCGCAGCTTGCAGGCAGCGACTAATGTGTGGATTGCCGGGGATCTGGGCCTGCACGCAGAACAAGCAACCGTTGCGATGGGTGAAGGTTCCATTGCCGCGATCTGGATTCATAAGGCGTTACAGCAGATGACCAAGGATTCACGATGAATTTCACCTCCAACTATGAGGTTGATTATTCCATTGCTCATTACCAAAAAAGTCCTCCCAAGCCATGCATGTGGCAGGAGGACTTTTTGAGCTATCTTTTGCTAGGGAGAAAAGGATTACGCTTGTTTATCCGATGAATCCGTTGACTTGGAAGAAGAACTCTTGTCCTTCGAGTTATGTGAGAAATCTTTGCGAATGTTGTCCACGATATCACCAACCACGCCTTCGATCATATCGGTTGGTCCGGGATTGTTTTTGTCTGGATGGATAACGGTATTCACTCCTGGTTCAAGTTCATCGTTTGTCTTCTCATGTTTGGTTTTATCACGCATGGGAAATCCCTCCTGGTTCGATATTGTATAAGGTGTTCATTAACATATCCAAACACCGTTACGTATATGTAAACGATTAACCACTGTAGTTCTTTTGAAACGTGTACTTGCTCATATATAGAAGATATATACAGAATTGAACGTACTGATTAAACTTCTGCAATACGTTTATATTATAGATAACCAATGAGTATTAAGTTTAAAGCTTGAAACCAATAAATAACTATTATGCAGGAGGTTATTCAAATGAATGAAGAAAATCATGTAATCCATAAAGATGGCCAAGTATCAACTGACAAGGTGGACAATGCAATTGAGAAGATTGCGCCGGAAGAAAGAGAACAGATTTTACAGAACTTTGATGCATTCAAAGAATACCTGGGTAAGCGAATTGCCATGGGAGAATCGATTGGACTAAGTGAGGAGCAGATGGCCAAAATTGCCGAGAAAGTAGCGGATTATCTGGCAGCTCGGGAGGAACCACGTAATCGTGAAGAAAAACTGCTTCAGGAGCTGTGGAATGTCGGCAAGGAAGATGAACGTCACATGCTGGCTCATATGCTCGTTCGTTTGGCACAAAGCTCCACACCCAATCATTAAGATTAGTAAGTTAATAACCTCTGAATGGCGATGCCTTCAGGGGTTATTGCCGTTTACGGAGACTACAGACAGGAGTGATGACGCACATTGTAACTATTTTTAATCTGGCTGATACTTTTATAATCCCTGTTCGAAGTATGATAGGAAAAGAAAGAACGTTGGAATCGATAGTTCACATGAGCGTTTGAGAAGCAAGACTTCCGGTTAAGGAATAGTAACGTTCATATTAAGGAGAGATGTTACCTATGAAGAACGCGACAAAACAATGGAAACTAGGAATGATCGGTGCAGTTGTTGCTTTACTTGGCATGATTGTGCTGACTACATATTTACTTACCCCTGCGAATGCTCAAGGTAGTACGGACGCTCAACAACCTTCTGCGAAAGAAGCTCAAGTTGCAAACTCCGAGATGTTTACAGCCTATGTTGAAGGTATGCATATAGAAGACGGCAAATTGTTTATGACAGTGGACAAGATTGGCTGGTATCAGGGTGAAGAAGCCGATGCGATTTTTGCACAGCGCAATCCGGAAGCAGGTATAGACGGTGCTCCAGATGGTTACTATATTGTCAATGACAGCAAAGAGCAGGAACAAGTTGAAGTTAGTGCCAATGCTGAAGTGTTGATGCAGTTGTATGATCGGGATGGTACGATGCAGGGCGCAGACATTCAGTGGAATGAACCCGTGACATTATCCAAGTTCGAATCGTTGTATGAGAATACCCGTATTCTTGATCTGTCCGTATTCCCGTATCATCTGACGGTGCAGGACGGAAAAGTGACTAAAATTGTGCAACAATACATCCCATAAAATAAGATGAAATTCATCATTTAAGCATTCCTCCTGTTCATTGGAACGGTGAGGGATGCTTTTTGGTTATGACAAATTCATGAAAGCGATTGTAATTAATGGTAGGTACATGTATCATTATTGGAATGGCGTTTTTACATAGTTCAGGAGGAGCCTCATGCTTAAAGACATGATTGCATTAACTAAGCCCGGACTTCTAAGGTTAAATGTGTTTGCGGTGGCGGTAGGATTCTGGGTAGCTTCAAAATGGGATATCAACTGGTTATCTCTGCTCATGGTCGTGATTGGATCAACCTTGGTTATTGCTTCAGCTTGTGTAATCAACAATTATTGGGATCGTGAATTGGACCAAAAGATGGAGCGCACCAAAAAAAGGATGGATTACATTAACCATCTGAAGCCAGGGTTTGTACTTGGCTATGGCATTATCCTTGGTGTTGTGGGACTAGCAGTACTATTTTTCCTGGTGAATCCGTTATCAGGGTGGATGGCACTGCTTGGGTGGTTCGCTTACATCGTGATTTACACGATGTGGTTGAAACGCAGTTCGACGTGGAGCACGTCGCTGGGTGGAATTGCAGGAGCAATGCCGCCTGTCATCGGTTATACGTCTGTAACCAATGAGATTGATGCAGGTGCCTGGTTGCTATTTGCACTATTATTCTTGTGGCAACCACCACACTTCTGGTCATTGGGTATTCGCCGGGTAGAGGAGTATCGTGCTGCTGGCTTCCCGTTGTTGCCAGTGGTTAAAGGGGTGAAACGCACCAAGTTTCAGATGATTCCTTATGTTTTTCTGCTGCTTCCTGCTGTATTCCTGTTGTATTATTACGACTACGTAGGTCTGGTATTTCTGATTGTATCTCTGGTCGGTGGATTGATCTGGTTCGTGCATACACTTAGCGGACTGAAGACACAGGATGATGAGAAGTGGGCAAAAGTAAACTTTCTGATCTCGGTGAACTATCTCATGCTTGTATTTATTGTTATGGTAGCGAATACGGTATGGTCTTAATTAGACGATGAACAGATCGTTTTCAGAGAGATTTCAGCTTAAACTAGCTGGCTGCATTGAATGAAAAAGCACACTATGGAATAGCGTTTGGACAACCTTGAGTTGTTACAACATATTCTCTGGGGTGCTTTTTTGGTATAATAAAACAATTGAATCATATATGTGGAAATTATAATGTAAGATGGGAAGTGACAGCATGAGTAATTTGGAACAGGCCGTGCGATGGAGACAAGAAGGTAAGGTGCAGGAAGCGATTGAACTACTGCAAGAGATTACAGTCCAGGAACCCGAGAATGCGAATGTCTGGTATCAGCTGGCTTGGGCACATGATTCGCTTGGATTGGAGCGGGAAGCTGTTCCGCATTATGAGAAGGCACTGAGTCTTGGACTTTCTGGCGAGGACAGAGCAGGTGCAATACTCGGACTAGGCAGTACATATCGAACGCTTGGACAGTATGAGCAGGCAAAGGCTTGGTTTGAAACGGGCTTGACAGAATTCCCGGCGTACCGGGAATTTGAAGTTTTCTATGCCATGGTGCTCTACAATCTGGGTGAACATGCAGAAGCGATGCAACGACTGCTCGTGCAACTTGCGGACACATCAAGTGACAAGAGAATCAATGACTATAACAGAGCCATCCGTTACTACGCAGATCAGCTCGATCGGGTGTGGGAATAGATCGAATACACAGAAAAGGGAGATGGATGAATGAACTCCAATCAAGATCTGAAACAGGTAAATGAAAAGTTGGATCAAATTGAGAAAAAGCTGGATAACCTGGGAGGCAGCCATCAGAACAAACGCTCACCTGGCGTGCGCTTCCTGATTGGTTTTGGCATCACGATTGCGATTATATCTGTACTGTTGCTGACTCTTGGTGTTATCCAATTTGTGAGTATCGGATAGGAGAAATGGATCTTAACGACAGAGGTAGTGAGTTCTCCAAATTTACATAGCCGGGCCAAGCCACTGTTGCACCTCTTCTATAAAACGTCGCGTAGCGGGCGATAGATTGCCCAAAGATGGGCAGGCCATGCCAATCGTACGATAAGGATCTCCAGTGAGTGGCACGAGCGCGAGTGAATCAGTATGATTTTGAAGTACCATTTCCGGCAGCAAACTGATTCCGAGACCATTCCGGACCATCGCCATGATGGCTTGATCTTCTGCGACTTCATAGACGACATTGAGCTTGGCCGCATGCTGCCGGATCAGTCGTTCTATCTCGTTATCTCCGCCCCACTTGGGCAGAATAAAGGGTTGCTCCAGCAGAATATCAAACGAAACAGACTCCTCTGAGGCGAGAGGATGATCAAGAGGCAGGATACACATCATCCTGTCTTTTTGCAATGGGATCGTCTCAAAAGGTGATGAATCGCCGAGGGACAGAAATCCGAGATCGATGGCACCTCCAGCCAGCCAGCCCTCAATCTCAGCATAATCGCCCTCCCACAGCTTAATCTCAATTCCGGGATGACGCAGGCGAAATTGTTTCAGGATGCCCGGCAACCATTGTGTGGAGACACTTGCGAAGGTACCAATACGCACTGTACCAATCTCCGCGCCGCGAATGAGGGAAATTTCCTGGTTCATGAGTTCCGTCCAGCGCAGAATCTCACGTGTGTATCCCAGAATGCGTTCCCCTTCACCGGTAACCCGCACACCCGAGCGGCTGCGATGGAGCAGGGAAAAACCGCATTCTGTCTCCAGACTGGCGATGGCATGGCTGACTGCGGATTGGGTGATGTTCAACGCTTCTGCCGCTTTGGTGAGACTGCCATATTCCACAACGGTATTCAAAATTTCGTATTTGATTAGTGACATGAATGGTTCCGTTCCTTCCCATTTTTGATGAATGAATTTATTTCATATAATACATTATAAATATTCATTTTTATAATGCAAAGAGATGGTTTATACTTGCCAAGGCGAGTTAGTTTGACGCACGATCACACAGCTCAGAATACATAGAATGAAGGTTGAAGCAAGATGAATGGTGTACAGGTTAATCAAGGTCAGACAACAAGAAGAGCGGACATACAGATGCTGCTCGCAACGGTTATATGGGGATCTTCCTATCTGTTTATGAAATCGGGCCTGGAGTCCATGCAAGAATTGAATCTGGTCGCATTTCGTTTCGGAATTGCCTTTATTGCCGCAGGACTTCTTTTTCATCGGCGGTTGTTTAACATGGATCGCAGAACACTTGTGGCAGGCGCTATTATGGGGACAGCTTTATTCGCTGCATTTGTATTCATCACCTATGGTGTGCAACGAACCACGACATCCCAAGCGGGATTCCTGATAAGCTTGGCCGTTATTTTTGTACCGATCCTGACGACGATCCAGCATCGTCGTATGCCGGATAAACGATTGACGCTCAGTATCCTGGTTGCCGTTACCGGGCTTGGCTTGCTGACGCTTCAGCATCAGCTTAGTCTGCACACGGGGGATATTCTCTGCATACTAGCAGCACTTGTGTATGCCATCTATATCATGATTGCTGGCAAGTTCACACCGAAGCATGATCCACTAACATTGGGGACAGTTCAATTAGGTGTTGCAGCGATGTGGGGAATTGCAGCTACATTTATGCTGGAAACGCCACGTATGCCCGATACGGCTGAATCCTGGGCAGCCATTCTTGGGTTAGGTGTTTTGTGTAGCGGCTTGGGGTATATTCTGCAGACACTCGCGCAGCGTCATGCCTCTCCTACAAGAACAAGTCTGATTTTTTCACTAGAACCACTGTTTGCAGCAGCCTTTGCATTTACCTTTCAAGGGGAATCGCTAACGTTGCAAGGGTATGTGGGAGCAGCTTTGATGTTGGTCGGTGTTCTGATCACAGAGATCAAACTTCCACAGCCTATCTTCTGGCGCAGAAAACGCCCTGTTTTACAGTCGGAACTTGGCGATCAGGGAGTATCAGGCGTATAATTGGGGGACAAGGGTCCTTTCGTCATCTTCTATGGAAGGTGGGGAGAGGGCCTTTTTTGGTTATGTCGAACACCTTGTGAAACAGATAAACAACTACCTAACAAAAACAGAATAACATAACCTTGTTTTGTTGATTTTTGTTTTTTATGCTACACTGAATGGAAAATTAGGAAAAACGGGTGAGTAGGATGGCCAAAAGAGTAACGATGCAGCAAATTGCGGATGCTGCGGGGGTGTCCAAATTCGCAGTCTCCCGTGCGCTGACGGGCAAGCCTGGTGTGAGTGAGCATACACGCGAGATGATTGTCAGAACGGCGGGGCAGCTTGGGTATTTCAGAACTGAGCCTAAGCGTTATCCGGGGGAGACACAGATATCAGCTGAGATGAAGCCAGAAGCGGAGCGACAAGGCACGATATTGATTTTGTTTCCTAACGTTCGTTCTCAGAATCGATCTTCCTTATACTGGGGGCCAGTATTTGATGGCATTTCTGAGAGGTTGAATGAGAAGGGAATGGATATTTTAACGCTGACAGAACCCTCTTCAGATCGGATGTTCTCGGTCCTTAATCCCGAAGCGATCAGCGGAGTCATTACCGTGGGTACCATCTCGACATCGGTATTGCTGGAGATTTACAGGCTGCGTATTCCGCTTGTCATGGTGGATCATGAAGACCCTGCCATATACGCAGACTCGGTTTTTACGGACAATATGAAATGTATGAAAGAACTGGTTCTTATGCTCGTTGGAAAAGGATATAGAAGGTTCCAGTTTGCAGGGCAACTGCCCGATGCGGCAAGTTTTAGAGAACGCTGGCTTGGATATCGTACGGTGCTGGAAGAGAAGCAGTTGGAGGGGAAACAGCAAGAAGGCTTGCTGGGACCAGAGTATGATGAGATCCGGAGATCCATTGCTGAAATGGAACTGGAGGATATACCTGAAGTTATCGTATGTGCAAATGACCATACAGCTGTCATTGTCATTCAGGCACTCCAAAGTCGAGGCATTCAGGTGCCCGAACGCTGTGCCGTAACCGGATTTGACAATACGCAGAC
The DNA here is from genome assembly GCF_002843485.1 of Paenibacillus sp. BGI2013. Lineage (NCBI taxonomy): Bacteria > Bacillati > Bacillota > Bacilli > Caryophanales > Paenibacillaceae > Paenibacillus > Paenibacillus sp. BGI2013. Next base: position 32,807 of record NZ_PJFA01000005.1, read on the forward strand.
GGATGAACCCATTCTTGCTTCGGTACATATTAACAAAGAGAATCTGGGAACGAGAGCAGTAGATCAGCTATTGTGGCGGATTAAACATCTCGATGAGCCTTATGAACGCAAGCTGATCTATTCGGAATTAATTATTCGTGATGAATATAACGCCAGTATACAGTAATGGGATATGAATTTAAGGGTCATTTTAACAATGATCATACGGGTAAATGAAATCAGGTGAAAGACATGGAGAGGTTAGAGCTTCATGTCTTTTTGGTATGCAGAAACCAAATAATAAATTAAATTACAAAACAGATTGACTATAAGAAGCATATCGTGTTAATTTTGTTTTGTAAGTTATTTGTTTTTATAATAACAAAACCTAACAAAATAATGTTTACCAACTCTAACAACAATGGAGGCTGTCATGAGCACAATACAATCACATGTTTTTCAGAATTGGACGTTCAAGGCTTGCGAAGATCAAGAGTGGATGCCGGCTCAGGTGCCCGGCTGTGTGCATACAGATTTGCTGAAGCTGGGCAAGATTCCAGATCCTTTTTATGGAACAAACGAGAAGGAAGTACAATGGATTGATAAGATAGATTGGGAATATCAGACGGAATTTGACGTTGCCGAAACGTTGTTCTCGCAGGAACATCTGGAACTGGTGTTTGATGGTCTGGATACATATGCTGATGTGTATGTGAATGAGGTGCATGTGTTATCAGCAGATAATATGTTCCGAGTATGGAAGGCAGATGTAAAGTCTGTATTGAAGGGGAAAAGCAACATTCTCCGAATACGTTTTCGGTCACCAATTCAGGAAGATCTGCCGAAGCTAGAGAAGCTCGGATATGCATTACCGGCATCGAATGATCAGTCCGATGTTGGCGGACTTGGCGACAAGAGAGTAAGTATTTTTGCACGTAAAGCCCCGTATCACTATGGTTGGGACTGGGGTCCGCGTTTTGTAACCAGTGGGATCTGGCGTGAAGCACGTCTTGAAGGTTGGACACAGGTACGAATCAATGATGTGTATATCCAGCAAAATGAAGTAAGCGCTACCTCAGCTTCATTAACTGCTGTTGTGGAAGTCGAGACATCACAAGCGGTAGATACGATTATTCGTATCGGCGCAGATGGACAGAGATGGGAAAGATCCGTATCACTACAACCCGGAACTCAGACTGTGGAGATTCCAATCTCCATGGATGAACCGAAACTGTGGTGGAGCCGTGGGCTTGGTGATCCGCATATGTACACCTTCCTTACCGAAGTGCTTCAAGGTGAGCGAGCTGTGGCTGAATCTACAGTGAAGACTGGGCTTCGTTCCATTCGCTTGGTACGTGACAAAGATGAAGCAGGAGCATCCTTTTATTTTGAATTAAACGGGGTTGCGGTCTTTGGCAAAGGGGCCAATCACATTCCAAATGATAGCTTCATCACTGAAATTACTCATGAACGTTATCGTCATGAGATCGTATCCGCAGCCGAGTCCAATATGAATATGCTGCGCGTGTGGGGTGGCGGAATCTATGAGCAGGATGTGTTCTACGAACTGTGTGATGAATACGGAATCCTGGTATGGCAAGACTTCATGTTTGCATGCAGCATGTATCCAGGAGATGAAGCGTTCCTGAACAGTGTGAGACATGAGGCGATTGATAATGTGAAACGTCTGCGCAACCATCCAAGTATTGCACTCTGGTGTGGGAACAACGAGATTGATTCGGCTTGGGCTCACTATGTTGAGAATGGTGGCTGGGGTTGGAAAAAGGAATTTACTGCCGAGCAGCGTGAAAGCATCTGGGCCGATTACGAAGCCATCTTCCATGATCTGCTGCCAGAAGTCGTTGAAGCGTATGCGCCAGGTGTGGATTACTGGCCTTCCTCACCACTGGTATCACTGACAGGGGATGAGACGCAACATGCGCACCCATCCACAGCTGAAGGGGATATCCATTACTGGGGCGTGTGGCACAATGTAGAACCATTCGAAAACTACAACGTGCATGTGGGTCGTTTCATGAGTGAATACGGATTCCAGTCTTTCCCGGAGTACAAGTCAGTACGCACTTATGCAGAAGAAGAGGATCTGGCTCTGGAATCGGAAGTCATGTTGGCTCATCAAAAGAATGGAGCAGGTAATCGTCTGATCAAACAGTATATGGATATGTACATGCATGAATCGAAGGACTTCCCATCGTTCCTGTATATGAGTCAGGTGCTTCAAGCGGAAGCGATGAAGACAGCCATTGAAGCGCACCGTCGCCGCAAACCATTCTGCATGGGCACACTTTACTGGCAAATGAATGACTGCTGGCCAGTGGCTTCATGGGCAGGTATGGACTACCTTGGTCGTTGGAAAGCATTGCAATATTATGCGAAACGCAGCTTCAGCGATGTGTTGGTATCGGTAGATGGAACAAAAGAAGATACAACAGATATATATATCATCTCGGATCAATTACAACCTGTAAAAGGGCAGTTACAGATTCGTTTGCTCGGGTTCGATGGAACGGTGCATTGTGATGAAACACATGACGTGACCTTGGCATCTAATACAGGTGATCGAGTGCTGTCATTACGTAACGTGGAATGGCTTGAAGGTCATGATACAGCTAACACGCTGCTGCGCCTGGATCTGAAACAGGAAGGTGCTGCGAATATCGTACAGGAACACTATTTTGTACCGTCCAAAGACCTTGCTCTGCAGCCTGCAAACATCAATGTAAGCGGAGGAGCGGATGAGAACGGCGTTCATCTGGTACTGGAAAGTGACGTGCTTGCTAAACAGGTATGGTTATCTTCGGATGTGGAGGGTGTCTTCTCAGATAACTTCTTCGACTTGATTCCTGGCATTCCGGTGAAGGTGCAGTTCACTTCCAGAGAGGGATTGCAGTCTAATGATGTGATATCAAATCCGGGACCGATCGAGGTTCGATCCATGATTGATTTTATTCGTTTGACCTAGAAGAAACGGTTGGAGTCTCTCGTAAGAGAGATTTCAACCGTTTTTTTATTGAAACCTGACCCCATTTATATATCGTAATGGTTTCGTAATACTTCGCTTAGAGAATCGTAAGCTGTCTTGCTTATTGTAATCCATGTAAGTAATAAACGAATGGAGAGTGATAAGAATGATGAAAACAAATAAGAGCAAAAAAGTGATGGTAGCAGCGGTATTGGTGATGTCTATGGCCTTTTCTGGATTGGCAAGTGCTGCAGATATGAAAACGATTAAAAAGGATGGCATGGAGCTTGTTCAATTGAGACAGGCGGCGAAAATGTATGATTACAGCATTATGTGGGACAGCAAGGATAGATCTGTAACTCTGATGTATATGGGCAAAATGGACGACAAGATGATGAAAGACGACAACATGATGGAAGATGACATGATGATGAAAGACGACAACATGATGGAAGATGACATGAAGATGAAAGACGATAAGATGATGAAAGACGACATGATGATGGAAGAAACGATGATGCCTGCGGGAAAAACGATTAAATTGTGGATTGGATCGAAAAAAATCATGGTAGACGGTATGCAAGTTAACTTGAAATCGATGCCTGTCATCCATGAAGGGAATTCGTATGCGGCTGAGTCTGTAATTAAACAATACATGATGCCCGCCATGGTAATGAAGTAATTTAAGGGCTAAGCATCGCCATCACCATATGATATGATTGGCTCAAATGTATTTTCTGGAATATGGGGTGGGTTCGTTTGAATGAATGTGTACTTGTTGCTGATGATGATACAAATATTACGGACGTTTGTCGCAGGTATCTGGAACGGGAAGGTTATCTTGTCGTGACGGCTAAGGACGGTTTGGAGGCTATTGAGCTGTGGCACAGCGAAACGCCAAGCTTGATTGTGCTCGACCTGATGATGCCACATAAGAATGGCTGGGAAGTTTGCAACGAGATTCGGCAAACTGAGGATGTGCCCATTGTAATGCTGACGGCCCGGGGTGAGGAACAGGACCGTCTGATGGGACTGACGATGGGGGCGGATGATTATCTGACCAAACCATTTAGTCCGAGAGAACTTGTTTTACGTGTAAAGGCAATCCTGCGGAGAATGCGAACTGCGCAGGCATCACCTGTTACAACATCTGAATATACGATCAATTATGAAGGGCTTACCATTGATTTTACCAAGCGTGAAGTGCATATCAGCGGGCAGGTAATTGAATTGACCGTTACAGAGTTTGAGATGTTGTATTTGCTGGCAAGTCACCCGGGTCAGGTGTTCTCCCGTAATCAGATGTTAAGCAAGATTTGGGATTTTAGCTATGAGGGAGATACAACAACGGTGACTGTACATGTTCGGAGATTACGAGAGAAGATCGAACAGAATCCTTCTGATCCAAAATATATTAAAACAGTTTGGGGCATAGGATACAAGTTTGCGGGTGGTAGTTCATGAAACTTCGCACATACTTGGTGTTGTCCAGTCTCACGGGCATTGGCGTATTATTAATTTGTTTGTTCATCAGTTATTCCAAAATGCTGCTTACGATCGAACAATTGTATTGGTTATCGGCTATAACGGCAGGGGTAGGCTTACTTTCGTTTATTCTTCAATATTTGCTGACTAAGCCATTAGAGAAATCAATTGCGCGTATTACACAGCAGACTATACGAATTGCCGAAGGGGATTTCCATACGGAAGTCCCTCTCATCGGTACGCAGGAATTTAAGCTTCTGGCACAGCAATTTAATGAAATGAGTTCCAAGCTGAAGGAAAGCTTTGATCATCTGCATCACTCAGAAACCGCCAGACGAGAGTTGATCGCCAATGTTTCCCATGATTTACGGACTCCATTGGCATCCATTCAGTCATTCGTCGAAGCGTTGGAGGATGATGTCATTAAGGATAAAGAAACCTTTCAACGTTACCTGAACACGATACGACTTGAGACGAAGCGTTTGGGAGGGCTTATTCAAGATTTGTTTGAATTATCCAGCCTGGAAGCGCAAGGGGAGGTATTTGACCCTCAGCCTTGTCACGTCGATGAGTTGCTGCTCAGTACGTTGGAGAGTTTTTCGTTTCATCTCGCCGAGAAAACGCTGAACGTTGAAATCGATTTGCCCGATAAATTACCAGCCGCGGTCATGATGCCTGCACAAATGAAGCGGGTCCTTTCCAATTTGCTGCAAAATGCCATTCAATACTCTCCTATTGAAGGGAAAATCATTCTGGCTGCCGAAGAAAAGGGGCCGTTTATACGAATTTCAGTTACGGATGAAGGGGAAGGCATTGAAGCGGAGGAAACTTCGCGTATATTTGAACGTTTTTATCGAATTGACAAATCACGTAGCAAGAGCAATGGGGGGGCCGGGCTTGGCCTTGCCATCGCTCAATCGATTGTGGAACTCCATGGTGGCGAGATCGGGGTTCAGAGTACAAAAGGAGAAGGAAGCTGCTTCTGGTTCACGCTTCCGATCTACGTCAGTCGTTAACCTTGGTTAATCCAACGCAGTATTTATTCAGGTGGTGAATGACTTGACCAGTGATTTAGTATTCCTTTTCGGTGTTTTTGGTGCAGGATTGTTATCGTTTTTTGCGCCATGTATTCTGCCGCTGATCCCGGTATACGTGTCTTATCTGTCCGGAAGCATGGTCAACGGTACGAATCAGCAGCAGTCCGACACCACTTCGGATCGGTTGCGGTCCACACTTGTTTTGCGGACATTTTTATTTGTTCTTGGGCTGTCCCTGGTATTTGTTTTACTCGGTTTTGGTTCCGGCATCGTTGGTAATTTGATCTCAAGTCCTGTGTTTATTGCGATCTGCGGAGCCATCGTAGTGCTTTTTGGGATTTATCAAACCGGGTTGATCCGACTATCCTGGCTGGAACGGGAGAGAAAGCTGTCAAACAATCAAGCCAAACGGGGAGGGGATGTCGGAGCGTTCCTGTTGGGTCTAACGTTTAGTTTTGGCTGGACGCCTTGTATCGGGCCTGTGCTCGCGGCCATTCTTGGTATCGCCGCAGGAGAAGGCTCTCCACTGTATGGCGGGTTTCTCATGTTCCTGTATACCCTTGGGTTAGCGATTCCTTTTCTGATTCTGTCTGTTTTTTCGGAATATGTTATGAAGCGGATACGTCGTTTATACAGGTACATGGGCGTCATCAAAATAACTTCCGGCTGTATTCTTATTATCATGGGACTATTGTTAATGACAGACCGGCTAAACAGCTTAGTGACCTGGTTTCAATAATCATTGGAGGAATTTGGTATGAAGACGGCACGGAAATGGATGGTATCTGTAATCGTATTCACTGGAGTACTATTGATCTTGAGCGCATGTGGATCACAGCAAACAGATACAAAACAAACGGGGTCATCATCAACCCCAGCATCAACATCCGATATGAGTTCGTCAACCATGATGAACAAGGGAGAGACGGCTCCTGAATTTTCATTGCGTGATCTGAAAGGAAACACGGTTGGACTTTCTGATGTTCAAGGCAAGAAAGTGTATGTGAAATACTGGGCTTCCTGGTGTTCCATCTGTCTTGCGGGTTTGGAAGACCTGAACAATTTGGCTGGTCAAAACAATGATTTTCAAGTCATTACGATTGTGACGCCAGACTACAAAGGAGAGAAATCCTCCCAAGCGTTTACCGAATGGTTTGACCAACAGCCGTATGATAACATAACTGTTCTTTTGGATGAGAAAGGTGTATGGGCCAAGAAATTTGGCGTAAGAGCATATCCTAGTTCCTTTTATATTGGCTCTGATGGTATTTTAACGAAATCGCAGCCAGGGCATGCATCCAATGAACAGATCATGGAGTCATTACAAGAGATTTTGTGAGAAAGGAGGAAGTGTCATGAAAAGGACGCTGCTGGGCCTGTGCCTCCTTGTTATAGCGATAGTTGTGTCTGCTTGTGGAAACAGGGCTGAGAGCCATTCAGCTTCATCTTCGATATCCACTCAACCTGTCAAGGCATCGAGTGTCTCTGAGGAAAACCTGAGTAACCTGTACTTGGCAGGAGGCTGCTTCTGGGGTGTGGAGGCATATATGGCTCGTATTCCGGGGGTTCAGGATGTGACTTCCGGTTATGCCAACGGTGAAGGAAAGAATCCAACCTATGAGGATGTTATCCGCGGGGACCAGGGGTTTGCAGAGACCGTTCATGTAAAATATGATCCGCAGCAAGTATCTTTGCAGAAATTGCTTGAATCTTATTTTCGAGTTATTGATCCTACCAGCTTGAATAAGCAGGGCAATGATCGTGGCATTCAGTATCGGACTGGCATATATTATACGTTGCCTGAAGATGCCAAAATCATCGAGCAGGCTGTAGAGGCAGAGCAAGAAAAATATGACCAACCCATTGTAACGGAAGTAATGCCTCTGCAGAATTATTATTTGGCGGAGGAGTACCATCAGGATTATTTGGAAAAAAATCCGAACGGATATTGTCACATTGATATGACTGTCCTGAATGACCTGGAGATTGGAATTGATCCCGCTCAATATCCACGTCCAACAGATGAACAATTAAAGGAACGATTAACAGACGAACAGTATGCGGTCACGGTAAACAATGATACGGAGCATGCGTTCAGTAACGAATACTGGGATAATGAGGAGCCCGGTCTGTATGTGGATATTGCAACGGGAGAGCCGTTATTCACCAGCCGGGATAAGTACGATTCCGGTTGCGGGTGGCCGAGTTTTACAAAGCCGATTGTACCTGAGGTTGTTACCTATACAACGGATACGAGCTTTGGGATGGAACGCACGGAGGTACGAAGCCGGGCAGGTGACATCCACCTCGGTCATGTGTTCGATGATGGTCCCGAAGATCGCGGCGGCAAACGTTACTGTATTAACAGTGCATCGATCCGGTTTATTCCGTTAGACAAGATGGAGGAAGAAAGATACGGGTATTTACTGTCATTTATCGAGTAGAGAAGGGCAGCTGACTTTATCAAAACATAATAAGGCCATAATTTTAGAACGGTTGAGATCTCTCTATAAGGGATTTCGACCGTTTTTTATTCTGCGGCATCTAACAAAAATGGAGGTAGGCTTCTAAGATGGTTCCATCATTGCTATAATTGATAATCATTATCAATTATAGGTGGGTTTTTAGTCACAATGCCAGGGTATTGTGCATGTTTGAGCGCTTAGGAGAGGGAGTTTATATGGGAATTCAGAATGACATCAAGCTGTGGGATCAGGTACAGGTTCGCGTGCTAGATGTGCGTCTTATATCACTCGCAACACACGAGTTCATACGCAATTATGTGTTACCGACGAGTGCATTTGTGTATGTTCAAGGCAGGGGGCAGGTCTGGCTGGATGAAGAGGTATGGACTACAAACCAGTTCTTGCTGCTGCATGGGGGAAAAGGAAGACGTCTGACACTTGAAGCGACAGGGGTTATGGAGGTACATCTGATTTTGTACAAATCAACCTTGCCCTCCAATGTGCTTGTGGAGTACCGAATGATGTTGAACCAGCGTAATCCGTTTGAAGAGTCCTGGGCGACAGTGCCGGATCATACACTTGAGCTGCGTGAGCTTGTGCGGAATATACATGAATGCTGGTCAGGGCAGGAGCGAGTGGGCAAAATTCAGGTCAAAGTGTATTTTTTTCAACTGGTACAGCTTGTCTTGTTACAGCGGAGTCGCATGTCTAACGAATTTGAACAGCCTTCGCTTACCGATCAGGTTTTGCGATATATCAAAGCTCATTACCGGGAATCGATCTCACTTGATTTGCTTGCCCAGTCCTTGAGTTACAGTCCGCAATATTTATCACGCAAATTCAAGGAACAGACGGGATGTACACCGACAGAATATGTGATTCGGTTACGAATGGGTGAGGCAAAGAGTCTGCTTGCGTCCACAGAAGCTTCATTACAGGAGATTGCTGCGTATGTGGGTTATATGGACCCGTTTTATTTCAATCGTATATTCAAAAAAGAGATCGGTATAACACCGGGGCAATATCGGTTGAAGCAGCAGGAAAACTCGAAATCAGTTTCAAAAAGTACATTAAATGCAACAAATCAATCCATTGTAACAGGAGGGGATGAACGTTATCCTTTAATTGATGATGATAATCATTATCAATATAAGGGAGATGAGGAAATCAACATGTTTAACCATTTTAAATCAGCGATTATGTCGCTTGCGCTTGTACTCACATTGAGTGCTTGTGGAACAGCCCAGCAGGGGGCAGAAACATCCGAAGTTGCGGCTGAACCCGAACAACCGGCAGTCGTGGAAACCCAAATGGTAAATACGACCTTTGGTGAGGTAGAGATTCCTGCACATCCCGAGCGAGTTGCTGCCATAGATTATCTGGGAACGGTGCTTGCTCTTGGTGTCAAACCGATTGGTGGAGGCCAATTTCTGATGAACAGTCCTTATCTGGAAGGTCACATGGATGGTCTTGGAACGATAGGGGATTCCGTTGAACAATTGATGGAGCTGGAACCTGATCTTATTATTACATTGAATCCGGACAAGGCGGCTTATGAGAAATATAGCAAGATTGCTCCGACCGTTTCGATCGCATCCATCACTTTTCCGACACTCAAGGACGAAGTGAACTATTTCGGTAAAGTCCTTGGCAAAGAAGCGGAAGCAGAGAAGTGGCTGGCTGATTTTGATGAGGAGATTGCCAAAATCAAGCAGGAGGTGCAGAGTGTTGTTCCAGCTGATGCTACATTCTCCGTTATGCAGGAATATGATCGCCAAGTCTTCATTTTTGGCAATCAGTCGGGCCGGGGAGGGCGTAACATCTATGAATTGCTTGGTTTGCAAGCACCAAAAAACATTCCATCCGAGTTGATGCAGGGCGCCTATCATGAATTCTCCATAGAACTGCTCTCCAAATACGCTGGAGATTACATTGTGCTGACCAGCAAGTCTCAGTTGAAGGACCTTCAGGCAGATCCGATCTGGGGTTCATTGCCTGCTATCAAAAATGGAAATGTGTACATATGGACGGAAGAGCAATCCTGGTTCCGTGATCCGATCGCCTTGTTGAAACAGACACAGGATCTGGCTGAATGGATTATTGGACTTAATACACCGTCTAAATAAGGAACTTCAAAAAACCGTGCCGCCCAGTTTGCTGAGCAGCACGGTTTTCATATTCTTATGTAGGACTGAACAGTAGAGGGGATTAGCTGCCTGTACGGAGATGAAATAACAGTGTGATTACCGTATAAGAGTTTATTCGCTCTTTTGTTCGTTCTGAATTTCTTGCAGATCCTCCAGTTGCAGTGTGAGGTCATTCTCGGGGTTTGCGCTCACAATGACTTCTGACTGTGATTGTTGCTGACCTGGCTGATTCGACTTGGAGGCAGGTTTGATCACGTAGAGACTTTGAACGGAGTTGAGCAGGCTGGCAGGGGTGTCTTCATACGTTTCCAGGAAGAGTACATAGTCTTTGGTAGGAATCAGCTTGAGGTTGTCATCATTAATAATCTCGGTGTTGCCTAGTTGTCCGCCAAGTTGCTTCACTTCAAGTTTTTCCCCGGCAGTGTAACCGCCCTTATAGGATTCAGCGACCTGAATCGTGTGGATCGTATAGATTTTGTCAAAAGAAGCTGGCTCTCCGCCTGGATCGGACGCGGGGTTTAACTCGTTTTCATTGGCAGCATCGGTAACTTGTACGATATCGTTTAAAGCTTCCACACGAGTCTCAACAACACTGCCTTTCACAATGGTATTTGCTCTCTCGGACAGGTCACCAATGCTGGCATAACTCGGGTAATCTTCAGAAGCAATAATGGTCATGGGTGCATCGGATGGGGACGCGGTAGGTGTAACAGAAGAACATCCAACAGCAGATAAAATGAAAATGGAAGAGAGAAGCAGCGTTAATACTCGATTTTTGTTCATGGACAGGAATCCTCCTTGGATTTTTGGAATAAGTTCGTAGCGGATTAGTACTTGGATTTTACGTTATTGATATCAAAAGTTTGGGGTTGGGTCATGGAATTGCGGTTGCGGGAGTAAGACATAATGGAAGGACTGCTTGTTGTCGGGTTGTCACCGAGCCAGATGGAGTGTCCGAGTTCGTGGACAAATACGCTTTGAATGAAGTTGGATAAGTTGGTCGCGTCAGGGGTGATCGTGGATGCATTGAGTTCGATGCGGAAGCTTACGACCTGACTGCCGGATACGGAGGCGTAGTTGACACCATATGCTGTATTATTGAAGTTTCCTGCGGTGATGGTGTTTGGGGAGTTACTTGTTTTGGTGAATTTAACTTTGGCACCTGCATTGTTCCAGTTGGTAAGGGATGCGTCCATGGGAGTCTGCCATGCGGAGGCGTAATTATACGTACGAATGGGGATGGTGGTGCTGGGGTAACCGTAGGTCAGAAAGGTTGCCGCATAGATGGTACTGCCAAACATCGCAATCGCTGAGAACAACATGATGCTCATCAAAATCTTCCTTTTCATACTTAAAACCTCCAATAAATGTATTTTATTCTCTATTATAGTAACAAGTAATATTGGAGTTGAAATGAGTCCGAGGTCGTTGTTTTTGTCGTGAAAAACATGAAATATATCTTGATCCGACCCTAATGGTGTCAAAATAAGTCATTTCCTGTTCAATGTTCATGAATAATTTCCCTAAAATTACAAACAATACGTTCAACTTCTCATAGGGAAAGGTAGTGCTTGAACATGTGCAACCGTTTTTCATTGGCAGCCGATTTGGACGATGTCAGAGATCATTTCAAGATTCAGCGAGTGATGTATTATTACAAAAACCGATACAATATCAGTCCAACCCAGCATACGCCGATTATTTTGCATCAGGATGGTGAGCGTGTACTGGATGAGTTCCGGTGGGGGTTCATTCCATTCTGGGGTCGTGATGCCGTTAACGCAAATCTCATGACGGTGCATGAGAATCCTTCCTATTACAAACTGGTAGAGACCAAGCGCTGCGTTATTCCCTGCAATGGATTATATTACTGGCGGCAAGAGGGCAAAAAAAGTTATGCGGTTCGTGTTGTTATGCCGGATCGTGGCCTGTTCGGTATTGCTGGGTTATATGAGGTGTGGAGAGATACACGGAAAGAGCCGCTTCGTACCTGCACGATGCTTATGACAGGCGCAAACATGGTTACACGTGAGTTTGGCAGTAAAATGCCAGCGATCCTTTCCGAAGAAGAGATCAACACCTGGCTTGACCCGGCAAATACACGGGTGACTCAGTTGTTACCGCTATTGAAATCGTATAACAGTACAGAGATGAATCTGTATCCAGTAACCCCAATGGTCGCCAACGATGAACACGATTGTTACGAATGCGTAGAAGAGATGGATCAGAAGCTGGCTTACGTTCGGAGTTTCTGAGTATCTTTTGGATGATGTGAAGAAAATGAAGAGGGCTGAGAGTCTGGAGACACTCTGCTCTTTTTTTCCTTTCTGAAAATGAAAAGTTGCAATTGCAGTGAAACGTAACTATAATCATTACAGTAAGTGAACGCATATATTCATATATCTATTAAAAGAGATATTTATAATCAGGAGGGAACCACGAATGAATCCAAAGTTTAACCAGATGTTTGAACAAGTTTCACTACCGACTGGCATTACACTGAAAAACCGAATCGTGCTCGCTCCCATGACTCATATGTCCTCGAATGCTGATGGTACAATATCCGACGCTGAACTTGCTTATTATGCACGTCGCACCGGTGGTGCGGGCATGTCAATTACGGCTGTAGGGCATGTAACAGAGACAGGCATTGGTTTCCCAGCTCAATTTGGTGTTTATGACGACCGCTTCATTCCTGGTCTGAAAAAACTGGCTGAGACCATTAAACAACAAGGCTCCGTAGCCGTATTGCAAATTTTCCATGCGGGCCGTCTGACTCCTGAACAAGCTGTACCTGTGGGTCAAGTGGTTGCTCCTAGTGCGGTTGCAAGTGAGCGTCCAGGATCTCCTGAACCAAGAGAATTGACGGATGCCGAGATTACTTCGATTATCAAAGACTTTGGTGAAGCGACACGTCGTGCAATCGAAGCCGGCTTTGATGGTGTTGAGATTCACGGTGCTAATGGTTATCTGATCCAGCAATTCTTCTCCCCGCATTCCAACCGACGTGAAGATCGTTGGGGCGGAAGTGTAGAGAAACGTCTGACATTCCCGCTTGCTGTAGTAGATGAGATTCAGAAAGTGGTTGCCGAACATACCAAACTGCCGTTCATCATTGGTTACCGTTTCTCTCCGGAAGAACCGGAAACACCGGGACTCACAATGGAAGATACGTATGCACTGGTGGATGCGCTTAAAGATAAAAACTTGGATTACCTTCATGTCTCTGTGAACGAGTTCTGGTCCAAGCCAAGACGTGGCGAAGCAGATACGCGTTCGAGAATGGAATTCATTCTGGATCGTGTGAACGGTAAACTGCCTGTTATTGGCGTAGGTTCAATTCATACGGCTGATCAGGCCGCTGAGGCGCTTCAAACGGGAGTACCTTTGCTTGCCATTGGACGTGAGCTGATTATTGAACCGGATTGGGTTGAGAAAATCGAGAGCGGACGGGAAGAAGATATTGAGACGATTCTGACCAAATCGGATCAGGAGCGTCTGGTTATCCCTGACGGATTGTGGAATGCAATCATCCACACGCCAGGCTGGTTCCCTATGGCAGAAGATAAATAAGATACACTTCAGAACTGGAATGGAGGGGGCGAAAGCTCCCTCTTTTTGCACATGGTCCAAATTCTCCTTGTCATCGCTCTGTGGTATGATGGATGAACAGGATCAACTGGATAATCAACGGTTTGGAGTGAAGGAATATGCTCGTAGCTGAACGGTATGAGAAAATAGTGGAATGGGTGGATACGCAAGGCAGCATGCGTGTGACCGAACTTAGTGAGCGCTGCGGGGTGACGGAAGAGACGATTCGTCGTGATCTGGACAAGCTCGAACAGGCGGGCAGGCTCAGACGGTCCCATGGCGGGGCGGTCAGCGTAAAATACAAGGATGAATTACAGTCGGAGATTCCGTATCCCGAACGGGCTGTAGCCCATGCAGAAGCGAAACGCAGAATTGCAATCGAAGCGGTGAAAATGGTGGAATCCGGCGACCGGATCGCCTTGGATGCAAGTACAACGGCGTGGTATATGGCGGCAGGATTGCCAAACATTCCACTGACGGTATTAACCAACTCGATTAAGGTCGCCGCAGAGCTGAGTAACAAGGAGCAGATTCGTGTGATTGCCACAGGTGGGCAGCTGGCTTCGAAGTCACTGTCTTTTGTAGGACCGCTGGCGGAACGTTCGCTTGATGCCTATCATGTTGATAAAGTGTTTTTGTCATGCAAAGGGGTGCATCTGACCAAAGGCATCAGTGAATCCAATGAATTACAGGCCTTGGTGAAGCAGAAAATGATCCATATTGCGGATGAGGTCATTCTACTTGCAGATTCCAGCAAATTTAACATACAGGCGTTTACCAGAGTTGCTGAGATGAGCAGTGTGGGCAAAGTGATTACAGATCAGGGTGTAGATGAAGAGCACGTTAGCGCATTGATTGAGCAGAATATTACGTGTATACGTGTGTAAACAAGAAAGGAATGAATGTCATGAAACATCCTTTTCATCTGAAAGCGGTATGGAATGGTGGGCGTAACAGTGAGGGAACAATCGATGCAGGTGGATTAAAAACGGTCATATCGATTCCGCAGGAGATGGGCGGACCCGGTACGGGAACTAACCCGGACGAGATGCTGCTGGGTGCAGCCTCCACCTGTTACCTGATCACGCTGGCAGCGATGCTGGAGCGTTCGGATATTACGCCGGATGAATTAACGCTTGAATCGGAAGCAACGGTAGATGTTACGAATAACGTATTTACGTACGAACGGATCGTACATAGACCCCGGATTGTGCTCAGCGCAGATGCCTCTGAGGCGGATCTGACCAAGGCTGAGCGCTTGGCGCATAAGGCTGAATCCTCCTGTATGATCTCCCGAGCGGTTGCAGGTAATGTCCAGATGGAGACACAGCCGGTCGTTGTTACTACAGGTGCTAACGCGGTGTGATATACTGAAGAATAGACAATTCAAGTTGTCATTTGTGTAAAATAAGGAGTAATTCGGTATGAACACACAGAAGCGCAAGACTAACCGCTGGGTACGTTTAACACGTGTTATGAAGCTGAATTTTCTCAAATTGTTACGTGCTCCCGGAGGTGCCCATAAAGTATCTACCGGATTTGCCATAGGGTTCGGACTGGAACTGATCGTGATCTCGACGGCTTCCCTGATCTATCTCGTATTTTATCCGATTGTGCGACTGTCTGGGGGTTCGGTGCCAGCAGCCATTGTTGGTAATGTGATCGGGAAACTTACGTTTTTACCTATTATCCTGATGCCGCTCGCGAAACAAATTGGCTCATGGATATTGCCTGCTCACAGCATGGGACAGGGACCGGTACATGAGAGTGCATTCATGGAGCTGTTTCGCGGTAACTGGTCGGCTGTGAGTGAATTGTTGCTTGGTGGACTGGATATTCTGGCAGGCATGTCCGTATTTGGTGTCATTCTGGGTGTGATTTCGTACTTTGTCGTGAAATTCTTCTACGTCAGAGCGCTCAACCGGCGTTATGAACGCCGGCTGGAGAAACGCCGACAAGCGGATATCGCTTCGGTATCACCTCCGGTATTAATCAGGAAGCCATCACAATCATAATGGGTAGCATCAACATGGATGCAGCGGTGGTCCACAGAATGCAGCGGGATACAAACTGCGGAGAAGCATTGAACTGTTCAGCCAAAATAACAGCGTTCACTGCGGTCGGCATCGATGCGAGGATCAGCAGTACACTGAACAATGTACCTTCGACCTGAAGCGCGGTCAGTATCAGCCAGGACAGGATTGGCGCAGCTGCGAGACGGACCACAAGCCCGGTCCAGAAAGCTCGGCGTACATTGGGCAACCAAGGTACCGTTGCACCTTTTGGTCTGAGCATCTGTGCTCCCAGAATAGCGAGAACGACAGGAGAGTAGCCCGCAGCCAGCATGGAGATCCCTCCATCCAGCGCTTCAGGCAGGCTCAGATTGGATGCACGTAGCGCAATGGCGATGCCAGCAGCATAGATGGATGGCATGCGGAAAACGGAAAGGATCGCATCTTTCACCGTGAATTCGGATCTCGCGGCAAAAAAGATACCTACCGTATTAACAATGATCATCTGTCCAATGACGTAGACCGAAGCCTTGTCCAGTCCAAGCTGACCAAAGGCAAGCAGTACAAGCGGGAGCCCGTAATTCACGCAGTTCGTAAACGTGGAGACGAGGGTGAGACCCGCTTTTTCGCTTGCACCCAGACGGAAAATCCGGCTTAACAGCTCGGCGAGTGCCCACAGAGCAATCAGATTAATAATAGAGAACCAGAACGTGCTGGTGACATCCGTCCAGGTAATCTCTGCATGCAGCAATGTATTGAAGATGAGCGCAGGGCTCAAAATATAAAGGGAAAAGGTCGAGAGCGACCGGGTATCCCAATTCTTGAAGCGTTTTAACAGAATACCTCCGATTACGGGAAGTGATATCGGCAAGAACACATGGTATAAGGTGAGTAAAAATGAGTGAAGCAATGCAATTCAGTCCCTTCTGGATGAAAAACCTATCTTATCATAGCAGAAGATGCATCTCATATGAATGGATTTCAGTATGATGATGTGTAGTAATCGCCTTGCTTAACTAAGGATTTCCCTGATGTGCAGCGACAGCGGATTGCTATTTTGATATGGCAGATTTATTATAGAAGAGGTGCAACAAGATTACATACACATAGAGGAGGAAACTGTAATGAGTGAATCAAAACGCTTGCTCGTACTTGCTGGCTCTTACGCCGAAGCGGAAAATGAGGGCATTTATGCATATGAATTGAATGAGGATACAGGCAGCTTGTCCAAGCTTGACGGCATCGCTGGTGTGAAAAACCCAACGTTTGTCAACGTGGATGCTGAAGGTAACAAACTGTATGCGATTGGTGAAACAGCGTCAGCTGAAGGCAACAAAATGTCTGAAGCTGTAGCTCTGAGCATTGATCCTTCTACAGGAAAATTAACGTTGCTGAACCGGAATGACTCCATTTCAGCTCCACCATGTCATATCCAGCGTGATCCTTCCGGCAAATACTTGATCCTCTCCAGCTACCACGGTGGTCTGGTAGGTCTGCAAGCCTTGACGGATAACGGTGAAGTTGGAGTGCTTCTGGACGAGAAGAAACATGATGGACAAGGTGCGCATCCTGAACGTCAGGACAAGCCACATGTTCACTCCGCATTCTTCAGCCCAGATGGTAAATACATGATGGTACAGGATCTGGGCGCAGATAACATCGCGATCTATTCTATTGATGCAGACAAAAATGAACTTGTGCTGCACAGTGAAACCAAAACACATCCGGGAGCAGGCCCACGTCACTTGGCGTTCCACCCGAATGGTCAGTTCGCATATGTCATCAATGAAGTGGATTCTTCCATTACTTCGTTCAAATATGATGCAGCAGCGGGCACGTTGACTGAATTGTCTACTGTATCCACACTGCCTGATGGATATGATGGCAAAGAGAATACAACAGCCGAAATCACGGTTTCCAATGATGGACGTTATGTATATGGTTCTAACCGTGGACATGACAGCATCGTTGTATTTGCAGTAGATGCAGACAAAGGTCACCTGACACTGGTTGAGCATGTATCTGCAGAAGGTGAGCACCCGCGTCACTTTGCGCTGACACCTAACGGCAAATTGCTGATCGCAGCTAACCGCGATACCAACAACCTCGTGACATTCACGGTAGATCAGGAGAGCGGACGTCTGAAATACACTGGTCACAGCACAGGTGTATCCAAGCCGGTATGCGTGAAACCTGTATATCTGTAAAATGATAAATTTCTAAACCAGCTTTGGCTGGATTGAAAATGAAACGATAAAGATAAAGATAAAGACCCTGCCATGTGGCGGGGTCTTTTATATTGAATATATAATTGGATGATTGGGCTGCTGTTCTGCTGTAAGCATGTGGATTGGAATAGAGGATTAATTTTATATTTGATTCACCTAACAACGGATAATTATCAATAGTATCCCCCAAGTAACTACCCCACTTCAAAGTGCGTACTTCCTGAATGGATAGTCAGGGTCTACAATGAGTGAGTAGCCAAAACAAACACTGCATGCATCTGAACAGACCAATTGGTGCAGGCTAAATATCTGATTATTATTTTTTCAGGAACGAATCATACTTGAACAACAAAGGAGAAATAAATGATGAAATTGCAATTGGCGCTTGACTTGGTAAATATCCCTGAAGGTATCGCATTGGTTAAAGAGGTTGAACAATATATTGATATCGTTGAGATTGGTACTCCAATCGTTATTAATGAAGGTTTGCACGCGGTAAAAGCGATGAAAGAAGCATTCCCTAATCTGCAAGTTCTTGCAGACCTTAAAATCATGGACGCTGGTGGTTATGAAATCATGAAAGCAGCTGAAGCTGGTGCGGATCTGATCACTGTGCTTGGGGCAACCAATGACAGTACGATCAAAGGTGCAGTAGCAGAAGCGAAGAAACAAAACAAACAAGTTCTTGTAGACATGATCAACGTGCCTAACCTGGAACAACGTGCTCGTGAAATTGATGCGCTTGGCGTAGATTACATCTGTGTACACACAGGTTATGATCTACAAGCTGAAGGACAAAGCCCGTTCGAAGATCTGCAAACGATCAAAGCTGCTGTGAAAAATGCTAAAACGGCTGTCGCTGGTGGAATTAAGCTGGAAACATTGCCAGAAGTAATCAAAGCACAACCGGATCTGGTTATTGTAGGCGGCGGTATCACAGGACAAGCAGACAAAGCGGCAGTTGCAGCTGAAATGCAACGTCTCGTTAAACAAGGGTAAGCAGATGAGCAAAACACAGTACGCAGCTGACATCTTGAAGGAGCTGGAACGTACGCTAAGCCAGATCGACGATGCAGAGATGCAAGCGATGGCTGAGCACATTCTGGCTGCGGAACAGATTTTTGTAGCAGGAGCAGGCCGGTCAGGACTTATGGGGAAGGCTTTTGCCATGAGACTGATGCAGATGGGGCTTCGTGTATATGTGGTGGGCGAGACCGTAACACCTGGGATCAGCTCGAAAGATTTCCTCTTGCTGTGCTCTGGCTCAGGAGAGACAGGCAGTCTGGTGGCCATGGCTCAAAAGGCTAGTCAAGCTGGTGCGCCTGTAGGTCTCATTACGATTAAGCCAGAGTCCACGATTGGGAAATTGGCAACTACGGTAGTACGTCTCCCGGCTTCAGCCAAAGAGGACACAGCAACTTCCGGAGCGGCAGTAACCATTCAGCCGATGGGCTCGTTGTTCGAACAAGGACTGTTAATCGGCATGGATGCTCTCATCCTTACGATGATGGAAATGAAGGGTATGACCGGAGCGGATATGTTTGGCCGCCACGCGAACCTGGAATAGTGAATAGATGAAAGACCGGAATCCTTTGATTATGAAGGGTTCTGGTCTTTTCTGCGATACATAATCATTCATCTGTATAGGTTTTATCCGTGATTTACAGTTAAACTTTGCATCCCGACCAGGCTGTAGTAGAATTAATAGATAGCTGTATCGAATGAATGTACTTATTACATCATGCATGGAGCGGAAAACTTACCTCGTGTGAAGTGTCCCCGTGATATGCGTAATATACGCGATATAAGATTGAAGATGAGGGGGCTCGGAGCCATGGCGTCCGAAGTGAAGGAACGGATTAATCTGAAAGAAATCAACTGTGAGAAGGAATTGACCCTTGCGGTGATCGGTGGCAAGTGGAAACTGATTATTTTGTGGCACTTGGGCCTGGAAGGCACCAAACGTTTCAGTGAGCTGAAACGCCTAATCCCTCATATTACCCAGAAGATGCTGACCAACCAGTTACGTGAGCTGGAGGAAGACAAACTGATTGAGCGCAAGGTGTATGCAGAGGTACCACCTCGGGTGGAATATACGTTGACAGATCACGGTCAAAGCCTGATGCCCGTCCTGCACGCGATGTATAATTGGGGTAAAAACTATGGTGAAAATGTAATTTGGAAAGAAAGCTAAATAAGTAAGTTCTAAGAAGCTAAATAAGTAAGTTCTATAATGAACCGCCGGGTAAATGGATTCTTCCATTACCCGGCGGTTTTTTTAGTTACTTTCAGACCATGGTCACATGAGCAAAAGTTTATACGAAACGTAGAGGACAGAAATAGTTTGAAGAAGCGTAGCTAAAAGCTTTCTGAAAGAAAGCTACATCGCAAGCATATACTGGCCTTTATCCTAAATACCCCTTTTATATAGATGGAACTAAACATTCACACGAGAACGTAGAGGACAGAAAGAACCTGAAGAAGCGGAGCGTTCGCCTTTATCCCCGGATTTTCACCTTTGAAAAAGGGGAATCAAAAAATCTGGGGATAACAGCGATCGGAAGGTTGTTCTGTCATCGAAGTGGTAAGTGTGAATAATCTTTAGTCCAATCTATACTCCCTTGAACTGGAATATGATACGATGAGAGATATTGGAAAATGCAAGGAGGATGACAACTAAAGATGGAAAAAATACGTACACGTGCTGAGGTAAACCCAGAAACCACTTGGGATCTGAGAGACTTGTTTGTAACCGATGTAGAGTGGGAGCAGGAGCTTCGATCACTTCCTCAGGCTGCTACCCAGATCGAAACGTTCAAAGGACGTCTGGGCGAAGGGGCTGAACAATTACTGGCTTGTCTAGATGCGCGTGAAGCTTTGCAGGAGCGGATCGGCAAGACGGCTTCTTATGCTCGACTGAAGCAGTCAGAGGACAGCACCAATCCGGTGAATATTGAGAATTCAGCCAAGGCAGGAGATATCCTATCAAATCTGTCTTCGTCCTTGTCTTTTGTCAATTCGGAGATCGTTGATCTGCCGGAGGGAACCGTTGAACGTTACCTTGAAGAACTTCCGGGATTGGAGCCGTATGCGCGCAGTTTGGAGCGTTTGATTCGAGAAAAAGAACATCGGCTTACGCCCGAGACCGAGAAGGTACTCGCTTCATTAGGAGAGGTACTGGATTCGCCATACCGTATCTATCTGCGCGGTAAACTGGCAGACATGACGTTTGACGATGCTCTCGATGGAGAGGACAATAATCGTCCGTTATCCTGGTCATTTTATGAAAATAATTATGAGATGTCGTCTGATACAAAGCTGCGCCGTTCTGCTTATGCTGCATTCAGCTCGACATTAAATGATTACAAAAATACGTTTGCAGAAGGTTATGCAACCGAAGTGAAGAAACAGGTTGTTTTATCCAGGCTGCGTGGTTACGACGATGTTACAGATATGCTTCTCAGCCCACAGCAAGTGAGCAAAGAGATGTACAATAATATTCTGGATATTATCCAGCAGGAACTCGCACCTCATATGCGCAGACTGGCGGCTCTCAAGAAACGTGAGCTGGGTCTGGACAAACTGATGTTTTGTGATCTGAAGGCGCCGCTTGATCCTGAATTTAGCCCTGCCATTACATATGATGAGGCGTGCATACTCATTCGAGAAGCACTTGATGTGCTTGGGCCGGAGTACGGCGAGATCGTAGAGCGCGCATTCAGTGATCGCTGGGTGGATTACGCAGATAACGCAGGCAAATCCACAGGGGCATTTTGCTCCTCTATATATGGTTCACACTCTTATATCTTAATTTCATGGGCGAACAATATGCGCGGAGCATTTACACTTGCCCATGAAGTGGGGCACGCAGGCCACTTCATGCTTGCGGGACGTTACCAACGGCTCACGAATACACGGCCATCTCTTTATTTCATTGAGGCGCCGTCGACCATGAATGAAATGCTTCTGGCCGATCATCTATTGAAGCGTTCCGATAATCCGAGAATGCGTCGCTGGGTCATTTTGCAATTGTTGAACACGTATTACCATAACTTCGTTACACATCTGCTGGAAGGTGAATTACAGCGCAGGGTGTACGCACGCGCAACCAATGATGAGCCCATTACGGCGAAGACGTTAAGTCAACTCAAGGGAGACATCCTTTCCGAATTCTGGGGACCTGATCTGGTAATTGATGAAGGGGCCAAGCTCACGTGGATGAGACAGCCTCATTATTATATGGGACTATATCCGTATACCTATGCGGCAGGCTTGACGGCTTCCACAGCGGCTGCACAGCAGATTCGTGAAGAAGGACAGCCTGCGGTAGATCGCTGGCTTGATGCACTCAAAGCTGGTGGAAGTCTCACACCACAGGAGTTAATGAAGCTTGCGGGTGTGGATATGTCCGGACCTGAGCCGATTCGCTCTGCGGTTGCTTATGTCGGCAGTCTGGTCGACGAACTTGAACGTCTGTATTCCTGATCTGGTTCATATAGTATATGGACAAGGCAGAACGGGTTGTCTGCATGCACCGCCTTCCTTGCGTGGGGGCGGTGCATCTTATTTTTGCAAGGGGAAAGGAACGATGATGAATGGCGTTAACAAGCGTGTCCTCATCGATGGGCCGATTAAGCGTAGATGGCTTTGGTGTGTTTGACGACATGAATGGAGTACCAGGTTTTGAAGGCAATCAGGGTGGTTTTTTTTCGGGATTTAGTGAGTTTGCTGCAATGAATGCATTTGCTTCGATTTTCATTGGTGCCATATTTCTCATCATTGCGGGAGTCATTGTTTTTGTTATTTTTTCAGGCATACGCTCAGGGATGTCAAATAACGCAGCAACCTTGTTAACCCTGCACTCAACAGTGGTGGCTAAACGAACGGAAGTCTCAGGTGGAAGCGGCGATAGCAGTGCGACTACCCGGTATTATGTTACATTTGAATTCGACAATGGGGAGCGCACTGAACTGATTGTTGGCGGAAACCATTATGGTATGATGGTGGAAAATGATCGAGGGATGCTGACGTATCAGGGGACACGTTTCAAGCATTTTGAGAGAGATGTACAACCCCAGTCGGGGGTAAGCAAAGGTCAATTTTATACGTAAAAAAAGAACTGCGGCTCCTCCCAGGTGGGAGAGAGTCGTTTTTGCTATACCCAAAAGAAAGAAAAACCGAAGGGTATTCAAACGCTTACAATGGTGATATACTCGTAAAATAAAGTTAAACAGTATTAAACAAAAACAAACAAACAACAAATGCAGAATAAAGTACAGGGTTACGGACTGAATCAAGTGATACGGTTTGGAAAATAGGATTGGTTCGAAAGGTTGGTGAAGCGCGGTGAGTGTGCTGGCTTATGATTTGGGCGCTGGGAGCGGGAGAGCGCTACTGGGACATCTGAATGATCGTGGGATCGAAACAAGCGAAATTCATCGGTTCAAGAATGAACCAGTGAAGGTTGGCGAGCGGATGCACTGGGATATTCTGCGATTGCATCATGAATTGTTGCAGGGGCTTACCTTGGTGAAACAGCAGGGAGAAAAGCCAGAGAGCCTGGGGATCGATTCCTGGGGCGTTGATTTTGGTTTGCTTGGCAGTAATGGTGAGTTGCTTGGTAACCCGTATCATTACCGTGATACACAGTTTAACGGCATGATGGATCAGGTACGGCAAGAGCTGACCTCTCAGCGAATCTTCGAACGTACAGGGATTCAGTTTCTTAGCTTTAATACTTTGTATCAATTGGCAACGCTTCAACGCAGCGGTTCCCCGTTACTTCATGAAGCAGAGCGTTTTCTCATGATTCCGGATTTGCTACGTTATTTCCTGACAGGGGAAGCGGTGAATGAGTTCACCAATGCAACCACAACACAATTATACAATCCATCAGCGGGGCAGTGGGATAGTGAGTTGCTGGCGCATATTCGTATTTCGGAGAAACTGTTTGGTAAAGCCGTGCTGCCAGGTACCCGTGTTGGACAATTGCGAAGCAGTATCTGTAACGATCTGGGATTGTCCCCGATTCCCGTGATCGCTGTTGCGGAGCATGATACGGGTTCAGCCGTTGTGGCTGTTCCTGCAACGGAACGTTCATTTGCTTATCTGAGCTGTGGAACCTGGTCCCTGATGGGTACGGAGATAGATCATCCTGCGATAAGTAGCCAGAGTCTGGCCTTGAACTTCACGAATGAAGGCGGGGCGGGCGGAACATTCCGTCTGCTGAAGAACATTATGGGACTATGGATTTTGCAGGAAAGCATGCGGGAGTGGGAGCGCCAGGGGCAGGGAATTAGCTATGATGCGTTATTGGCGCAGGCGGAACAAGCACCTCCATTTGCCAGTTTGTTTGATCCGGATGATGAACTATTCATGCCAGCAGGAGATATGACGACCCGTATACGTCAGTATTGCCGTGATACAGGGCAAGTGGTACCAGAGGATCAGGGGGCTATTGCCCGGGCAATTCTGGAGAGTCTTGCATTGAAGTATAGAAGAGTTCTGGAATGGACGGAGCAATTGTCGGGTCAGGCGTTCAACGGATTGCATATGGTCGGTGGAGGCATCCAGAACCGCCTGTTATGTCAGTGGACTGCAAATTCCATTGGTAAGCCGGTATGGGCGGGTCCAGCAGAGGGAAGTGCCATCGGGAATATGGCTGTGCAATGGATGGCGAGCGGAGCTTTTAAAGATATCTGGGAAGCTCGTAAGGCCATTCGTGATTCATTTCCGGTAACTGTGTATGAGCCGCAGGACGGATCAATCTGGGAAGATGCTTATGGCAGATTTCTGCGTGTGACGGCTTCATCTAATTCACAAGCGGGGAGTGAGGTGTAACATGCTGGCAGCCGAGCGGTATGACCGGATTGTGGAGATGGTGAATGTAAAGGGCAGTATGCGTGTATCCGAGCTTAGTGAGCGCTGCCGGGTGACGGAGGAAACGATCCGGCGGGATCTGGATCGGCTGGAACAGGCAGGACGACTGCGCCGGTCTCACGGTGGTGCAGTAAGTGTGAAGGAAGATCAACCGGAGATCCCTTACCGGATCAGGGAGACAACCCATGCGGAAGAGAAAAAACGGATTGCACAAGCGGCTCTGGCGATGATTAATCCGGGTGATCGCATTCTGTTGGATGCGAGCACAACGGCAGGTTATATGGCAGCGAATATGCCGGATTTCCCGCTGACGGTCTTAACCAACTCGATCCAAATCGCTACTGAACTCAGCAACCGTGACAAGGTTGAGGTCATCTCAACAGGGGGCCAGTTGGCATCTCGCTCGTTGTCTTTTGTTGGGCCGCTGGCGGAGCGTTCTTTGGAAACGTATCACGTGGATAAAATGTTCATGTCGTGCAAAGGTGTACATCTCGAAGGTGGAGGAATCAGTGAATCCAATGAACTCCAGGCAAGGCTGAAGCAGAAGATGGTTGGCATATCCGATCAGGTCATCTTACTTGCAGATGCCAGTAAATTTGGTGTACGTGCTTTTGCCCGAGTATCCGGGTTAAATGCAGTCCATACGATCGTTACCAATCAGCCATTGGAGGCTGAACAGACAGAACGTTTGAGCGGATACGATATTGATATCATCACGGTTTAATTTTTTGGATTTTATCTATATAAATTGAACTAAACATTTACACGAAACGGAGTGTCCAGTGTAAATATTCTTAGTCAATTCATCTACTAATCAGTTAATAGGAGCGTGTAATTATGAAGGTCTCCTTATTCATTACCTGCCTCAGCGATGCCATCTATCCCCGAGTGGGGGAGGCCATGGTCAGATTGCTCGCCGCTCATGGCGTTCGGCTGGATTTTCCGCCGGTGCAGACCTGCTGCGGTCAGCCTTCCTACAATAGCGGGTACTGGGATGAGACTCGGGTAGCGGCCAAAACGATTCTTGAAGCGTTTGACGACAGTGATTTTGTGGTATGTCCTTCGGGATCGTGTACGTATATGATTCATCATTATCCCGAGCTGTTCGCGGATGAACCAGTATGGTTGGAGAAGGCAAAACGATTGGAAGCCAAAGCTTATGAGTTTACTCAATTCCTCGTTCAGGTGCTCGGGATAACCGATCTGGGCGCACATTTTCCGCACAAAGTAACCTATCATCCATCCTGTCATGGTAGCCGTCTGCTTGGTGTGAAGGATGAGCCGATGGCGCTGCTCTCTCAAGTAAAAGGTCTGGAATTGGTTCCGCTCCCATTTGCTGAGGATTGCTGCGGGTTCGGGGGCACGTTTGCCATCAAAATGTCCGATATTTCAGGAGCGATGGTGACGGAGAAGGTCGATCATGTCAAAGAGACACAAGCCGAAGTATTGGTGGGGCTGGACATGGCCTGTCTGATGAATATCGCAGGTAATCTGCGTTATCGGAATGAACCGGTGCGTGTGATGCATCTGGCGGAACTACTGTATGAGGGGGTGCGAACAGGATGAGCCAACCGGGAGTTATGGATACTACGGTCAAAGAACGTGCCGGACTGGCCTTGAATGATGATTTTCTGCGAAAAGCAGTCAAATTCACGACAGAACGTTTGCGTAACGGGAAGAAATCTGCCTCAGAAGAACATGGAAACTGGGATGAATGGCGGGAACGTGGCCGTCAGATTCGTTTGCACACGATTGCGTATCTGGATTATTACCTGAATGAATTTGTGAATAACGCCCGTGCGAACGGGGTTCATATTCATTTTGCAGATACATCGGTGGAAGCAGCGGCGATTGCGCTGGATATTGCGGCGCACAAGCAGGCTTCTACGGTGGTGAAGTCCAAATCGATGGTGTCGGAGGAAGTGCACCTGAATCATGTATTGGAGTCGGCGGGCATTGAAGCCATTGAGACCGATCTGGGTGAATACATCATACAGTTGGCAGGTGAAGCCCCTTCTCATATTGTCATTCCAGCCATCCATAAGAACCGCTACCAGATTGCAGAGTTGTTATCGAAGGAAGCGGGTGAAATTCTGGAGCCGGACACAACGGTACTTGCTGGATTTGTTCGCAAAAAGCTGCGTGAGAAATTCCTCGAAGCAGATATCGGCATGACCGGCTGCAATTTTGCAATTGCAGAGACGGGTTCCATGGTTTTGTTCGAAAATGAAGGCAATGCCCGTATGGTATCCACTGTTCCAAAAACGCAGATTACACTGATGGGCATGGAGCGGATCATCCCGTCGTGGACGGATCTGGAGGTCATGGCAACCTTGTTGCCACGCTCCGCAACAGGTCAGAAATTAACGATGTACATGTCAGGCATCACAGGTCCTCGCCGAACAGCGGATGCGGATGGACCGGATGAAATGCATATTATTATCGTGGACAACGGTCGATCCTTACAGCTCGGTGATCCTGAATTCCAGGAGTTGCTGAATTGTATTCGCTGTGGTGCTTGTCTGAATGCTTGCCCAGTATATCGTCATATTGGAGGTCATGCCTACGGTGGAACATACAGTGGTCCAATTGGCGCAGTACTGACACCTGCACTTAATGGCAACATTGATGAATGGAACGATATTGCGGGTGCTTCGAGTCTGTGCGGAGCCTGTTATGAAGCATGTCCAGTTAAAATTCCATTGCATGATATGCTCGTTTATTTACGCAGGCGTAAAGTGGAAGACGGCCATGGAAACAAAATGGAAAGCATGGGCATGAAGGGATTTGCCGCTGTTGTATCCAATTCCAAACGTTTCAGTGCGGCCATACGCCTGGGACAGATCGGGCAGAAGGCAGTTGTACGCAACAACGGCATTTCTCTCAAGTTGGGTCCTCTCAAAGGCTGGAACAAGTATCGGGTTGCCCCAAGTCTCGCCAAGAAATCCTTCCGGCAACAATGGAACAAGCTGGATCAGGAACTGAACCAAGAGCAACCGGCCATGGATTCTTCCGTTCGCAGTCGTATGGAGCAGATTATTCGTGAACGAGAAGAAGGGGAGGATAAGCATGGTCACTGAACATCAGCAATGGCTCGCACAATTGGAGAAGAAGTCCATGGAGAAACAGGAGCAGTTCATGAATGATATTGCTTCGAAATTGAGGAGACCAAGGCAACGCCATGCGCCGACCCAACCCTTTCGGGGAGCACCCGACTTTTGGACTGAACTGGAATGGGATGAAGAGAAGCGTATTCAAGCATTTACAGATAACTTTGTGAGTGTAGGCGCACACATTGCCCGGGTTCAGAACATGGAAGAAGTATCTCAATTTATTGCCAACAAGTCTCATGAACTGAGTGCCAGGTATATCATTCGTCAGAATGAACAGGCGTTACAGGATCTCGGATTGGAAGAGCAGCTTCCGGATGTACAGATCTCAGTCTGGAATAGTCAGGCGGATGAGAACTGGAAGGCTCGGGCAGCTGAGGCTGATATCGGTGTGGTCATGGCGGATTATGCAACAGCATACACAGGCTCGGTTACTGTACTTTCTTCACCGGAAAAAGGTCGTTCAGTCAGTCTCTTGCCTACGGTACTCATCATCATTATTCCAGTAGATCGACTGCACACCAGACTGGGTGAGACGCTGGATCGATTTGACGAAGCGGGGAGAGAGAATCTTCCAGCAGGCATCCACTTTATTTCCGGGCCAAGCCGCTCTTCCGATATTGAAAATGATTTAACCATTGGGGTACACGGACCAGGCATTGTATATGGTTTAATTATGGGTTAACGATGTGTTTAGCGTGATTTAACATCATGATTTTGATAACTGTCCGAGATGCAGTGTGTGACTGCTAAGGGCAGTTTTTTATTTCGTATACTATAGTTAAAAGCTATTAAAATTATATTTATTATATATTTCACCTATTAATAATGGAGGTGTATAATCCATCTCAAGAGAGAGTTCATATGAGATACAAAAGAGAAAGAGGAGGATGAATACAGATGAGTATATTTTCTTACCAAGTTCCGTTTATGGATAGACACAAGGGTGATTTTTCTGCTTTTAAAGGGAAGGTGCTACTTATTGTGAATACAGCAAGTCGGTGCAGCTACTCCCGGCAATTCAGTGAACTTCAGCAGATGTATGAGAAATATGGTGATCAGGGGCTGGAGATTCTGGCGTTCCCGTGCAACCAGTTTAACGACAAAGAACCTGGTAGTAGCGCTGAGGTAGCTGAGTATTGCAGAAGTCAGTTTCAGATATCCTTTCCGATTTTGGAGAAGGTTGAGGTCGTTGGGCAATCGATGCATCCTGTGTTTCGTTATCTGACTACAGAAGCGCCATTTCAAGGTTATGATCTGGACACGAAGGAAGGAGAGTGGATGGACACCTTTGTGAAAGAGAAGCATCCAGAATTGTATCAAGGTGACGGCATCAAATGGAATTTCACCAAATTCCTGATTGACCGTAATGGGGACATCCATGGCCGTTATGAAACGACAGTTGCTCCATTAGAGATGGAGTCTGTTATTCAGGTTCTGTTAAAGAATTCATAATTATACCTTAATCCCTGTCCTGAGGTCCTATGACTTTGGGACTGTTGAAGATTAGAACTGGAAATGTTAGGGTAAAAGAAGATAACGAAGGGCTCCATTTTTTTTAATCAAAAATGACCAATATACCATTTTGGTCAGTTAGTTCTATTGTGGTTTTATCGTTATCTGGATGAAATATGAAAATGTGCAAAAAATAACTTGAATCTGTTGATCTGAAGAGTAAGTGTAATCGAGTCTGTAAATCAAGTCATTATTTTTTAGTTGTAGAACTCTTAACTTGGAAAGAAGGAGTGAGTGTCATGCCACCAATTTCAGTGCCTCAACCAAAAACATTTGGCCCACTGGGCAATTTGCCGCAATTGAACTTTGAAGAGCCGGTGCAATCCTTGGTGAAACTGGCTGAAGAATACGGACCGATCTTTCGTATGGAGTACCCCGGGCGAAGTGAATTGTATATTTCCGGTCACAAACTGGTCGCCGAGGTAACAGATGAATCCAAATTCGACAAACGTGTTTGGGCACCCCTTGCGAAGGTTCGTGCTTTTGCAGGAGATGGACTATTTACGAGTTGGACCGAGGAGCCGAATTGGAAAAAAGCCCATAACGTACTGCTGCCAAGTTTCAGTCAACGTGCGATGCAGGGATATCACAACAAAATGATTGATCTGGCTGTGCAGCTGGTTCAGAAATGGTCACGATTGAACCCGGATGAGACGGTTAACGTTCCGGATGATATGACACGTCTTACGCTCGACACGATTGGTCTGTGTGGGTTCAACTATCGGTTTAACAGCTTCTATCGGGAAGAACCACATCCATTCATTACGAGTATGGTTCGTGCGTTGGATGAATCCATGAGTTCATTGCAGCGACTGCGTCTGCAAGACAAGCTGATGATCACCAAAAAGAAACAGTTTGAACAGGATATCCGTTCCATGTTCTCTTTGGTGGATCACATTATTGCCGAGCGCAAAGAGAAACCGCAGGAAGGCGCAGATGATCTGTTGTCCCACATGCTCAGTGGCAAGGACCCGGAAACAGGAGAAACGCTGGATGATGAGAACATACGTTATCAGATTATTACATTCCTGATTGCTGGACATGAGACCACAAGTGGACTGTTATCCTTCGCCGTTTATTATCTGATGAAGAATCCGGATACGCTGGCTAAAGCACAAGCTGAGGTGGATCAGATTCTGAAAGATCCGGTTCCCACGTACAACCAGGTTCGCAATCTGAAGTATGTTCGCATGGTTTTGAATGAAGCACTGCGGTTATGGCCTACGGCCCCGGCATTTTCCCTGTATGCAAAAGAGGACACGGTACTTGCGGGTCAATATCCTTTGCAAAAAGGAGACAGTGTCAGTGTACTTATTCCCAAGCTGCATCGTGACCGCGAAGCATGGGGAGACGACGTAGAGAAATTCCGCCCGGAACGGTTCGAAGATCCGAGCAAAGTGCCGCATGATGCCTATAAACCTTTTGGTAACGGTCAACGGGCCTGCATTGGTCAGCAGTTTGCACTTCAGGAAGCAACGCTGGTACTGGGCATGGTGTTGAAGCATTTTGACTTCATAGATCATTCGGATTATCAGTTAAAAGTGAAAGAAACGCTGACGCTCAAACCGGATAACTTCACAATTCGTGTACGTGCGCGTGGTGGGCAGCCAGTCATGGCCGTTCCGGGTGTAGCGGTTGAAGAACCAAAGCCAGTTGCCAAAAGAACGGAGCCGGATGCAGCCAATGCCCACCACACACCGATGCTTGTTCTGTACGGTTCCAATCTGGGTACCGCTGAAGGCATTGCACGTGAAATTGCAGATACCGCCAGATATCAGGGTTTCCGGAGTGAGGTTGCTACGCTGGATGATCGTGTTGGCAAACTGCCAAAGGAGGGTGCCGTCATTATTGTCAGTGCATCCTATAATGGTCAGCCGCCAAGTAATGCCAAGATGTTTGTCGAGTGGATCGAACATGCAGATGCGAATGAATTCAAGGGTGTGCGTTTCGCCGTTCTTGGATGCGGTGACCACAACTGGGCCAGCACCTATCAGCGTATTCCGCGTTTAATAGATGAACAGTTATCTTCCAGAGGAGCAGAGCGGTTATCACCGCTGGGTGAGTCCAATGCCAGTGGAGATTTCGAGAAACAGGTGGGGGATTGGACAGAGCAATTATGGCCAGATCTCGCACGAACGATGGGACTGAAACTGAACACAAGCTCCAATAGCGAACGCAGTTCCCTATCTGTACAGTTTGTCAGTGGGCTCGCCGTAACACCGCTTGCGGATACGTATGATGCCCATGTGGCAGAAGTACTTGAGAACAGGGAGCTTCACGACGCGGGCAGTGAACGAAGCACACGTCACCTGGAGATTAAATTGCCTGAAGGCATAACCTACAAGGAAGGGGATCATCTGGGCATTCTGCCACAGAATCCACCGGAACTTGTGGAACGTGTATTGCGTCGTTATGGATTCACCGGAACGGAGCATCTTGTTCTGGATGCATCCGGTCGGAGTGCCGCGCATCTGCCGCTGCAACAACCGGTGAACCTGTATGATCTGCTCAGTCATAGCGTTGAGCTTCAGGAGGCGGCAACTCGTGCGCAGTTGAGAGAAATGGCAGCATACACCGTATGTCCACCGCATAAGAAAGAACTTGAAGCGCTGCTTGATGAATCTGTGTATATGGATGAAGTGCGGAATAAACGGATCTCCATGCTGGATTATCTGGTGAAATATGAGGCATGTGAACTGCCGTTTGAGCGTTTCCTTGAATTATTGCCTTCATTAAAAGCCAGATATTATTCGATCTCCAGTTCACCGCGTGTTCAGCCCGATCAAGCGAGTATTACGGTCAGTGTTGTGCGCGCCCCAGCATGGAGTGGACAGGGAGAATACAAAGGCATTGCGTCCAACTATCTGGCAAACCTGAAACCGGGTGACGAGATCGTCATGTTCACGCGGACACCGGAATCCGGCTTCCAACTGCCGGAGGATGCACAGGTTCCCGTTATCATGGTAGGTCCGGGTACAGGTGTTGCTCCATTCCGAGGTTTCTTGCAGGCAAGGCACGTATTGAAGGAACAAGGTCGTGAGGTTGGCGAAGCCCACCTGTACTTTGGATGCCGGAATCCCGAGCATGATTATCTGTACAAAAATGAATTGGAAGCAGCCCAGCAAGAAGGGCTTGTGAAGCTTCATACGGCCTTCTCCCGTGTAGACGGGGAGGAGAAATGTTATGTACAGCATCTGATGAGAGACGATGCCCGTCATCTGATTCCTTTGTTTGAAGAGGGAGCGCATCTGTATATCTGCGGTGATGGCAGCAAGATGGCACCTGATGTGGAAGCCACACTCCAGCAGGCATACGCTGATATTCATGGCAAATCCGCGAAGGAAGCAGAAGATTGGCTTAATCAGCTTCAGCAGGAAGGTCGTTATGCCAAGGACGTATGGACAGGCATCTGATGTACACATGTGAAGGGTCAGCTTGATCCGTAACTGGCTGAGCGGTGAGATACAGAAGCAGTTCTGTTCTCACCGCTTTTTGACATAAAATGATTCTTCAGCAGATAAGTGGTTGCATGGGTTATAATTATATATTGGAAGGGAGCACCCGTATGCAGACATTTGGGAACCATTGTATGGCTTGCGAAAAGAACCAGCTTTACTTCCGCCTACAAGGCCGTTTCAGTTTTTTTCTTCCAGTGGTTGGCCGATAGATCGACTCGACGCTGGAGAGAGGAAATAATATACGGGAAGGGACTCTGCCTTTTCCCTGGAGTTCAAGATAATCCAGTCCCACGCCCACAAGTCTGATATTGTTAAATGCATTCCTGGAAGGGAAAGTCGTGCGGATTCCCACTCTGACGCCTCGCCGTGTTCGAGGAATATCGAATACCCGAATGGAATTCAGACTGAGTGGAATGAATAACTGCCGGTTTACTTTGATAAACTGCCTTGGATAGACACGACGAATACGTCCCGGTTCCAACCCGGAGAGTGGAGTATTCAGTTCTGCAAGGTGCCCCTGGAGTTCTGCCAGGCGCTGCTGAAGTGTTTTTCCAGTATGGAGATGCTGCCAGCTCATAAGTATTCCTCCGTTCGCCATTTGTACCTAGTATATGAAGGAACGGGGTAGGAAGGTGTACGTTTGATAGCCCATGTTCGTTACGGCTAACGGGGTTTCTTTTATAATAGAGGAGTGATTCACATGATCGTAGAGATGTATAAAGACCTCATTAAGGATGAGCGTGGCAATTATTATCTAGCAGTGCAGATCGAGGGCAATGAGCTTACGCTCGTTAATGCTTTCGTCGAAGCGGCATTCACACCTGAACTGATCTACAACGAAGAGTTTCGTACCAAGCATAAGGAGATGGAAGGCGGGTTTGTAGGCAAAATTGCGATGGACCTGCTTCGCCATGATGTGGTCATGGGGATGAAGCAAATCGACCGCAAACTGTTGAACCTGTCGGATGTGGAACAGCAGTTCACAGTAAATTATATTGATACGATTGAATTTTATCGTCACCCGGCGTGGAACCGGAAGGTGTAAGGTGAAACTCATCTCCTCTGTAACCAGAGAGAGAATGATTTCCGCAGTGGTAGTCAATTTCTATCTTGTGTCCCTATGAATAAGAAATAAAGAAATATAAACGCGCAAAAGGGAAAAGCGCAAGTGCAGGGAAGTATACCTCGGCAACTTGCGCTTTTTGCATACAAACAATTAACGATACGTAGGATGGATGATGCCAATATCGCGCTCGGTGCTCAAACTTCCATCAGCGTAACGCTGCATTTCATTTCCTTTGACCCGAATCGGAATGTGCTCTCCTTGATAGAAAAGCTCTCCCTCAACGGTGCGAACGCTCATTCCAATAACGCCTTCCAGATGTCCACTATGATCCGTCACCAGTCGAATCCCTGACGGGCCATCCAGATGAACCTTGCCTTCCAGATATACCGTCATGCGATCAGGCGTGTTGACCAATTCATATCCTACTCCGTTGACTTTCCGGCTATAAGCCGTGTTGCCAGATACGATCTCACCATGATCCATGTCGATGGGGAGCAGTCCGGTAAACCAGAGCTGATTCGATCCAACAGGCATAATTCCGCATAATCGCTCCACATAATCGAGGAGACAGAGGATGGAGGGTGAGTACGTCTCGGTAAAACCTTGTTCTCCGGTCCAGGGGCTTAGTACCTGACCAAATCGCTTATCTTTGGATAGAGCGGACAAGATAGGCTGCATTACCCAGGTTAGCTCCACATATCTATGATGATACTCGAATGCGTGTGGCGTCCGAATCAGACTCAGGAAATTGGATGCCCCTCCCCAGCTGTTATAGGAGGAAAAGGGATCAAATCTGGGATCATCCATTGAAATCGATGTAAACGGGTATTTAGCGAAAAACTTGCTTGTATTCAACAGGTACCGACGCAGTAGGTTATCGAACAATTCACGGTCACCCACCTCGCAGGCCATTACGCGGAGCAACACATCAGATTGGACTCTGACCAATTCGTCATTACTATCCCGATCATAGAAGAACATATCCTGTTCGTCGTAACAATAACGGAAAAGACTTTCCAGGCTAGACTCGGCTTTTGCTTTCCAATCCGTTCCCGATTCTCCCAGTTCTTCAGCCATGCGGGACAGATACAAGCGCTGACAATAGATATTGGCAGTCAGATCTGGTGCCAGAAAAGGCAGAATCGGAGAATCCGGGTGATAGGCAGAAGCATCATTCATGTAAGGTGTGTCCGGAACATGCCAGAAACGTGGGGATAAGTCATGTCCGGTGTCAAACGTACTGAAGGCCTCTACACAGCCGGTTCCTCGGGTATTACGGTTGTGGGCAATCCACTCATCGTAACGAACCATAGCCTTATACATCGTGTTCAGGAAAGGCGACTGCTTGCCATGATTGATATGAAGCTGATAGTGGTTCCATACACTGCGTGCCAGCGGAGTGACCAACTGGATTTGCCGGAAAGAGGGTCCGTTTGCCGTGAGTTTATACGGGAGCAATCCATCTTCTCTTTGATGCTTGGCAAATACGAGGTACGTTGTTTCGGACACGGAAGGCAGCAGGCGAGACAGCAGCTCCGCATTGATGGTACCTGTGCTCTCTAACCAACATCCCAGATAGATGCCACCTTCTTGTAAAACAGGATCGTTGTCTCCCATGGGCAGAATACAAGCAAGTAATTTCTCTACTGCTGTATAATACGTAGCTTCCATTCGTCCGCCCGATGCCACAAACCGGATACCCGATGCATGCCATTCTTGTAATAACTGCTGATCTTCCGGTTTAACTGGCTGAATTTGATCCATCATCGAAATGTTGCGCAGCCGATTCAGTATCTCTTCTGTCATATGTTCCTCCTCACAGTGTCTGGTTTCTGGTTATTGATTCGATTCAAAAATACGAACGGTCCCGTTATAGAAGTCGGAGACAGCTTGCTCCACACTTTTTCGTCCAAACCCGATCTCTTGATTTGTCGTCTGAGCTAACTTGGAGAACTCTGCAAATCCAGGAGGATTGTAACTCACGTCAAAAGGTTCAGTTTTCGTAGCTTCAGAGACAAGGTTTGTATAGTTATAGACAATCTCCTCCACAGGGCCTGCACCCTCCTGAAGAAGATTTCGATTGGCTTCTGTAACGGGCACGCCACGGTCATTACCAAGGATTTTGGCTGCTTCAGGATCATGAATCCAGAAATCCATTAACGTTGCCACTTCCTTCGGATGTTTGGTATTGGCATAACCTGATAATCCCTGACTGGATTCAAATACAACACCCGTTCCCTTAGGGCCTCGTGGTACAGGGAGTAACACCAGAGGATCTTCCGTCAAACTCTGGAATGCAGCAAGTTGGTTGGATGGTAGTAGAGTCATGGCTGCTTTACCTGTGATCAACAGGGATTTACTGGTATCATCATGCGGGTTGGATACCTGCAATTCCGGTGTGACTACACCGCCGGATGCCGAGGTCTTTTCCCAATACTGGAACCATTCCAGAATATCTTCCTTGGCGAATCCAAGTGTACCATTTTTCATGTCATACAGTTGTTTACCCCGTTGTTTTAGAAAAATATCCATCCCGTCGACGGTAAAATTGTACGTTCCATAGAAGCCGTCTCCGAGCTTGTCGGACAACTCCTTGCTAATGGCGGCATAGTCCGCCCAGTCCCAATCTGAAGCTGGTAAAGGTACGCCGGCTTTCTCAAAGAGTACCTTGTTAACAACAATTCCTCGTGCGTTCGCACCGGCAGAAATATGTTGCAGCTTCCCGTCGAGACGTCCGTATTCGATCATAGTTTCATCCATACCGTCCAAATTCAGTTCGTTGCCAACATACGGGTCCAGATTGAGCAGGACATCTTTTTTGGCATAGTCCACGACATTTCCGCCAAGGAAAAAGATATCTGGTGCTGTGCCTGATGCCAGCTGGGTATTCAGTTTGTCGAAATATCCGGAGGAGGGTGCAAATTCACCTACAATTTTAATATCCGGATGTTTCGCCTGAAAGATCTTCAGGGCTTCATTCGTAATATCTGCCCGTTTCTGGTCACCCCACCACATGATGCGAAGTTCGACCTGTCCGCCCTCGGTCGTTCCATTATCATTACCATTGCCTGCATTATCATTGGCACCTGTATGGTCTGTTCCAGAGCAAGCTGTTACGAGTAACAAAAGTGAAGTAATCATACCAATCATGAAACGTTTGAACATGGTAAATCCCCCTGTCTATTGATATGAGAAACGTGTTGTTACTTCAGACCTGTGGTTGCAATGCCCTCAAGGAAATATCGCTGAAACAATAAAAAGATGATAGTCACGGGAAGCAGTGACAGGGTGGACATGGCAAGTAATGCGCCCCAATCGGATTGTCCTGATGGATCGAAGAGAGAGCGAATGCCCAACTGCACGGTGAACAGATCAATTTTGCTCAGATAGATCATCTGACTGAAAAAATCATCCCAGCTCCACAGGAAGGTGAAGATCGCGGTTGTAATCAGTGCTGGAACGAGCAGTGGCACTACGATTCGGAAAAAGATCTGTGATTGCCCGCAACCGTCAATGGTTGCACTCTCGTCCAGCTCCCGCGGTATACCGCGTATGAATTGAACCATGAGCAAGATGAAGAAGGAATCCTGCGCAAGCCACTTAGGCAGAATCAGCGGGAAATACGTATTAATCCATTGAAGCTCATTATAGAGAATGTACTGAGGCACCAGGGTAACATGGTAAGGCAACATAATCGTAACCAACATCATGCTGAACCACAGGCCTTTGAATCTGAACTTTAATCTGGAGAAAGCAAAGGCTGCAAGGGAACAGGAGATCACATTACCTAACACACTCATGACCGAGATCAGCACGGAGTTGCCGAAGAAACGGCCGAAAGAGATACCCTGCAGACCTTTCCAGCCATTAATATAGTGCTCCAGCGTGAAGCTGGTTGGGAATAGACTGCCACTGGTGAAAATGAGATGGTTTGGTTTAAACGAACTGAGAATCAACCATAGTACTGGATATAACATCAGTAGACCGAAGAGTATAATGGCGGCATGCCTCCCGGCCTGAACCAGTTGTCGTTTGATTGGCATATGCATTACCTCCCCTCCTGATTATCCCCGTAGAACACCCAAAATCGGGATGTAACAAAGACGATTGCGGTGAATACTCCGATAATGACCAACATGATCCAAGCCAGAGCTGAAGCATAACCCATATCAAAGAACGAGAAACCTTTCAGATACAGATACAAGGTATAAAACATCGTTGCGTCGAGTGGACCCCCGCGGCCATCTCCGATCACGTAAGCTGGTGTAAACGCCTGAAATGAATTGATCATGCTCATGATCAGGTTAAAAAAGATAACGGGGGAGAGCATGGGCAGAGTGATTCCGAAAAATTGACGTATTTTTCCCGCTCCATCGACATCGGACGCTTCATATAAGTCTGCCGGGATCTGTTTCAGGCCAGCAAGAAAGATGACCATGGCAGACCCGAATTGCCACACGGATAGTGTAATGATGGTGTAGACCACATAATCTGGATGCGCAATCCAGGATGGTCCCGAGATACCAAACCAGCTTAAAAACTGATTGACCAATCCATTCCCCTCAAAGAGTTGCCGCCAGACGATTGCAATCGCAACGCTGCCGCCCAAGAGGGAAGGGATGTAATATACAGTCCGGTAGATGCCGAGGGCTCGAATACCTTTGTTCAGCGCCATCGCCACCAGTAGAGCAAAGGCAAGCCTTAGTGGAACAGATAGAAAAACATAATAAAACGTCAGCCCAAGGGACCTGCGAAAGGTATCGTCCTCGGTAAAGATGTGAACATAGTTGCTAAGTCCAGTCCAAGTCGGTGATGACAGTAGATTGAATTTGGTCATGGATAAGTATAGGGACGCAACCATCGGTCCCAGTGTCAGACAGAAGAGTCCGATCAGCCAGGGCAGAAGAAACAAGTAGGCTGTGGTATTGTGCTGACCGTATAAGGGTTTGGTCTGTTTTTTCATCATGTGCCTCCCTTCTGAATGGGTAAGAATAATAGTTACCAGTTATGAATCCGCTTACAACATGCGGCGTTCTCTTGGTAACCACATCATACCGGGGAAGGGGAGAAGCTTGAATCTCATTTCTTCGGATCATGGCTATCGATTTTTTCGGAATGCAGCAAGCGATAGTCTGACGGACTCATGTTGAACATTCTTTTGAATTTCGAGCTGAAATAACTTGGTGAACTGAAGCCGGTCAGTTCTGTAATATCCCACACGGTTAATTGGGTTTCCTTCAGCAGTTGCAAGGCGTGTTTCATCCGAACGCCCGTCACATACTGAATAAAAGAGGTCCCTGCACCTTCCTTAAACAGTTCGGAGAAATAGGTAGGATAATAGTTAAACCGTTCAGCGAGTAACGTCAAGGTTAGCTCCTGCATGTAGTTCTCCTCGATATATCGCTTGGCTAAGTCTATAACCGTCTCATCCCCATCTTCTGAAGGAAGTTGTCGACTCAGGAAGTCTTGAGCCCATTGCATTAATAAGCGTTCTGCTTGATCTGGCGTCTTAAGCCACAGTATCCATTCCGGGGCTATAGGAAAATCCATCAACAGTGAAATTTGAAAAATACTTCGTGTCATTCGAGAGGGAGAAAGCTGGAATGCCTCGTGAAGTTCCTTGTGGATGATGCTGCGGAAGGAGTCCAATTCTCCTCGAATGAGGCAACGATGCAGCTTGCGTGTTGTTTCTTCAGGCAGTAATGGATTATAGTCTGTTCCTGCCTGAAGGTTTGGCCCGCTGACAGCCCGTTCAGCTGAATTCCATGCCAGAAGGGAATGGATATAACCTTCTTTCCAGTGCTCAAGTCCGGAACCAGAAAGCCCCACCCCAATCTTGAGTTCCATGGAAAAAACGGATGCCGTATGTTCCGTAAGCTGTTGGATGAATTCATGCTGCATACCATCTTGCACTATGAAATGCATGATCCCTGCGTGTGCCGAATCATGAAAAACCTGGACATTGTCTGAATCAGACTGGGCGATTTCATAACATACCATCTCAAAAGGAAGATGCATCTGCTCGTGTGAGCGATCTTTTCGAATATCCTGCTTGTCCGATTGACTTATACTGGCGGTGATGAAACAGACCTTCTGATCTTGCCATGATTCGAGATGAAATAATCTGAGCCGTTCTGGCATGGAGGAAGGCGGTAGGCGATTGCCTTTAACGAGATCAAGAAGGAAACGTTCCTTCATTTCCCGGTAATACTGAGAGAGTCGCCATTGCATCAATTCGGAATTGCCTCGAACTTTACGTTGTTCATCCAGATCCGCTTTGATTTTGCCTAATGTGGCTTTCAGTTCATCCCGGGTTACAGGCTTCAGTAAATAATCCATGACCTGACTGCGGACCCCCGCTCTGGCATATTGAAAATCTTCATAACCCGTGATAATGATAATCTGAATAGAAGGATTATAACTGCGGCAGACATCCAATAGTCTGATGCCATCCATGACAGGCATATTCATATCGGTAATTAGCAAGTCAAAATGTTCAGATTTCAAAAGTTCATCCGCTTCGATCCCATTAGAGGCTTCTCCTGTTATGACAAAACCCATGCCATGCCAATCGACTTTCAATTTTAATCCTTCGCGAACTTCGATCTCGTCATCTGCGATTAATACGTTGTACATCATATTCCTCCTGTACGGGTAGAGTCAGTTCAATACATGCGCCTCCGTTTTCATCGTTCTCCATGTGGACCGTGAACAAGCCACCATAATGCAGACGGCAACGAGCAATAACATTGCCCAGTCCAATATGCCAGCCTCCATTATGCAATATGGATTCCAATGAGGAGGGAGCAACCGGATGTTGCAACTTATTGATTATTTCTGCTGGAATACCCGGTCCGTTGTCTGAAACGCTGATGTGCAGACGATCATACATCCGGTTGATCCGTATCTGTACCTGAGCTGTCGTCTGATGCTGGAAGCTGTATTTCACTGCATTTTCAATAAGTGGTTGAAGAATAAACTTGATGATGACCACGGAGTTCAGTGTACCTTCTAACGTTACCGAAATGTCGAGTTTATGACCGAAACGAGTCTGCAAAATGGAGATATAACGCTGCACATAATCCAGCTCTTCGGTTAGCGGAACACGGTCGTCATTGGTATTGATAGAAAAGCGCATCATTTTACCCAGATCCTCAATGACCTGAACCGTATCATCCGTTCGGCGCTGAATGGCAAGACTGCTTACCAGCTCCAGAGTATTAAACATAAAATGTGGATTAATCTGTATGAGAAGTGCTTTGTACTCTGCTTGCTGGCGAAGCAGTTTCAGTTCAAATTCATTCTGGATATGCTGCCGTAGCTGACTGATCATATAACGGAAAGTGAAGATTACATAACTGATCTCGCTCTTTACATTTTTATCTGGAGGCAGAAGTGAATCCGCTTGGTCAAAAGCACCTCGTTGAACCTGTCTCATCGCCAGCACCAGTCTGGTCAAAGGTTTGGTTACGCCATGGGATAACCATGCAGCAGCCAAGAGGGAGACCAGAATCAGGGCAATCGTCACCACCACAATTGTGCTTTGGAGCTTATGGAGAGAGAGGTACATTTCCTTTTCAGGTGCGATACCCGCCAACATCCAGCCGGTACGTCCCAGTTTCTTGAATACAAGAATGTCTCGCTGTCCTTCCTGGTTTTTGAGGTATGCCACACCGGATTTGAGCGGGCTGTTTCGAAAACGATCGATCTCTGCGGTAGCTACAGCACCCAACGCGTCTATCTGTTGTGACAGAATAGGATTTCCTTGCTCGCCCAGTAGAAAAATAGTGCTACTCTCCGCAAGATGTATGCGCCGGAGCGGCTCCAGAAAATAAGATTCACTGACATTCACCTTCATGACATTCTGCGCTGTAGCATGATGAAAGGTGCCAATGGGCATCAGCAGACTGACCACCGGATTACCATGATCTCTGACACGTTCATGTTGATCGGTGTGTGCAGGTAACCAGCGTTCTCCCAACGTGTAAAAATTCGTATACCAGGATTCTTGTACAAAGGCAGGGTCATATGTTACCTGATTCTCGCTGCCAATTCGCAGTCCATTCCGACGATAGATGGATACATCCGAGATACTGGTGTAACTGTTGGTTGCCTGAGTAAGAAAACGGCTCATCGTAAGATTGGCCAGCATCTTTTCTCCTTCGGGCAGGTTCGGATCACCGATCGCGTTATCCCAGTTTTTGCCCATATCACTATTAAAAACAAGAGAGGCGACATCGTAGATCTGCATCTGCACCATGTCTACGTATGAACCGTATTCCTCCATTTTCTCAAGAGCAGAGGATTCGATGTAAGAGCGAATGACCGTGCGTGATTCCTTGAAGAGCAGGTAGGAGAGTGTGCCAAAAGCGAGGACAAACAGGACAACGATAAAGGCAATCAGACGGTTTTTTAAAGAGAAGAACATAGATTTCCTCCTTCTACCGAGTCAACTTGCGTGCAGATTAATTATAAAAATATAAAAAAGACTGCGTGATATGCGCAGCCTTTAAATGAAATTAATAATGTAGTGCAGACCTGGGAGACTTAGAAACGAACCAGATTATTGACGTTGACAGGCAAACCCGTCGCGATGGCGCGATTGGCAGCAATACCCGTCAGAATGGATCTGGCACCGTCCACGTGGTTAGCAGCGCGATGGAACGGATCTTCAACAGACTCTCCAAACAGATCATTCAGCAGAACCGGGTCACCTCCGCCATGTCCACCTGCTTTCTCTTCCACTTCAACCTCATATGGCGCATCAAACATTGGAAGAACCCGCAACGTTTTACCGATTAAAGCACCTTCTTTACTTTTGTCACCCAATGAATTGACATAGGATTGCTCCACAATGTTCATTTCAATCCGGCCTTTGGTGCCATTAATGGCAATACGATAACCCTCCCATGGCTGGTAGGCAACGAGGGAGTAGGTCAGAATGGCTTTGTTCCGATACTTCACAAGAACACCCATTGTATCCTCAATGTTGATGCCATCCCCAAATACACTCTGATCGCGCTGGTAACCATCTTCCGATTCGGCATCCAGATACATGGACTTCATATGTGCGTCTGAATCCAAATGCAGTGCAAAAGGGTCATCCTTTGCGATCGGGTTGCCGGTTGCCCGGTTGTAGAATTGCGTTACACCGCGTTCTTCTGCGTTTTCTCTGCCGTAATACATCAGATCACCAAATGCAAACACGGTATCCGGTTGCGAGCCAATCCAGAAATTCACCAAATCGAAGTGATGGGTGGATTTGTGCACGAGTAATCCGCCGCTATTACGCTTGTCCCGATGCCAACGGCGGAAATAATCTGCCCCGTGGCGGGTATTCAGCAGCCATTCAAAGTGAACGGAAGTGACTTTCCCGATGGTATCATTCAGAATAAGTTCCCGAATCTTAGTATGGTGCGGTGCATAACGGTAATTAAAGGTCACTCTTACGTTCTGACCAGTCCGCTTGACAGCATCCAGAATCTCCTGACATTTCTCCTCATCGATGGTCATCGGTTTTTCGGTGACAACGTCACAACCCAGTTCCATCGCACGAATGATGTACTTGTGATGGGTGCGGTCAACACTCGTTACGATGACATAGTCAGGCTTCTCGTTCTCAATCATCTGATCAAACTGATCTGCAGGATAAGTGGGTACCTCAGGATACTCGTACTTTTCCTTCAATAGTTGATTCGCGTAGTTCATGCGGACTTGATTTATATCACAAAAGCCGACAAGCTCGGATGTATCCCTATAATCCCGGGTCAAAGCACCATAAAAAAATTCGGCGCGGCCGCCAGTTCCGACTAATACATAACGTTTCTTGTTACTCATGTCTATCGCCTCCTTGAATATAGCTCTAGACTATAACAAGGGAGTACTTCTTTCGCCGCATTTTATGCGTAACCGCTTTCAAATGCCGCATATTTTGCTATAATTTATGGAAAGGAGAGAGGGCGACATGACAGAACCTTTCAGTGCAGATTTTCATGATCCCTCGGATTTACTGCACATCGAATATGATCGTCGCATTGGATATTTCTCGATGACGGATGACCATCTGCATGATCATTATGAGTTATATTACTTGTTGTCTGGTGAGCGTATCTATTTCATAAAGGACCGGACTTACCGGGTAAAGGCTGGTGATCTGGTGTTTGTTGACCGAAATACGGTTCATAAAACATTGGAGAGTGGCATGCCTGACCATGAACGGATGGTGCTGTATTTGAAGCCTGAGCTTTTTGCAACCATAGCTATTTCCACGGAGTTAGTTGAAGGCTTGAAGGAACCCTTCTGCTGGGACATTCCTATTGTAAGGTTTCCTTCACAGGTCACTGAGGTTCTAGAACGGATGGTTAGTGAAATGGTGGATGAAATGCTTCGTCCTCAACCTGGAAGCAACCTGTTGCTCCGTCACCGGGCTATTGAATTGTTGCTGCATGCCTATCGGAATCAACACCTGGGCAGGTTAAGCTCCGATGATCGTGAGCCGGTTCTTCATCCCAAGACACAGGCAGTTGTACGTTACCTGAATGAGAACTATCAGAAACCACTGACATTACCGGAGGTGGCGGGCATGTTTCGCATTAGTCCGCATTATCTGAGTCGATTGTTCAAACAAACGACGGGATTTACCTTCAGTGATTATCTGAATCTGTTACGGGTGAAGGAAGCACAGCGTTTACTGCGAGAAAGTGAGGAATCCATTACAGATATCGCCTGGCTTGCGGGGTTCAGTAACTTCTCTCATTTTGGCAAGATGTTCAAACGTACCGTTCAGGTATCACCAAGAGTTTATAGGCAGGAATACAAGGAATCGGGTTCCGTGAGGACCATAAAAGAGGGAGAGAATATATGATGATTGAAGCAAGATTAAATGAACTGGGGATCATTTTACCACAGGCCAGTGCCCCCGCAGCGAAATACGCTAATGCCGTTATTGTGAATGGAATTATGTATGTATCGGGGAAAGGACCGGATACCTCCGAACGTGGCAAACTGGGATCAGACTTCACAACAGAGCA
Source organism: Paenibacillus sp. BGI2013 (assembly GCF_002843485.1). Lineage (NCBI taxonomy): Bacteria > Bacillati > Bacillota > Bacilli > Caryophanales > Paenibacillaceae > Paenibacillus > Paenibacillus sp. BGI2013. The sequence continues at coordinate 77,792 of NZ_PJFA01000005.1, forward strand.
GGGGTATGATTTTGCCCGGAATGCTGGACTGGAGGTGCTTGCTGTCGTTCGAGATGTGTTGGGTTCACTGGATCGGGTGAAGAGAGTGGTTAAAGTGCAGGGATTCATTAATGCGTCCGCTTCGTATCAGGAGCATCATAAAGTGCTGAATGGATTCTCGGATTTGATGATGGAGGTATTTGGGAATCAGGGGGTACACGCTCGTTCCGTATTCGGTGCAGTGTCCGTAAGGGATAATTTGCCGCTGATCATTGATTCTATTTTTCAAGTAGAGGAGTAGGTGTAACGATTACAGAATCGTCTTCATTAAATCCGATCATGTTAACGATACCCGAGAGCTTCCATACGGAACGCCTCACGATTCGAGCACCTTATATAAAATGGATCTTCCACTCGATGTCGTCCAGAAAGAATAAAACATTGTCTGATTAACAGCAGATCTGTCATGGCGATTTTCACCACGATAATGTTATGCTCAGTGAGGCTGGCGATCAATACTGGGTCATTGATTGGATGACTGGTATGTCGGGTGATCCTGCGGGTGATGTGGCTCGAAGCTGGGTAATATTAATGAGTGCCACATTGCCGGAAGATAAAGAGCCAGTTATACAATAGTTCAACTTATAAACGAATCTAACTATATTATATATAAGGGTAGAGAAAGAGAGGGGACTTATTCATGCTGCATTCATTAAAGGCCATACAATCACACAAGTCAGGTAATACGCCGGAAGCCCAGCAGCTATGGCTGCAACTGCTGGCAGCAGCGGAGAAGCCCCATATTAACCTCGAACGCATTCATTCCATTGCCGAACTTGAGGGAACTAATCCGGTGCTGGATTACACCGAGCGTACACTTCTCGTGCTGGAGGAGCTTCAGGTTTCTTTTTGGGTGCGAGAAATTCTGGAGGACGTATTAATCTGGTCAGAGACGGCGAAGGCTGGATCACGGGAGCAGCGGCGGGTATGGCAAAAGCAGGGCGTTAACTTGTTTGTACACAATGTGGGGTCCGCTCAGTTATATGATCTATACGCAGGAGCAGAGCACCAGGATAATGACATCGGTACGACTAAGGAGACGAGTATAAATCAACCTGGTTCTCCGAGTGCTACTATAAGTAAGAGTACAGATATCAGCGAGCATACTGCGCCGACTTCACACACACCAAGGCATGAGATTATTCGTACTCTGATTGCTACGCATGGACTTATTGGTCAATACATACGCGGTGAGATTCCATTTGCCGAAAATGCTCCGCTTCACCGCTTGATCGTCAAAGGATGGCTTACTACAGATGAATTGCACACCATACTGATGGCATTAAATGAGTGCATTATTGCAGGCGTTGATCGAGCGTTATGGAATCAGGTTCAGGCTGAGGTACAGCGAATTGTAGGCTGGATTATCACCGGACCGAATCATGAGGACTGGAGCGTGAAGGAACGGTTATCCCGCTTAAGAAGTTCTTCCATTCGGCAAGGAGAAGCTATGGATACGGCTTATGCCAAGCTCCAAACGGAACTGGATGTAGAACAGGCGCTGGCTCCGCTGGCTCATCGCACATTATGGTATGTGGAGTCGGCCATGCAGGATTTTTCGTTGCAGGAGATGGTGAAAGTGTTCCTGTTGACACTTCGCAGCGAGAGCATGCATCCAACATCCATGGAGAGTCGATCTGAAATCGTTCGCCATATCAGCTTCGAACCATTGATGAATACGATGTATTACGATTACAAGGGCGTCAAGAAGCTCAATATTTACAAGAAACGAATGATTGAAAAATATTTGGAACAGTATTCGTGGGAACAGATTGTGGCAGGGGAGCAGATCGTCTATCCCCATCTAACCCATCGCATTGAACGTCATACGGATCTGCCGGATACATTATTCGTGACCTTCGAATTTTCTCCGGCTGCCGAGAAGCTGATTGCATTCTGTATTGAAGCGGAAAAGTCGCCGTTATACGAGAAGGCTGTACTGCTGTTATTTGACCTGTTCGGATTGCGCCGGGATGCCTATGACAGATTCCACAACGAAGAGACTTATTTGTCGGATATGAACAGCTCCGGTGATTACAAAAAAGTACTGCTCAACTATATCGTTGGTAAACGGGTACTGGATATTGGTCCAGGTGGAGGAATTCTGCTGGATCTGATTGAGCAGGAAAAACCGGAAGTGGAGCCGATTGGTATCGATATCTCAGCCAATGTCATTGAAGCGTTGGAGCGTAAAAAACAGCGTGAGGGACATCGCTGGCAAGTGATGAAGGGCGATGCCCTGCAACTGGAGCAATATGTGCAGCCAGGCACAGTAGATACGGTTATTTTTTCATCCATTCTGCATGAATTATATTCATATATTGAACTGGACGGTCGAAGATTTAATTCCGATACGGTTGTAGCAGCGCTGAGAAGTTCATTCCGTGTGCTGTCACCTGGAGGAAGAATTCTGATTCGGGATGGGATCATGAGTGAGCCGGAGGCGCAGAAGCGCCGGATTCGTTTCCTGGAACCGGATGGGATGCGCTGGCTGGAGCGGTATGCAGAGGGTTTTCAGGGACGTGCAATTCAATATGAGCGGGTCTCAGACAATGAGGTCGTATTGCCGATCAACGATGCAATGGAGTTTCTCTACACCTATACGTGGGGCGAAGAGGCATACGTGCATGAAATTCAGGAACAGTTCGGTATATTCACGCCGACAGCCTATGAGAACTGTATTCGAGAAGCGCTGGGTGAACAAGCCGAGATGATTACGTTCCGACATTTTCTCCAGGAGGGGTACACGGAAGCACTTGGAGAACGAATGATCTTCATGAAGGAAAATGGTGAGCCTGCGCCTTTGCCAGACAGTACCTGCCTGATTGTCATTGAGAAGAAAAAAGGGTTGGCGGATGAATGATGAGTGAGGCCAGTACGTTTTTGTATTTTGTCAGACATGCGGAGTCTCGATATGTTGAAGGCCAGGAACGCGAGCGTGGACTGACAGAGCAAGGTCATCAAGATGCAGGAACGGTTGCCAGTCTGCTCCATGGGGAGCAGATTCAACTGTTCTATTCTAGCCCTTATAGACGAGCGGTGGATACGATTCAGATTCTGGCAGATCAGTCAGGTGGAATTGTGGTGACGGAGGAAGATCTGCGTGAACGCCAGTTGTCGAGTTCGGATGTGAAGCATCATAATTTTCGTGAAGCCAAGCAGCAGTTGTACCGTGATCCTACGTATGCGTATTCAGGTGGGGAGTCTGGTGAACAGGCTCGCTCAAGGGCAGTAGCGATAATCGAGAAAATTTTGGATAGGCATGCGGATCACAAGGTAGTCATCGGAACCCATGGAGATGTAATGACTCTTATTTTACAACATTATGATTCTTCCTACGGTTATGATTTCTGGGAGAAGACTACGATGCCGGACATCTATAAGTTGCAGTTTGATGGAACGCACAAGTTGGTCCAGGTCACCCGATTGTGGGAGTGACAGAGTTATATATGAGAAATGCATTTGCCAGAATGATAGTGGGGAGGAGTGAGTTGGCGGATGAAAATTACGCTTTTGCCTGATACATACTTTATTGAAAATCTAAGCGTATCTTCATTACAGGATAGAATGTACTGCATATTTGATCTCGAAGGTACAGGCATTAATCCTGTGGTGGAGAGTGTGACTCAATTTGGTGCGATGCATTACCAAAGAGGTCAACAATGCAAGACAACATTTTCTTCACTTACACGTGCGAACAAACCAATACCAGAACCTGTGGCGAAATTAACAGGAATTTCGAATGAGGAAATGTTGGAGGCTCCGTCGTTCGTAGAAGCATTTCAGGAATTTCAGAAATTTATTGGTGATAACGTTCTTGTGACACAAGCTGGATATGAGTATGACCTACCCATCTTGAAGCGGCATTGTGATGAGTATGGGCTTCCGATGTTGACCAACCCGGTGCTCGATACAAAAGCGATGTTCACCTACATTCATCCTGAGATTAACGAGGTCGTTTCTACAGATTTTCTGATTCGGTATTACGATCTGAATACAGATGGAATTCACAGGCACAATGCTTTGGCAGATTGTGGTGTGATCGCTGGTATCTTTGAAAGTATCCTTAGCGAATATGAGGAACTTCAATTGGATCATTTTACAGCCGATCCAAAGCAGATGATGAAACGTTTCGTTATACCAGAGATGTATCTGACTTGACGAGGAACTGGAGGAGAGATCAATGAGCAAAACGGATGTGGAGAAGCTACTGTTGGATCTTAACGAGGGACGGATTCTGACTCAGCAGACATTCGAAGGATTGGATGTGGAAATTTACTTGGATGAAAGGGATGCTTCTGCATTTGCTGACGAGTGGATGCAAGCTTTTGTACGATGGGCTCAAGATACCGCGGTAGCTGAAGAAGAGGTGCTGCGCGCATGCAGGGAACAGGCGTTCAAACAGACTTTGGCTCTCACCGGCGAACCTGAGTTAGCGGGGTATGTGAGTGATGATATGGGTTTAATTGGTGCTGCATTGTTACAGGGTACGGCGAACGATTCCTTTGTGGATCAGCTGTTGGAAAGTTATCGTCAAGGCAGGTTGCCCCTGCGATAAGCGGGGGAGGACCAACAGGGTTGTTTTCGTTTGTATAAAAAAACAACATCAAATGTACATTGTGGGTCGGCTGAGGCATAAGGTACAATTCACCTAAGCAATCGATGAGAATGATAATCATTATATGTGAAATATTCTCACGGTTACATCAACAGATCACATAGGGGTGAAGGGTAACATGGTAGGTTTAGTTAAAGGTTTCAAAGGGTGGGCGATTACATTACTGCTCATGGGTCTGGTTGTTTCAGGATGTAGTACAAATACCGCTACGAATGCGGAACAGACTCCTGCAACTGCAACGGAAAGTGCGGCTTCTGGAGAAAATACTTCTGGAAACGAGACAGAGCCTGCGACACGAGTTGTACAGGATGAATTTGGAGATGTGACGATTCCGGTTCAACCACAGCGGATTGCTGGAATATATGTGGAAGATTATTTGAAGGCGCTTGATATTACACCTGTAGTGCAGTGGTATAACCCGATGTGGGGTGTACAGGATTATTTAGGACTGGATGTTCCTCAATTTGATACTACGGGGAGCATTGAGGCTTTGTTGGAGTATGATCCGGATCTCATCATTGTAGATGGTGGGGTAGATATGGAGAAATATGAGATGTACTCCAAGGTGGCACCGACATATCGTCTGCCTGAGAGCGTACTGCAGGATTCGAATCAAATTTTGAAAACCATTGCCGATGTTGTAGGGAAACCGGACAAGGGTGAAGAAGTTGCTGCGGCATTTAAGGCCAAGATTGCAGATGCTAAGGCGAAGTTGCAGGAAGCGGTTGGAGACGAGACTGTCGCAGTTGTCCGACTGAATGTTAACGATGATACACTGGCACTGTTCGGTGTGAAAAATCGGTTCACCGGATTTATTTATTCGGAGCTTGGCCTAACACCTCATCCTCTGGTTAACAAGATGGAAGAATACCAGGAAATTCTGTCTGAAGAGGCCGTGCCGCAACTTGATGCAGATCATCTTATTGTGTTCCCTTCCAATGGTGAATGGTCTTCTCCTGAGAACAAGGAAGCCTTGAAGGTACTTGACAGCAAATTGTGGAAATCTCTTCCGGCCGTTAAGAACAATCAGGTATATATTATGGAAAGATCACATTGGCAATCAGGTGCGATTACAGCAAATTCCATGAAAATTGATGATCTCTTGGAAAAATTGACTCCATAATTGAATCGATTACTTAAAAGAAAGTTCTTCAGCCAGGGTTGAAGAGCTTTCTTTTTTCGTATACACTATTTTAAATGATAATAATTCTCAGTTAAGGACGATGAACATGTGCCCCACGATAATACAACTGATCCCCAAGCCCTGGCTATGCTCACTTCAGCATATGGAATACGTAGATCACCATCAATCTCATATCGATAAACGTTTGTTATACAGAATGTCGACTTCACACGCTATATTTGTTGTAACGTCTGGGAAGGGTTCAATAGTTTGCTCAGATCGGGAATCTCATCTGGAAAAAGGAATGATTATGTTTGTTCCGGCTGGAACATCCGTTAAAATAGAAGGTTCTCCTGGGACAGGAAGTGAATTGCAATACTATAAGCTTGATCTAATGGTGGCTGAGTTAAGCGAAGAGACTTCGAACGCTTTGTCTAGAAGAAACACGGAGGAGCAGCAGGAACTTTTCCAAAGTCCAGATTCTTCGACATTATTACCGCTTATGCAACTCAGCTTCAGTCCGTGGAGTTCCTGTCTGGAAGCCTTGGAACAAATACTGCGTCAACAGGTCACTGGCGATTGGCTGGAGCAATGGGAGGTACAGCTTCGTTTCCAGGAGTGGTTTCGTGCCTTGCTTCGCCATAGTGCCCTCGAAACAGAAGTACCCGATGATCGTGCCCGTCTTCAAAGTTCAATTCGTTATATTGGCGACCACTATGATCAGACGATAACCGTGGATGAGCTCGCAGCAGATATTGGTCTAACAAGAGCCAGCTACACTCGGCAATTCAAAAAAATTACGGGCAAGCTCCCGCTTGAATATGTAAATGCGGTTCGGCTGGAGCGCTCGAAGCAACTATTGCAGCTCACGGATGATCGCATCCATGAAATTGCACAGAATGTGGGATTTAGCAGCGAGTATTATTTTGGCCGCCGATTTAAGCAATATGCTGGTATTTCACCTGGGTTATACCGCCGTCATCACCGTCAAGAGGTTCGTGTCTTTGCTCCTTATCTGGAGGACTTTGTGTTGGCTCTTGGCGTAAAACCTGTACTGCAATGTTCGCATCATTCTTGGGGCAGGCAGCAATATTTGGGGTTGGATGACGTACCTGAATTTGATGTGAGCCAGATGGATGCGCAGTTTAATCTGGGTAATGTACCGGACTTTATCATGCTGGATAAGGGATATGATCGATGGAATCTGGACCGCTTCAAGCAGGTAGCACCTACATTTTACGTAGATCATTTGGGAGAGGACTGGCGCTCCATTTTAAGATCGACAGCCGATGTGTTAGGGAAGGTGAATCGGGTTCAAGATGTAATTGGTGCGTATGAGGACAAGGCAATGGAAGCTAAGAGTCGGTTAGCACGTTATATGCGTGGTCAAACAGTAGCTTTTTTGCGTATATCTGCTTCGGATATTACTCTCTATGGGGTTCAGCAGGGCTATGTCGGACCTGTAATTTATCAGGATCTTGGACTGACTCCCCACTCCCGTGTGCAGCAATGGACAAGACACGAGCGGAGGATTTTCATTGGATTGGACCAGTTAAGTCAGCTTCATGCGGATCACTTGTTGATTACATTTGACACTGGAAATTCTGCTAAACCTGGAGAGGAGCGCGAACTGCTCGATAGGGATGAATGGAAACGTCTGCCTGCGGTGAAGAGCGGTAATGTGTATGAAGTGGATTTTATGTCTTGGATGAACTACGGTGTGATCTCTCATGGGAAGAAGATTGAGGATGTATTGCGGTTTATGGCTTGATAATGAATGGTCTGTGAGATGTTTTTCGAAAAAATCAAGAAAACCATATAACTTTCAAAACTATCAAAATTTTGTGATGTAACTCACGGGCACTCTATGAATCTACTGGTATTATCCTTTTCGTTAATCTATAATCTGCTTGTTTAATAGACTAAATAAAGGAATTTTAATTAGATTGAGGAATATATTATAACAGATAGGATATAAACTAAAGGAGCAGATCAATGATAAAGGATAAAATTCCATTATGGTTCTGGTGTATCTCGATAGTAGTTGCCATTATGTTAGTATATAACTTGTTTCAAGTAGATTCTCGTATTAACATGCTTGCACTAGGCATACTAAATATTGCTAATGCCATTCGGATGTGGAAGAAATATCGGAACTCAGCAATTATGTTTTTGGTAATAGGTGTTCTTGGTACAGTTTTATTTTTCAAATATCTATATCAATAATCAGAAGCCTGACCGTCATATATCTGGCGGTCTTTTTCGTTTTTAAAAATTAAAACAGTGGAGGAATTACAATGAGCGAAAAACTACAAAATAACAAACACGCTGGATTCAACATCGGAGAAAAGGAAAATATTATAACAATCCATTTTAATGTATAATATAGGAAAAATGAATTGGAGAATAGACATCCTATGAATAAAAAAATCTGGGCCTCGCTTTTAGTAATAGCTGTTATTGGAATGATTCCTGTTACAGCAATATCGACGACTACGGTTGCCGAATCGCATGAAATTTTGGGTGAAGATCTTCCTGAAAGCTTACGATATGATTCTAACCATCCAGATATAATTTATGTGAAGGATTGTGGGGTCTTCGAGAAAGTGGATTCGAGTTTAGTAGATTACGGCGAAGAAGAAGTTGTGTTCGATGATATACAAAAGGTAACAGATAAAACGAATGTAATTGTTGCTTATGATGCAACTTACATCAAAAAAGGTGAATGGGAATAGCTAATTCATTGGATATACAATCTGGAAGCGCAAGGAGAGATTTATTCTTCTTGGGCTTTTTTTATATCCAATAAAAAATAAAAATCCAGAATTTAGCTGAATTTTATAGATTAGCAAGTTTATGTTTAGACATATTTTCAAGTACATATTACATTAGTCACTTATTATATTAATAGGGGGATAATAGAGTGATTGCTAAGTTTAAGAAAACAGTATTTGCGGTAGTGTTATTATGTTTAATGAGCATGAACGTAGCTATGGCAGCAAATGAAGAAGTAGCTACAGTAGAAGGGATGCAAGGAATTTCACCTCCAAAGGAAACAGTTGTAACAGTAAATGGTACATATAGTGCGAATTATGGTAAAAATTCTATTGACGGTAAGTTGGGTACTCTTTGGAATTCGGGTGCAACAAAAGGAACAATTCAATATGTTTTTCCAGAGGAATTAAGTCTTAACTTTATTCAAGTTGCTGCGTATTCTAATCCTAAATCCAATAACTATTACACAGTGTACGGTTTGAAAGATGGTAAATGGATTTTGGTGAGCCCTAAAGTGGGAAGGTATGTAAATGCAACTGTTACCATAACCGAACCAGTAGCAATTACTCCAGGGGTCTACGAAGGCATCAAGGTAGAAGTAGATGGAGCGGCGTCATGGGCTCATATTAATGAACTTACGATAGGTGTAGTAGAGATGATGAATCCAAATATAATTGATCTGAAAGCAACTCCTGGAAATACTCAGGTCGGACTAAATTGGGGAGCCATAGATGGTGCAGAAAATTATATTGTGAGGTATGGGACGGAATCAGGAAAATATACTGAAACTGTTGTTGCTACAAAAGATGAAAATGGGAACTTTGTCATTCCTGCTCTTACAAACGGAACTACGTATTATTTTGTTGTAACGACTACGATTAATGGTGTTGAAACTGAATACTCCAACGAAGCATTTGCTACTCCGTATGGAGAAGAGCTCCCTAACCCAGAACCAGAAGAACCTACAACTCCGGAACAACCAGAGGAACCTTCCACTAACCGTGCCATCTTTGTCGTTACCATGACAACGGGCTTGGAGAAGGAATTCGACCTAAGCATGAAAGAAGTGAATGATTTCATCGACTGGTATGAAGCCAAGCAAGCTGGAAGCGGAAAAGCTTCGTATGCGATCGATAAACACGACAACAACAAAGGGCCATTTAAGAGTCGGAAGGATTATATCCTGTTTGATCGGGTGCTGACGTTTGAGGTAAGTGAATACTAAATAGAATGTGAAGTTCCTTCAGCTTAGTTGAAGGGGCTTCTTTTTGCTTCACTGTGATGAATGAGCCAATGCAACTGCTCGAAAGGCTTGTTTCATCTTATTTTAGTGTAACGTTTACAAAAAAACAGGATAACGAGCACAAAATGCAAAAGCGGATGTCCTTGACTGAACGATTGTGACATACCATTAGAGTGAAGGCTGATCTGTAACGCAGGGATTGAAGTCTTCAAGCATAGCCATGAATGGCGGATGGGAGAGCTGTAATGACAAAACGGGTAATTCTGTTGGAAGAAGGTACGGCAGAGATGAAAGGGCTAATGGGCAGTAAAGGGGCTGATCTTGCAGAGCTAATCCATGCAGGGTGGTCTGTCCCGGCCGGATTTGTAGTCACAACGGAATGCTGTCGCGAGTTCTGTACCCGTCTTGGACATCTTTCCGGTGAAGGAGAGGAAGAGATTATTAACGCGATCCGGCATCTGGAACAGCAAACCGGGAAGTTCTTCGGACATTCGGAGAATCCGCTACTACTCGCGGTACGTACGGACCAGGATCGAGCCTCAGCAACTGCGACACGATCACTGCTCAATGTTGGTCTGAATGATATTACTGTGGAAGGACTCGCACGTCAAACCGGTGATCGGTTGTATGCACTCCAATGTTATCTAGATTACTTAAAGGAATATGGACAGCTGGTATATGCAATTCCGTCTGAATTTTTCACAGAAATATCGAGTCACGTCAAGGGTCGGGATGAAACGGAACTTGAATTAACCATTACCGAATTTAAATATTTAATTGAAGGGGAGGGGCGTAACCCTTTTCCTCAAGATGTTCAACTTCAATTCAAAGAAGCAGTACGTGCGGTATATCATTCACAGCGTATTAAAGCATCCAGATCTCAGGACGAGATCATGCGTAAATCATATTACATCTCTTCGGAGCAAAGCGCTCCTGTTCTTATACAGACGATGATACATGGAAAATGTGGAGAATCAAGCGGGGCCGGAACAATATATAAGTGTAACCCACTTACAGGTGAAAAGGGAATTACAGGACAATACGTCCCAACTGGGAACGCGAGCCAAACAGATCACGGCCTAGAGCGTTTACGGAATGACGAACCTGAGCTGTACACAAGTTTGCTGGAGATAGGTAGCCAGCTGGAGACGCATAAGGGAGAAGTGCAGGAAATCACCTTTGTGATTGAATCCGGCGCGTTGTATGTTGTGCAGACCCAGCCCGCACGATTATCTTCAACAGCCACACTGAGGAGTACTGTGGATTTTGTCCATGAAGGACTCCTCACCAAGGAGGATGCACTTCTTCGCATCCAACCTGCGCATATCACGGAAGTGCAGAAGCTTTACACCAATCCTACTTCTAACAGCGAAGCGAGCAATGGGCATCTGCCCATACAGATTCAGTCAGTAACTAATGATGAATGTCCAGCTTATAACAACTCAGATTCACTTTTATCAGCAGATCTGCAACTACTGCTCAATTGGGCTGATGAAGTGAAAGAGCTGAAGGTACTGGCCAATGTAGATCATCCACAGGATGCCATGACAGCACGGCTACAAGGGGCCGAGGGAATAGGTCTATGCCGTACAGAACATATGCTGTTGTCACCTGCGCGGTTACCATTTGTACAAAAAATGATCTTGGCAGACACTGAATCCGAACGCAGGCGTGGGTTGGAGCGTCTGTTGCCGATGCAACAGTCTGATTTTGAACAGATATTCGAAGCGATGGATGGATACCAGGTAACGATACGTTTGCTCGATTCGCCGTTGCATGAACTGCTACCGGATCTGGGAATGTTGGAGAAACGACGTGAGTGGTTACAAGCAGAGGAGTGGCAGGAGCAAATAGACCATCAGATTGAACTGGAGGAGCTGGAGCGTGTCATTCGCAGAGTCTGTGAATTGCATGAACATAATCCGACATTGGGGCAACAGGCTTGTCGGCTGAGTACGGTATTCCCGGAAATCGTTGATATGCAGCTGGAAGCGATATTCCGCGCAGCGGTGAAAGGCATCCGGCAAGGCTGGTGGGTACGTCCCGAGATTATGATCCCGCAGATCGGTCATGTGCATGAACTTCAGGTGATGAGAGATCTGGTGGATCATGTGGCTGACCAAGTGCTGGGTGAAGAAAAGCGGCATTGTCTCTATAGAGTAGGGGCGATGATCGAAGCTCCGAGAGCGGCGCTGACAGCGACTCACATTGCTCGCCAGGCTGACTTTTTCTCGTTTGGCACGGATGAGCTGACAGAGATGACATTTGGATATAGTCGCCATGAAGCGGAGAAGCGGCTCCTTCTCCTTCAACGTGATACGGACTCTCGTCCGGTAACGAATAATCCATTTCATGTACTGGACATTGAGGGAGTCGGACAACTGATTGAGATGGCGGTAGTCCAAGGTCGAATTCGAAAACCTCATTTGAAGACAGGGATCTGTGGAGAAAATGTTGTTGACCTGGAGTCGATTACGTTCTGCCACCGCATTGGTCTGGATTACGTAAGCTGTTTGCCTGAACAGATCCCTTATGCACGAATTGCTGCTGCACAAGCAGCCATTAAGGGACAGAGAGAGGGAGCGGACACGCAGAACACGGATATATCTACAATTGCGTAACGCTCACCCTGTCCTACACGGAACTTCCATGGAATAGCAACCAGAAAACTGTTATACTGAAATATGCGTTTTGTAAAATGAACGTAAAATTTCAGGGTAAGGGTTGAAAGCGACCATGTATAATTCCAAAAATGAACGAACTTCATCACGGACCTTATTTGCCGTGTTATTCATTCTTATGCTGCTGAAGCTGTCACTGTTGCGGTATTTCTTTTTCCAGGGTCTGTCCGGCATCGGTCTGTTAACTGACGCATTAGGCGCACTAACTGTGGTTTGCCTGCTGGATCTGATCGTGCCCAAAGGCTGGAAGCGAGCAGTATACGGAGGATTTAATGTTCTGTTTTCTCTGGTGCTGTTCGCGGCTACGCTGTATAACGTTCATTTCAGTTCAGTACCCACCTATACCGCGCTAAGTGAGCTGGGGCAAGTTGCCCAAGTACGGGGAAGTATCGGACCACTGGTACGACCGGAGCACTTTCTGTTTTTTGCAGACATCGTACTGGCATTGCCAATATGGTTGATTATGCGCAAACGTGCTGGCGGGCGTAACCACAGCAGTTACCGCGATAGCGGTTTGACGTTTGGTAGAATTCGCAGACGTTACTGGGGCAAGCTCGGCGTTGCGCTTACGGCTGCATTCTGCATCGTGCTGTCTGGCAGTTTTATTGTCAAAGGTGAAACGATTGATAACGAGTTGGTGCGAGCCGAGAATCTCGGTTTCCTGAACTACCAGGTATCGTCTGCCATTCTGACGAGCAAAGAAAATGAGGCCATTGCCAATGGCAACATTAACGAAACGATTGCCAAGATCAATGAGCTGGTTAGCCAGTATCCGTATCAGGATAAACCAAGTGACGGTACAGCCGTGAAAGCCAAATATTTTGGTCAGGCCAAAGGTAGTAACCTGATTGTACTGCAACTGGAGTCCTTTCAGAATTTCCCGATTAATGCTTCATTGGATGGTCAGGAGTTAACACCGGTACTGAATGATCTGGCCAAAGAAAGCTATTATTTCTCTCATTTTTTCCAACAGATCGGACAGGGAAACACATCAGACGCGGAGTTCATGTCGAACACGTCTATCTATCCAACCGGAGTTGTTCCCATGTCAGCAGGGTATAGTGACCGTGAACTGCCGAGTCTTCCCAAGTTATTGGGGAAAGAGGGATATGAGTCCGAGACGTACCACGTCAATGACGTCACCTTCTGGAACCGGAACAAGATGTATCCGGCACTCGGATTCACTCGTTACTTCGACAAGCCCAGCTTCGAGAATGACAGATTCAATGACTTTGGACCATCGGATGAAGAGTTGTACCGTGTAGGTGTGGAAAAAATGACTGCGCATCAGGCTGCGAATCAGCCGTTCTATGCTCAGTTCATTACGGCATCGAGCCACTCGCCGTTTACGGTTCCCGCTGATCGTGCACGCATCACGATTCCTGCGACCATTACGAACAAACTGCTTCACGATTATCTGCAAGCGATCAACTATACGGATTATGCCATCGGTCAACTCATTAATGAGTTGAAGGCGAACGGATTATGGGATAATACTACTTTAGTACTCTACGGGGACCACTTTGGTCTGCCTGCTGATGAAGAGATTACACAGCAGATTCAGGCCAATCTGGGCGTCCCTTATGACGGTAAAGTAAGTCGATTCAATATTCCGTTCATGATTCATACGCCGAAACAGACCAAAGGACAAGTGATTGAGCAGCCAGGCGGTCAGTTGGATATGTTGCCAACGATCATGAACCTGATGGGTGTTTCGCTCCAGGATGAGAAATTCACTGCCTTCGGACATGATCTGCTCAACATGGACCATAATGCCTTCGGTATCCGGTATTATTTGCCGACGGGTTCATTTGTTAACAATGACATCATGTTTATCCCGGGTGTGGGCTTTGACGATGGAACAGCCTATTCGCTGAAAACATACGAGCCGGTAACGGATTTGGAACCGTATCGTGCCGATTATGAACATGTGCTCAGCCTGATGAAACTGTCTGACGAGTATGTGAAGTTGTTACCAAAACGTGCACCATAAATCAATTTTCTGCAATAGGTCAGATCAAAAACGTCACCAGTTCAAAAGCTGGTGGCGTTTTTTTGCATGTTTCTTGCACAAGTGTGGTAATAAAGAGAATAACTAAAGTTTGAAACTGTAATAATTAATGTTACAATGGAATGAGCAAGAATGAAGTGAGCAAAAGCGCGTAATATTCGCAGATCTCATATTCACAGTACTTATGAACCTAACAGACGAGAGGATTGAATATATATGAAACTGAGTGTACTCGAACATGGACATATCAATGAAGGACGAAATGTACAGGATACGTTGCAGGAAACGGTGAAACTCGCACAACATGCGGATCAATTGGGGTACTCCCGGTTCTGGATGTCGGAGCATCACGGTAGTGGTGCGCTGTCATTCTCCAGTCCTGAAGTTATGATTGCACATGTGGCTGCACATACGGATCGAATTCGCGTAGGTTCCGGTGGCGTTATGTTACCTCATTATAGTGCTTATAAGGTTGCAGAGAATTTCCGACTGCTGGAAGCTTTGCATCCGGGGCGGATTGACCTTGGGATTGGCAGAGCACCGGGCGGCATGCCAATTGCCAGCAGAGCTCTGAATGAAGGGAAATCATCGAATGTACAATTCTTTCCACAACAGATCGCGGATCTGGGCGGATACTTCCACGAGCAATTGCCTGAGGATCATCGGTTTGCATCTCTGGTAGCCGGACCATCGGTTCCCACGGTACCAGAAGTGTGGTTGCTGGGTTCCAGCTCCGAAGGTGCAAGAATTGCTGCAGCGCAAGGGACGTCGTATGCGTTTGCCCAATTCTTCGGAACACCAGGCGGCGAAGAAGCGATGAAACATTACCGCAGACATTTCAAACCGTCCATCCTGAATGACAAACCACATTCAATGATTGCTGTCTCGGCATTCTGCGCGGAGACAGAGGAAGAAGCCGCTGAACTTGCGCGCAGCAATGAACTTTTCTTCTTACGCCTTGGACGAGGTCTTGAACAAAGTTCATTCCCATCTCTGGAGACGGTGAACAACTATCCATACACAGCGATGGAGATGGAACAGATTCGTCAACGTCGTTCTTTTTCCATCGTGGGAACACCGGATCAGGTGAAAGATAAAATTACCGCAATGGCTGAACGCCATGAAGCAGATGAAGTCATTATTGCATCAGCGGTCCATTCGTTTGAAGCACGTCTGCGCTCATTCGGCTTGATTGCAGAAGCCTTTGGACTCAAGCAGGACTAATGGTAAGCAAGCGGGAATAACTACTCTGAACAGACTGGAATCTTGCTCATGCAAGGTTCCGGTTATACTCTTGCGTGATCAGGGAGAGGAGAGATTCACATGCGCAGATGTGTCATTAGTGATATTCATGGCTGTTACGATGAATTTAATGCACTGCTTAAGCTTGCAGATTATAATCCGCAGCAGGATGAATTGATTTTACTCGGTGATTATGTGGATCGCGGTCCAAGCAGCAAACAGGTCATCGAACAGATTATGCAGCTTCAGCAACAGCACCATATTATGGTGATTAAAGGCAATCACGATGCCATGATGGTCAAGGCGTTAACCCAGGATGTTGAGCAATATGATCAACACTGGATTCGTAATGGCGGATTACAGACGATGGCAAGTTATCTGGATCTGGAACTTACTTATGATGAGCAACAGATAGATTGGGAAGCTTATGCTGAAGCCAAAAAGTGGATACGTACACACTATGAACACCATCTTCGTTTTCTGGACCAGCTTCCGCTGGTGTACGAGATTCCGGGTTATATTTTTGTGCATGCCGGGATCAACCCGGATATCGAGGATTGGAGAAGCCAGTCCGAGCGGGACTTCATTTGGATTCGTGAATCATTCTATTCCAAACCAACAACGATTAGAGAGACGGTTGTATTTGGACACACCCCCGTGAAGCATTTGCATGAAGAGACAGGCATTTGGTTTGACCCGAGCGGAGACAAAATTGGCATTGATGGTGGATGTGCCTACGGAGCACAATTGAACCTGCTGGAGATTAGCGAGGACGGCAGTCTACAGACCTTTTTTGTACGGCAAGGGCAGAGCGCGGAAGAGCCTGAGAATTAATGTTTTCGTTGCGTATCAGAGTTTCGTATGCTAATTTATAAGGTTGTACGATGGAATAAATAGGATACATACCATATCGACTTGAGGGAATGAACCAAGTTTGGCTATTTTCCAAAATGACTTGCCTGAGAATGATTTGCAATTAATTCGCTGTAAAGGGATTGGAATTAAGCCTTATTAGCGCTATAATCAGTAGGGTATGATTGAAATATGACATATATTTTCTATATAAGTTCAACTAAACTTTTTACACGAGAACGGAGAGGACAGAAAAAAGCTGGAGAAGCGGAGCGTTCGCCTTTATCACCGGATTTTCCCTTTAAAAGGGAATCAAAAAATCTGGGGATAACAGCGATCGGAAGGTTATTCTGTCATCGGAGTGGCAAGTGTAAACATTCTTTGGTTAAACTTATATAAATCAGAATTGACGGAGGGCTATGAATATGGAAAAAGCGTTAATCTTCGGTCACAAAAATCCCGACACGGATACGATCTGTTCGGCAATCGCCTATGCGGATCTCAAAACAAAATTGGGTCAGGACGTTGAAGCTGTTCGTCTCGGCGAAGTCAATGGTGAAACCCAGTTTGCACTGGATCAATTCAAAATTGCAGCACCACGTCTGATTAAAACAGCTGCAAATGAAGTAAACAAAGTTATTCTGGTTGACCACAACGAGCGTCAGCAAAGTGTAAGCGATATTGAGGAAGTGACTGTTGTTGAAGTTATCGACCATCACCGTATTGCTAACTTTGAGACAAGCGGACCTCTGTATTTCCGTGCAGAGCCTGTAGGTTGTACAGCAACCATTTTGAATAAAATGTACAAAGAAAATGGCATCGAAGTGAGTGCACCGATTGCTGGTCTGATGTTGTCTGCCATTATCTCCGATTCCCTGTTGTTCAAATCCCCGACTTGCACAGAGCAGGACGTAGCCGCTGCGCGTGAACTGGCTGCCATTGCTGGTGTAGATGCAGACAGCTATGGTCTGGACATGCTGAAAGCCGGTGCGGATCTGAGCCAAAAAACAATTGCTGAACTGATTTCCCTGGATGCCAAAGAATTCGTAATGGGTCAATCCAAAGTGGAAATTGCACAGGTTAATGCTGTTGACGTGAATGATGTTCTCGTGAAGCAACCTGAGCTTGAAGCAGCTATTGATGCGATTATCTCCAGTAAAGGTCTCGACCTGTTTGTATTTGTCGTAACAGACATTCTGAACAACGATTCCGTAGCTTTGGCATATGGTACATCCACTAAAGCAGTGGAGAAAGCCTACAATGTGACGCTGTCTGATAGCAGAGCTATCTTGAAAGGCGTAGTATCACGCAAATCACAAATTGTACCGGTTCTGACTGAAGCATTCAACACGCTGTAAATCAAACCGATTGGCATATTCATACGCTGATATGTATTACAAATAAGTAGCAACACCATCCTAGCCTGCTCTGATCCGTAAATGGTCAGGACAGGCTTTTGATGTAGAGGAGGTAGAATCATGATCAAAAATGAAAAGATCAAAGCAGCCGAAGTGCAGCTGACCGGCCTGAATGGTGAAGATCTGGGTGTGATGTCCACGCAGGAAGCACTTCTACTTGCAAAGCAGCATAAAGTAGATCTAGTGTGCTTGTCCTTGATGACAAGTCCACCGCCATGCAAGCTGATTGGAGCTGGAGCGGCCAAAGCAGAAGCGCAGCAGGCGAAGAAAAAAGCGAGCAAATCCCCCGATAAACGTAAAGTCAAGGAAATTCGCTTGAACCTTGCGATGGAAGATCATGACCGGGAGACGAAGCAGTCTCAGGCGGAGCGCATTCTGAAGAAGGGTGATTCGGTAAAACTCGTCATCCAGGTGCATGGAGCCAAAGAAGGAGTTGCAGGCAAGGAGTGGGCTGAGCAGCTGAGCAAATCGCTGGCTGAATTCGGTAGCAAAACGACAGGTGTTCAGGTAAGTGGTAAACAGGTTGTTGTGCAACTGGACCCGAATGCGTAAACTGCCAGGTGCGATCCTCGGTGTAGTACAAAGGTAAGGCGAATGTTGATGCAGTAATGATCTTTTGGATGTAAAGAAAGCCCAATGAGGTGGCAGGCTAACTGCTGCTGTATTGGGCTTGTTTGTCATCACTTGGATTGAGGTATTGTTCGCAATTGAATGCAAAAGCCGTTTCCGTTTCAGTAGTTCAACTGCGTAAATAACGGCTGCCACCAAGTCGTACATATAACTGTCCGGGTAAAACAGGCGTAGAACCAGCGGCCATATTATTCTGGCTGTTTTTGGCGAATCGGGATAAATAAAAGAAGTCCGGATAGATCACCATATCCATTAAGTAGGCGGAGACTCGGCTACCTGGAACGCGGAACTGATTCAGGGTACGTATAATCTCTTCGCCACTTGCAATACCAATGCCATGACCATAATACAAGTTCTCGCGCAGCATGAACGTATTCTCTCCCTGCCACTCAGGGGTTTCCGGAGAAACATCTGGATTTTTAAAATACAACACATCTCCTGGCAGGGCGGTTTCGCTACCGTTTTTTTCGGTTAATCGCAGGTCACTGTCATAATGCCAGTCAAAGAGTAACAGATTTCGAAACAGGGAATTAAAGGCGTCTTCGCGAATGCTTCCCAGCACGCCACCATACAGCACAATAACGGTAGCTGTTGCACATTCAAAAGCATATAAGTGTCCATTCCTCCAGATATCCCGGATGCCGTCGGCTGGGGTCACGTTTGATCTTAGCTCAAACCCACCTTCCGCATTACGATTCCAGTAGGCAGGATTACATCTGGATTTTTCAAAGGATGCAAAACTCACACCGCTTCGATCCAGTCCTTCCGCGGCTTCCACGAGAGAGCCCCTCAAGTCCCATTCAAATCGAAGATGATCCATGGATTGGTACACATACCTCGTTGGACGATTCTGGAGTTGCTGTAACCAATACCATTCAAAATCAGACCATTCCGAGCGGTTCAGCTGGACGGGTTGATTAGCAACAATGATCATGATCCATAACCTCCGTTCCTATTCGAATATTCAACATTGTATAATCGGGAGAGCACGGGTATTGTGTAGTATATGTCGATTCATGCAGGGATTTTGCCCGATCTCGTTTATCAATCATGGCATTTGGGGTAGTACTCTATAGATGAAGTTATGTTCAGGTCTATCTATTCATACGGAATACATTCAGATTCTCATAAAGGAGGACATGTAATGTCGAAATCCATTACAGAGAGCCGATCTCTGTTCGAACAATTGTATACGCACGCACCAATCGGCATTGCTGTCGCATCGCATGTAAATGGACGGTGGTTGCAGCTTAATCCTGCATTTTGCGAGATGCTTGCATACAGTGAAGATGAACTGATCGATACTTCGGTCATACATATGATCTACGAAGAAGATCTGCATATGGAGGAATTCCGCAGCAAGTTCTGGGAAATGACTCATGAAACAAGTCCGATGTACGAGACGGAGGTTCGTCTGAAACGAAAGGACGGTTCGTTATTATGGGCAACCATTAGAGCTTGCATTGTTAGGGATGAAACGAATGGTGAGCCATTGTATCTGTT
The DNA here is from genome assembly GCF_002843485.1 of Paenibacillus sp. BGI2013. Classification (NCBI taxonomy): domain Bacteria; kingdom Bacillati; phylum Bacillota; class Bacilli; order Caryophanales; family Paenibacillaceae; genus Paenibacillus; species Paenibacillus sp. BGI2013. The sequence continues at coordinate 97,927 of NZ_PJFA01000005.1, forward strand.
GATACAGGCTGCTGACATTACGAAACAAAAAGATGCAGAGGAAATCCTCATTGTGCAACGTAAGCAATTGGAAGAGAGCAGTCGCATCTCTCGCCTGCTGGCGGAGTCTTCACTAGACCTGATTGCAATACATGATGCCGATTCAAGTCGTACATTTAAATATGTATCGAATGCATGTAAAACCATGTTGGGCTATGAGTTGGAAGAAGTTATAGGTAAGCCGGGAACATTTGTTATCTATCCGGAGGATGTGCCTTTGGTTGAAGCGTACGTAGAAGAGCAGAGAAAGGGTCTGGCTCCCAAACGGCTCAATTATCGCCTGTTACATAAGGATGGATCTACGGTATGGGCAGATACGATTACGCACTATGTATATGACGATTCAGGTGAATTAATGGAGATGGTCGCCGTAACCCGCGATATCACAGCCAGCCAGCAACAACAGTTAAGCATGCAGGAGTACAGATCGTTATTTGACTGTAATCCCCTAGGTGTGGCTTCTCTTGATCTGGAAGGCAATCTGCTGAAAGCCAATATGGGTCAGGAACAGTTGACAGGACACACCAAGGAGGAGCTGCTGAGTCGGCCTTTTGATCACCTCATTGATCCTATGGATCTGGAGAAGACTCGATATCATTTTGAGGAAACGGTGAAAGGCAATGCACAGAGCTACGAGATAGGTTTAATTCACAAAAATGGGCAGCGGATTGAAACAAATGTGATTAATGTTCCTATTATACTTGAGGACAAAGTTGTTGGGATCTACGGGATTACGAGTGACATTACTGAGTCCAAACGTTACGTCGAGGAAATCGAGAATCTTAGTTATGAACGGGCATTGATTTTGAATGGCATGTCTGAAGGTGTTATTGGACTGGACCTGGAAGGGAATCTGAACTTTGCCAATCCGGCCGCTGCGGAGATCATGAACTTCTGTCCAAGTGAATTGAATGGCAAACCATTAGAGCAGATGATGATCCAAATGCAGAGCGAAGGCATCCCCTACCCATCCAAGGATACACCAATTCTACAGGCTGTTCGTGAGGGACGAGGTCTGCCACGTACCGAATCCGTATTCTGGAGACAGGATGGGTCCAGTTTCCTGGCGGAGTTCCAATTGAAGCCGATTATGGATCAGGGTAGAACCCGCGGAGCAGTGTTGGTTTTCCGTGATATGACATCTGTTAAGGACATCATACGTGCCAAGGAAGCAGCAGAGCATGCAGACCGGGCCAAGTCCGAGTTTCTCGCCATCATGAGTCATGAGCTTCGTACGCCATTAAACGGCATCATGGGCATGGCCCATCTGTTAATGGAAACCGAGCTGGATGATGAACAGAAAGGTTTTGCGGAAATCATGATTGATAGCGGCGAATCCCTTTTGTACATTTTGAACGAAATTTTGGATTTCAGCAAAATCGAAGCAGGCAAAATGGATCTTGAGCGCGCACCTGTTGATATTAAGGCGATGCTGGGTGGGGTGATCGAGCTGTTTGCACTGAAGGCATCAGAAAAAAATATTGAACTCTATTGTGAAGTGTCGGACCATATTCCTGAACGCATTCGAGGGGATGAGACACGAATCCGGCAGATTTTGATTAATCTGGTGGGTAATGCCGTTAAATTCACAGAGCAGGGCCGTATTATGGTGAGCGTAGGTGCTGATTTCTCAGATGAGCATGGTCAGGATAACCTGATGTTGACCTTTAAGGTAAGAGATACGGGCATTGGCATTCCAATAGAAAAGCAGCATCAGTTGTTCCAATCCTTCTCACAGCTTGATCCGGCCATCAATCGTAAGTTTGGCGGGACAGGTCTGGGGCTTGCGATCAGCAAAAAACTGGTGGAGTTAATGGGCGGAGCGATTGGCGTACAGAGTGAGATCGGTGAGGGGGCAGAATTCCAGTTCACCCTCGTAGTGGAGCGGTGGTTGGAGGAAAGTAATGACCCGATTGAAGTCACCACGAATGATGAACTGCAATTGGATCGAGCGAGTCTTGCCCATGACATCAAAATTTTGATTGCTGAGGATCAAGCGGTCAACAGTCATCTGTTGGAGGAGATGCTGCGCAAGTTTGGCGGAGTCTGTGATATCGTTGAGAATGGTGCACAGGCCGTCGACATATTGAACAAGGTTCAATATGACCTGGTGTTTATGGATATTCAAATGCCAGTTATGGATGGGATTGAAGCGACCTGCCACATCAGACAGAGCCACCCAGAAATACCGGTTATTGCAGCGATTACAGCTTTTGCAGGCGCCGGTGACCGTGAGGAGTGTCTGAAATGCGGGATGCAGGACTTTATCAGCAAACCGTTTCATTCCACGGAGATTAGCCGCGTATTGAATACATGGGTTCCATATATTCGCTCTCAAAGGGTAACGTAACAGAAAAATAACCTGTACCTTGAAATTCAAGGTACAGGTTATTCTGTCATTTACGACCAGCCTCCGATTAAACCGGAGAGAGTCACGCATTCGTCATCTTCCAAATCTGCAATCAGAGTGAGTTCTTCGTTGTCTTGTGGATCAACGGAGAATAATTCACGGCGTCCGTCCTCATGCACAATAATAACTAACTGATGGCCGCCCTTTGTATCAAACTGGTACTTAACTCCGATACCAGGTAGTGGGCATTCGCGGATATTCATGAAACCTGTCACCTCTTTAGCTTTGCTTAATAAAAAATTAACCGTTCACACAGTACGGATGTATTCTACTATCCATAACACCGTTTGGCAAGTCACAAATAAAATTGGTGTGAAGAATTAATTTTTTCCCCGATGTGATCTTGCACTATGGCGCTGTCTGGTCCGTCTGCGACGAACAAAAAACCAAATGAGCAGAGCAGCGATAAATAATAGGCCTATGACTGCAATTATGATGATATTCCGGATATTGGGAACCTGTACAGTCAGATCCAGTTTATTCATCTGGAGGGGTGAAACGTGCCAAATGAGCGTTTTTCCGCCATCCTCCACTTGATCCGCATTCGAATCGGCTGCCTTGATGGGCAAAGACAACTTGAAGTCAAAGTTAACATCTTTTAACAAGAGGTTTTTAAGAAAGCTAGGCACCTTGTTAATTTGATTTTTGATCTCACCATCGGGCATGGACTCCATGAGATCGGCTTCTGCTGTAATGTGCATCTTGGAAGTGAAGAAGCCGGGGGAAGTTGTTTGTTCAACCTTGATCCCTTGTGGTAACTTGGACGTATCAAAGCTGGTTTTATTGCTTTTTTCATAATGGGTGGTCGCTGTGAGCTTCTTCTGATCTCCCTGTTCCGAAACCTCTGCCTGGAAGTTATTTCGATTCAATGCATCTGCGATCAGAGGCATGAGATTGTCTTGTCCAATTTTTCCAAGAGCGGAGTTCTTTACGTTGAGATTGAGATCCAGATCCGTTGATCCATCCATATTTACCGTTAGATGGGCTTCTCCATCAGCACAGGCGGTCAAAACAGATAACATAAGGGCTAATAAAACAGTAAGAAATAGCTGACGTAAGGGAATGCGAGTTGACATGTCTTTCAACCTTTCTGCGTAAAAATCCAAATTCCATTTCATAGAAGTATAGTATACACCGTAAGCATGGCGGATGAAACTTTGCACCGTGCAGCGAGGTACGTATGATTTAGTGTGATCGGGGAAATAATCCATTTATTAAAATTAAAGATTTCGTATTTTTGTCAATGTTCGGTCAATTCAAACGGCGCTTCACCGTGTACACTAGTAGTAGTGTGATGAATATACGGAAGCAGGGAGGTTACATTCATGACATATATCATTATTATGGCTGTTATTATGGTCGTGGGCATGGTCGGAATGGGCTGGTTCTATCAGATTATGGATAAAGACCAAAGCTAGTATTGTTTAAATGTGAAAAGAAGAGAGACAACCTATAAGCTGGCTTCGCTAACGCGAGGCGGGCTTATTTGTGTGGGGAAAAATTTTGAGGCACTGACCTTACATAAGTAAGTAATATTTGTAACCATTCATGTTGCACAATTTGACCGATGGACAAATATTTTTCGTAATTATGGGATTTTTTAGCTGCTCTTTTGTATAATAGGGGGTAGTTTAACTCGGGATACTCCCGAAATTCTGCCAAACAGGAAAGGGTGTACATAAATGAAATTTAGTGAGTATACGTATACACGTCCGAATCTGGAACACATCAAGACATCTTTCCGTGAGCTGTTGAGCGGTTTTGAAGTTGCGGCAACGGTTGAAGAACAGAGTGGGTTCATGGATCAGATTAACGCGCTGCGCAGTGATTTTGAGACACAAGCCCAATTGGTCTACATCCGTCATTCCATTGATACCAATGATGAGTTTTACAAGGCGGAGAACGAATTTCTGGATGAGAATGCACCAATTGTGCAGGAATATATCACGGATTTTTACCGTGCATTGGTTAACTCCAAATTCCGCAACGAGTTGGAACAAAAATGGGGTTCACAGCTGTTCCAACTGGCGGATCTTTCACTGAAAACATTCAGCCCGGAAATTATTGAAGAACTTCAGAAGGAGAACAAACTTTCCACAGAATACAATCAATTGATCGCATCGGCCAAAATTCCGTTCGAAGGTGAAGAGCGCACGTTGCCACAGCTTCATCCATTTGAACTGTCCACGGATCGCTCCATGCGGGAGCGTGCTTCGGAAGCCAGATACACGTTCATGGCTGAACATGAAGCTGAATTCGATCGCATTTACGATGAACTGGTTAAAGTACGTACACAGATCGCGAAGAAACTGGGTTATCCAAGCTATGTCGAACTCGGCTATGATCGCATGAACCGTACGGATTACAACGCCGAGATGGTTGCTAATTTCCGGGCACAAGTTCGTGATTATATCGTGCCTGTGGCGACCAAGCTCAGAGAGCGTCAGCGTAATCGGATTGATGTGGAGACGCTGTATTATTACGATCAGGGCTTCAGCTTCAAGACGGGTAACCCGACACCTAAGGGTGACGCGGACTGGATTATCGATAATGGTAAAAAAATGTACGCTGAATTATCACCAGAGACGGATGCATTTTTCCAGATGATGACCGAAAACGAGCTTATGGATCTGGTAAGCAAAAAAGGTAAACAGGGCGGCGGATATTGTACGTTCCTGAACGATTACAAAGTGCCGTTTATCTTCTCCAACTTCAACGGTACCTCCGGTGATATTGATGTATTGACGCATGAAGCAGGTCATGCTTTCCAGGTGTATGAGAGCCGTGACTTTGCAGTGCCTGAATATAACTGGCCAACATATGAATCGGCTGAGATTCATTCCATGAGTATGGAGTTCTTCACATGGCCGTGGATGCAGTTGTTTTTCAAGGAAGATACGGACAAGTACAAGTTTGATCACCTGTCTTCCGGTCTGTTGTTCATTCCGTATGGTGTAGCTGTGGATGAATTCCAGCATTTTGTGTATGCGAACCCGGATGCAACTCCAACGGAGCGCAAGCAGGCATGGCGCAACATTGAGAAGACCTATCTGCCACATATCAATTACAAAGATAATGCGTATCTGGAGCAGGGTGGTTTCTGGCATAAGCAGGGTCACATTTTCTCATCGCCATTCTATTACATTGACTATACGTTGGCACAAATCTGTGCATTCCAGTTCTGGAAACGCAGCAATGAGGACATGAAGTCCGCATGGGCAGACTATCTGACATTGTGTAAAGCGGGAGGAAGCCTGTCCTTCACTGGATTGGTTGAACTGGCTGGATTGAACTCTCCATTCGAGGATGGCTGTGTATCTTCCGTAATTGGCGAGATTGAGGCATGGCTTGACGGCGTGAACGATAAGGCGCTGTAAGCCTTCGTAAGGATGCTTTTAGTGTAAGTACCTTCGGTAAGCTATAAGTAGCGGATAAAGCTTTAAGATAGATAAGTAAGACGGCTTGGAGACCTTCGGGTGTCTGGGTCGTTTTTTTCATTACGGGGAAAAATCAACCTCAAGTGTAACATTTATCGGATTCATTGTGATTTATTTCACTATATCTGAAAACGGATTCAGTTACAATGGAGATAGTAAATCAGGGGTTACAGGAGGCTGGTTCAAATGGCAACACATGCATATTATGTTCCGCCCGTGAACTTGATGGGTAGAGGCTGTTTACAGGAAGCAGGTCAGATGATTGAACAGATGGGTATCCGCAAGGCGCTGGTTGTAAGTGATCGCCAATTGATTACTTCAGGCGTTGCTGAACAGGTACTGTCTATACTAAGAAAATCAGGGTTAGACTATGTAGTATATGATGAGGTGCAGCCTAATCCAACATGTCAGAATGTACATGATGGACTACAAGTATTCCAGGATCATGGCTGTGACGCCATTATATCGATAGGCGGAGGTTCACCGCAGGATGCTGCCAAAGGCATTGGCATTGTAGCTACGAACGGTGGGCATATCCGTGAATATGAAGGATTTCATCAATCAAAACACAAGTCTGTGCCACTTGTGGCTGTTAACACAACGGCTGGCACATCGAGCGAGGTGACAATTAACTACGTGATTACAGATGAGGAACGTAAAGTAAAGATGGTGATGGTGGACCGCAACAGTCTGGTCTCCCTGTCGGTTAATGATCCTGAGCTGATGCTCAGCAAACCTGCAAGTCTCACAGCGGCCACAGGAATGGATGCGTTGACACATGCCGTAGAAGCGATGGTTACACCAGGTGGATTTACAGTGACAAGTGCGACAGCTGCAGCAGCTGTTGAACTGATCTTTGAATACTTGCCAAGAGCCGTGAGAGACGGCAGTGACCTGGAAGCACGGGAACATATGACGTATGCGTGTTTCCTTGGCGGGATTGCTTTTAATAATGCGGGCCTGGGTTATGTCCATGCGATGGCGCATCAACTGGGTGGCATATATGATCTGCCGCACGGTGTCTGTAACGCAATGTTACTCCCTTATGTGGAAGAGTTGAACGCCAAGCATGTACCCGGCAAATTCCGTCATATTGCTAAGGCAATTGGTATGGATGTGAAGGGTAGAAGTGATGAGGAGTGTTCCGATTACGTCATTGAGGCCATACGTCAGCTATCGAAGGAAGTCGGCATTCCTGAGAAACTGTCTGAACTGGGTGTAAAAGATCCCGATGTGGAACTGCTTGCCGATAACGCGATGAAAGATGCCTGTGCACCAGGCAATCCCTATCAACCGTCCAAGGATGAAGTGATGGAGCTGTTCCGCAAAATTATATAAGTGAGAACGTATCGAGTCGGAAGGGATCCGGCTCTTTTTTGTTTTTCAAATCTCGGATATTGTATCTATGCCTTTGGGCATCTTCACAAATGGAGTTCAATGCGTAATAATGTAGGTCGGGCCATTGGCAACATATGACATCGACATCAGGAGGCATCATGAGACTTAGTACAAGTAACCTAAACACCTATATTAAGCAATATGAGACTTATTTAAGCGTGGAGCGTAATCTATCCCTTAAATCCATTAAAGCCTATCTGTCTGATCTCAACAGACTTGTAGAATGGCTTGATACTAAACATATTCATGATGTAACCAGAGAAAATTTACGAATGTATCTGGAACAATTAAACAGTGAACACACACTTAAAGACTCGACCATTAAAAGAAAGTACATATGCTTCAAAGCATTTTTTAATTATTTGGTTCAAAGCGGAGATATAATCGAGTCCCCAATTATTGGTTTCGGAAAAAAATTCAAAACGGCAAGACGTATTCCAAAGACACTTTCTGTCAATGAGGTTGAAAAGTTACTAAATGCACCACAAGAGCACATGAAACAATTACACACGAGTTTTAGAAGAAGAATCAACCTTCGTAACGATGCTATCATTGAACTGCTCTATGTTATTGGAATTCGTATTGGAGAATTAGTGAATATTGATATGGAGCACATCGATCTCGAAGAGAAAACCGTGTTGATTTTTGGAAAAGGTCGTAAGGAGCGATTGCTCTACATTTCAAGCAGCGAAGTCATCCATAAAATTAAAACATGGTTGCATGCCCGCGAACATTTCGACCCCCAATCTGATGCTCTGTTCCTTAACAAATATGGTGATCGACTCTCCATTTACTCCATTGAGGATATTTACTCTAAATACAGGGATTTATCTAAAGTTAGCAAAAAATCAACACCGCACTATCTCAGGCACAGCTTTGCTACACATCTTCTGAACAATGGTGCAGATTTACGATCAGTCCAAGAAATTCTCGGACATACCAATGTAAGCACGACCCAAATATACACAGAAGTGTCTGTTGAACGGAAGAAGGATGTGCTTTCACGGTTTAATCCGAGAAATAATCTAAAAGTGTAGAGAAAAACCTCCAAATAACTATAAATTATTTGGAGGTCTTGTGATGAAAAGTATAGATAATAAAGAGGTTATAGATTTTTATAATAGTCATGAAGATATTTGGCCAGAGGGTGATAACTGGCATAAGTACACAAAACAACAACTAACACGGTATGTAAACAAGTATATAAAAAAAATTAAAAATGATATTCCATTAAACATACTTAATGCAGGATCAGGAGGCAGCACATATAATCTTAAAGAAGAAATGCACCATTTAGATTTAACGGGTAAATACATATCTCACTTCAATAAATATACTGTTGGAAGTGTTGAAAACATGCCGTTTGAGAACGAGTCATTTAATTTAGGAATTTGTGTTGGAAGTGTGCTTAATTATTGCAATGCGACTAATTCAATATCTCAACTTTCGAAAGTTATCTCTTCAAAAGGATACTTAATCCTAGAGTTCGAGAGTAGTTGGAGCATGGAATTCTATAAGTCATCAGTTCATAAAAAAAACGTTGAAATGGCGGTTACACAGTACTTTAATACAGAACATAAATTATGGGTTTATTCCAAGAAATATATCCATCAAATACTAAAACAAAACGATTTCAAAGTAATTGATTTAGATAGGTTTCATATATTAAGTAGTTATGCTTATAAATACTATAAAAATGAGAATAAGGCGGCACTATTCGCTAATTTTGATATTCTTTTTCGCTTTATTCCAGTTCTTTCACAGTATAGTCATAATATAATAATGCTGTGCCAAAAACATTAAAATTTGTCTCCCTTCTTGCTTGTCACCCATACAACAATAGCTGAAATTATAGCAGGAGCAATTCCAGCAAAACCATATGAGATATCGAGACTAAATCCAAGTAACTTAAACAGATAAATTGATGCAACAACTGTTAATATAGGAATGAATATTATGGATAGTCCCATGATCATATATTTTATTGTTTTACTTCTTTTTTTACTTGCTGGAACTGAACCTGAAGTTATTTGGATATGTGAATCATCTATATAACTTTTGTTGTACTTGACAGCAACATTACTCTTATCATTCATACTTTTTTTAAAATAACTATAATGCTTATCTAAATTAATTTTGTACAATTTCAACTCAGATTCCTCTAAAAATGGAATGTACCAATTAAAGTAATAAGAGTAATATATATTCTTTACAATACTATCGACAGTATCTCTAGAGAGTTGTGATATCTCTGAATTAGTTTGCAAATAGAGCTTGCACTGAAACGAACTCTCGAAGTTATTATTTCCTAATTGTGGTTGTACATAATCAATATCAATACAGCAGAAATTTTCCATATAGATGAGTTTCTTTAAAAATGCACTTTCCTTGTCGATTTGCTTTCCATTTTCACGATCACTAATTTCAGTGATCCAATAATCGACCGAAAAATTCATTCTATCTTTAAAATAGTTTTTTATTAAACTGAATACTGGAAAGAATACAGCATTTACCCTAAAATCCTTGCTAAAAGTAATGTAATCAAATAAAACAAATCTGTTATGCGAGAAATACGCTGTTTCTGAGAACCCAATGACTACATTATCTAGATAAACTGCAAAAACCATAAAGTTAAAATCAGCATTATCATCTCTACTCTTGTCTATCCAATATGATATCTCATTGCTAGCTGTTCTAATTTCTACTGGTGTTTGATCTTCATATATTTTCAAAGCTTTGATATAGTCTTCATCATCTGATTTGCTTATTAATTTTATTTTGTAGCAATTTGTTAATGTACTCAATGTTAACCTCCAAATAATTTATAGTTATTAGTATGTAAATTCCTAATAGATTGCTTTGGCAAATCTGATCATAACTTCTATACTACATCTATCTATTCGACACATTTCTATATAATCCTCTAAAAATTTACAAATTGATTGCCATTTTATGATTCGTAAGACCTGCGTTTTTGATTTTATAGGTTTATGGGTCTAGTAGTGTCACACTTTTACCATGAATTTTCCAAAAGGAGTTTACTTCTCTTATATCGAATACAATATGAATAACAGCGGCAAGAGAAAGGGTAATCTTACCCGCAACTTGATGTCGATGTTTTCCAGTAAGATTCCCCAGTCCGTTTCGTGTTTAATGTTAAATAGGAGTAGACTATTTCATTGTTCACGAGCTACACCTTAAGTTCTGCATCTAACATTCACCTCTGTAAGACAGTCAAGCAATTCTACACCAGCATCATCTCTATTTCAGGCTTTACAATCCAAGAAGTTCAACTGCAACAAAGATTCACTGGTTACACATCTGTACAGCAAGCTCCTAATCAAGACAACAGTGTCCACACAACAGAATATCGATTATGGGCTCTGAAATGAATCAGAACGAATGCACGTGGAGGAGGCTGTAATGATGGCGAAAAAAGAAGTCGTAGCGATGCTACTTGCCGGAGGGCAAGGTAAGAGGTTAAAAGGATTGACCAAATCACTGGCTAAGCCAGCTGTATATTTTGGGGGCACGTACCGAATCATTGATTTCCCGCTGAGTAACTGCTCTAATTCTGGTATTGATACAGTGGGTGTATTGACCCAATATGAACCACTTGTCTTACATTCCTATATTGGCATTGGCAGTGACTGGGATCTGGATCGGAAAAACGGCGGGGTATATGTACTTCCTCCACATGAACGTGAAGACGGTAGCAACTGGTACCGGGGTACAGCGGATGCGATCTTCCGCAACCTGAACTTTATTGAACAATTCGATCCTGAGCATGTGCTCATTCTGTCAGGGGATCATATCTATAAGATGGACTACGAAAAAATGCTCCAGTATCACAAAGAAAAAGATGCGGATTGCACCATATCGGTCATTGATGTCTCATTGGAAGAAGCCAGCCGGTTCGGAGTGCTGAACACCAACGATGACTATAGCATCTATGAATTTGAAGAAAAACCTCCTGAGCCCAAGAGCACACTCGCTTCCATGGGTATCTATCTCTTCAAGTGGGATGTACTGAAACGTTTCCTGATCCAGGATGAACAACAGGCATCCACCTCCTATGATTTTGGTAAAGATATTATTCCTTTATTGCTTGAAAATAAAAAATCCTTATATGCGTATCCATTTGAAGGTTATTGGAAAGACGTAGGTACCATTCACAGTCTGTGGGAATCCAATATGGACCTGTTGGACGAAGACACACCGTTTAATCTGAATGATCCGGACTGGCGTATTTTCACACGTAATCCGAACCAACCTGCACAATACATCTCACCTTCGGGCAAGGTGCGGAATTGTATTATTAGTGAGGGTACTGTAGTGCATGGTGAGGTCAATCATTCTGTTCTGTTCTATGGAATTGAAGTTGGCGAGAACAGTGCTGTCATCGATTCGGTCATCATGCCAAGAGTGAAAATCGGGCAAAATGTGAGCATTTACCGAGCTATTATCGCAGAAGGATTGGTTATTCCAGATGGAACACAGATTTCGCCTGCACCGGGAGATGAGAGTGATATATTGCTCGTGGATCAGGAAGAACTGGAACGCCAGCTTCGCCAAGGAATAACCAGCAAGGCCTAATTGAAGTTAAAAGGACGGTGCATGCGATGAAACAATTGATCGGAGTTATTAACCTTGACCATGAACTTGAAGAATTGAAGGAATTGACGTATTTTCGCTGCGGAGCCGCGGTGCCTTATGCCGGGCGTTACCGTCTGATCGATTTTGTTCTATCCAATATGATGAATGCAGGCATTGAGAGTATTGGTGTATTTGTACGGCGAAAATATCGCTCGTTGATGGACCATCTTGGTGACGGTAAACCTTGGGATTTGGATCGCAAGCATGGTGGCATGTTTATTTTGCCACCAGACTGGAACGATCCAACAGATACATCACAAGGGGATTTGCAACATTTCCATAACAATTTGGACTTTTTCCACAGAGGGGCAGGACAATATGTTGTGCATGCGGGCAGTCGCCATGTGACCAAAGCAGACCTCCAGGATGTCTACAGGTATCACATCAGTAAAGGAGCGGACGTTACACTGGTCTGCAAAAAAGTAGATCAGCTGCTGCCTGAACATGACGCCTGTGTCAAAGTTGAACATGACGGGGACGGTAACGTGGTGGACATTCACCAAAGCGCTAATCACCCGAATATATATACAGAAATTTTCATCATGGAAAAAGAATTGTTCTTGCGCCAGGTGCAACGCTGCATCGATCATGGCGAGAGCCATTTCTTCCGGGATGTGATTCAAAAAAATCCGGATGGATTGAATATCGCTGCGTATGCATATGATGGCTATCACGCAGTCATCAATTCCATTGACAGTTATTATCGCAACAGTATGGATCTGCTGAACACAGGGCAATATGAACAACTTTTCAAGGAAGATCCGATCCAGACCAAAATTAAATACGAAGCGCCTGCCAAATACCTGGATACCGCCGATGTTAAACATTCACTTCTCGCGAATGGCTGCATCGTAGGTGGAGAGGTGGAGGACAGCATTCTGTTCCGTGGGGTACAGGTGGCCAAGGGTGCCAAAATAAAAGGTTCCATCATCATGCAGAAATGTTACATTGGTGAGGGGACGGTACTTGAGAATGTCATTCTCGATAAAGACGTGAAGCTGACCGGAGGACAGACGCTGATTGGCGACCCGTCGAATCCATACATTTTAGCGAAAAGTACTATTATCTAATGCCCCCACGTAACCGATATCTTCTATAAATATATATAAAATAAAAATCCTGTAGGATGGATTTAAGGTTCATACACGAACGTTGTTTGGTAAGAGCGTAGGCAGTAAGTGAAGGGGACGAAATCGATTCTGAAGAAGCGTAGCGGTCTCCTAAAAGCTTTCTGCAAGAAAGCTGCTTCGAAAGCATATGCTGTCTTCAAATTTTACCCTTGATTATATAAATTCAACTTAAACATTTACACAAAACGGAGAGGACAGAAATGACCTGAAGAAGCGTAGCGCTCGCCTTTATCCCCGGATTTTCCCATTTTAAAAAGGAATCAAAAAAATCTGGGGATAACAGCGATCGGAAGGTTATTCTGTCATCGAAGTGTCCAGTGTAAATATTCTCTAGTTCAATTTATATGAACCGCCACCATCCTGCAGGATTTCCCCGGGAGGAACCTACTTTTGTTTGACAACAAGGAAACGTTCAAGAGTATATTTACACGGAATCTGGTCAGCAAATTGGGCAAACCGATTGAAGAAGCAACACAGGAAGACGTGTACCATGTACTGGGAAGCATGATTCGTGAATATGCAGGCCAGGATTGGGCAGCGTCGAATCAGGGGTTCAAGCAGCGCCAGGATAAACAGGTCTATTACTTCTCGCTGGAATTCCTGATTGGACGTCTGCTCGGCAACAATCTGTTGAATGTGAATGAATTGGAATTGGTGCGTGACAGTTTAGCTGAGCTGGGCTTCTCCTTGGAAGAGATAGAAGAACAAGAGGCGGATGCAGGACTCGGTAACGGAGGTCTGGGACGACTCGCTGCTTGTTTCCTGGATTCACTCGCATCACTACGATATGCAGGACATGGTTGCGGGATTCGATATAAATACGGGTTGTTTGAGCAAAAAATCATCAATGGTAATCAGGTAGAGTTACCCGACAATTGGCTGGATAAGGGCAATGAATGGGAAGTCCGCCGTCCAGACAAAAAGGTGGAAGTACAGTTCTGGGGCCGAGTAGAAGCTCATGAGCAGGATGGAGAATATCAGTTTGTTACAAAAGATGCCGAATCGGTTGTCGCCATACCCTATGACGTGCCTGTCATCGGTTATGGTCAAACCCATGTGAATACATTGCGTCTATGGAGTGCCGAGCCAAAGCGCGAGACTTCACTCGACACCCCTTCGAACTACTACGGTTATCTGGATTATAGCCGATCGGTTGAATCAATCTCGGAATTCCTGTATCCGGATGATTCCCAGTACGAAGGAAAGCTGCTGCGATTGAAGCAGCAATACTTCATGTGCTCAGCAGGTGTACAGAGCGCCTTGCGTACGTTCAACAAGCTGGAGCTACCGTATGATCGTTTGCCTGATAAAGTGGCCTTCCACATTAATGACACGCATCCAACCTTGGTTATACCAGAACTGATGCGCATCCTGATTGATGTGAAGGGGTACGGCTGGGATGAAGCATGGGATATCACAACCCGTACTGTATCGTATACCAATCATACAACGCTTAGTGAGGCGCTTGAGAAGTGGCCTGTATCCATGATCAGCAGGCTGCTGCCACGAATCTACATGATCATTGAAGAGATCAACAAACGTTTCTGTGGCATGCTGCTGGACCGGTATCCGGGAGATCAGGATCGCATAGGGCATTTGGCTATTGTTGCAAACGATCAGGTACGGATGGCACATCTGGCGATTGTAGGCAGTCATAGCGTGAATGGTGTTGCAGCTCTGCACACCGAGATTTTGAAAGAGCGCGAGATGGCTCCGTTCTATGAACTGTATCCAGAGCGTTTCAATAACAAAACGAATGGTATCACCCATCGTCGCTGGTTGATGCATGCCAATCCGAAATTGTCTGATCTGATTACGGATACAATCGGTAACGAATGGATAACAGAGCCGGGCAAGCTGGACCAGCTGGCTGGTTTTGCGGATAATACATCATTCCAGGAGCAGTTCCGTTCAATTAAGCGGGATAACAAAGAGCGGCTTGCTGCGTATATTCTAGACCATACCGGGACAGCAGTGAATCCGGATTCCATCTTTGATGTGCAGGTGAAGAGACTACACGGGTACAAACGTCAACTGTTGAACATTCTGCATGTTATGCATCTGTATAACCGGCTTAAGAATGATGCTTCGTTTGATATGGTACCACGTACGTTCATCTTTGGTGCCAAGGCAGCGCCGAGTTATTATTTTGCCAAGAAAATTATCAAGTTGATCAACAACGTGGCTGACACGGTGAATCGGGATGCGGCCGTGAATGACCGCTTGAAGGTATTTTTCCTCGAAAATTATTCCGTCTCTCTTGCAGAGAAGATCATTCCCGCTGCGGATGTTAGTGAACAGATCTCAACCGCAGGTAAGGAAGCTTCCGGTACGGGCAACATGAAATTTATGATGAACGGGGCTTTAACGATTGGCACGATGGATGGAGCCAACGTGGAGATGGCGGAGCAGGTTGGGGAAGAAAATATGTTCATCTATGGTCTGCGTGCAGACGAAGTACTTGAGTATTATCGTTCCGGCAGCTATCGTCCGAATGAGATTGTGCAGCACGATGAACGCATTCGCGAGGTCGTGGAGCAACTGGTACATCCAGGCGCATTCTGTTATCGTGACGGGGAGTTCTGGGATATTTATGACTCCTTGCTGGCCCATGGTGACGAATACTTTGTATTGCGTGATTTTGCTGCTTATGCCGACGCGCATGCTGCGATTGATCAGGCGTATCGGGATATTCCGGGCTGGACTCGGAAAGCTATATTAAACACGGCTAATTCCGGCATATTCTCCAGTGATCGTACCATTAGTGAGTATGCGACAGATATATGGGGTATTCATCCCGTGTCCGGGAACTGGAAAGGTTAAGAAAAGATTGTTAGACAAACAAATCCCCTTGTTCACAAGAGACATCTCTGCTGGTAAATCAACCAGCGTAGAGAGCATCTCCTTGTAGAACAAGGGGATTTTGGCATAGAGTGTATCATAGTGTCATTCAACTTGAAGAGAATCGGAACTCGCGTATCTTTCGTCATACAAGTTCGCACACAAAATCAAAAAAAAGATCTGGATCTCAGTCATACTACATAAGAAATCGTTTGATATTTTGAATTAGATAGGGGAGCCGTCACTATGGATCATTACACACGAATTCAGCTTGCTATTGAGTATTTGGAGCAGCATTTGCAAGATGATTTTAATATCAGAGAGACGTCCGCTGCTGCGAGCTTTTCGGCGTTTCATTTTCAGCGTTTATTTCAGGCGATCACGGGATTCACGGTACTGGAGTACGTGCGCAGACGCAGATTAACGGAAGCTGTAGGGATGCTGCGGGGCACATCGGAAGGCATACTGGACATTGCGATGAGCTTTGGCTATCAATCTCAAGAGGCATTTACCCGTGCATTTTCAGCCTACTTTGGAATGACACCGGCGAAGCTGCGTAAGCTGGAAGTGGATCAGTTGTCTCTTCTGAAGATGCAACAGAGTATTGATTTTAACGATTATCGAACTCGGCTTGATGGAACTTTCCACATGAACACGCCCCGTCTGGTCACACGGGAACCGAACTGGATTGTCGGCTATGAATATAAGACCAACCTGAATGACAATCAGCATTATGCTGAAATACCCGGATTTTATCACGATTTTGGCATGGAACAGAAATTCATGGCGATCCCGGAGAGGACACGCCCTGATATGGCTTACGGTGTGGCCTGTCATTTTGAAGAGGATGGAGCATTTTCTTTTATTGTGGGTGAAGAAAGCAGTGGAGCATCGCAGGTACTTGAACCCGGTTTTACCTCGATTGAAATTCCCGGCGGCTTGTATGCAGAATTCACCGTGGAAGGCTCTGGGCAGGATATTCGGAAAATGATCTATGGCGGCTGGTTGCCGCAGTCTAACTATGAACGGAGGGAAGGGCCGGACTTTGAAGTGACGGATGTCTGGAAATCGACCCCTGAACAACTGGACATGAAGATCTATATCCCGTTAAAATAGACCTTACCGCTTCGCGGAATTCAAGGTCGGAGGACGGGATGAATGAGCGAAAAGTCGTGGCTCCACTCCAAGTGGATACTGACCATTGTTGCTTGCATGGCAGTGCTTTACCTACTGATTATGGGCATTTTACTGTTTGTCAGTGGACGAACACCTAGCATGTATTATCAATATAATCTCGTACCCTTCGAGACGATTCGTCCACTTCTTATGGAGAGGGAGAGGTACAATACAGATACCTGGGTCAAAAACCTGTTTGGCAATATCGTATTGTTCATTCCGCTGGGCATCTGGATCCCATGGTTGTTTCGGAGGTGTCGTACATTCCGGACCTTTACATCTACAGTTGTTTTGCTTCTGCTGGGTGTTGAGGTCACACAATTGATTACACGTGTAGGTTCGTTTGATGTGGATGACATTATTCTGAACACGATCGGTGCCTGGATCGGATACGCCGGATTTAAGCTAGTCTTATGTTCACAAAAAAGGACTCGGAATTGAACCGCAGATCGCGGTCCATGACCGGGTCTTTTTGCATAAGATACCTTTCAAATGTTTACAAGGGAATCATTTCGGATAAAACATATTAACGGCTTAATACAGTGAGCAGAGATTATATATAAATTTAACTAAACATTTACACGAAACGGAGAGGACAGAAATAACCTGAAGAAGCGAAAGCGTTCGCCTAAAAGCTTTCTGAAAGAAAGCTGCATCGGAAGCATAAGCTATCACCGGATTTTCCCCTTATAAGGGGAATTCATAAAATCTGGGGATAACAGCGATCGGAAGGTTGTTCTGTCATCGGAGTGTCCAGTGTAAATATTTTTTAGTTCAATTTATATAGTGAACAATGATGAGAGCGAGGTGGGCGATATCGTTTGGTGGAAAGAGAGTGTGGTATACCAGATTTACCCGAGCAGCTTTAAGGATTCGGACGGAGATGGATATGGCGACTTGCAGGGGATCTATGAGAAGCTCGATTATTTGGAGAATTTGGGCGTAGATGTGATCTGGCTCTGTCCCATTTACGATTCACCAGGACATGATAACGGATATGATATCCGGGATTACTACGGCATTTTAGGCAAGTATGGCACGATGGAGGATTTTGATCGATTATTGGCAGAGGCACACAAGCGTGGTCTCAAGATCATGATGGACCTGGTGCTGAATCATACGTCAGAAGAACATGCTTGGTTTGCTGAATCGCGTTCATCAAAGATGAATCCAAAGCGGGATTATTATATTTGGCGTTCAGGCAAAAATGGGCAGGTGCCTAATAATTGGGAGTCCTATTTTGGGGGTTCGGTGTGGAAGCATGATCCCGAGACAAATGAATATTATCTGCATCTGTATTCCGAACAGCAACCGGATCTCAACTGGAACAATGCACAGATGGCAGAAGAGATGTATGAGATGGTGCATTGGTGGCTGGAAAAAGGGGTCGACGGATTCCGTTTCGATGCAGTAGCGCATATCGCCAAGGCAGAGGGTCTGCCAAGTGCACACAATCCGGATAATCTGCCGGTGGTTCCAGCGTATCAGCTCTTTTCCAACCTGGAACAGGTACACTCCATCCTGAAGAAACTGAATAACATGATCCTGAAACCCTACGGACCCATGACAGTTGGTGAGACTTCGGGACTTGGACCTGAGCAGGCCTTGGCTTATGTCGGGACGGATCGTGACGAGCTTAATATGGTATTCCAGTTTGAGCATATGTTCATTGATGCTAAATCCTCCGGAATTGGTAAATGGAACTATAAGGAATGGAAATTGACCGATCTCAAAGAAATCATGAGCCGGTGGCAAACGGTTATGCATGGTAGAGGCTGGAACGCCAATTATATGGGCAACCATGATCAGCCACGTCCGGTTTCCCGTTTTGGTGATGATGGTAAATATCGGGTGCGTTCTGCTCAGATGCTGGCGACATGGATGCTTACACTCGAAGGGACCCCCTACATCTATCAAGGAGAAGAGATCGGCATGACCAATGTGGCTTTCCCGAATATCGAACAATACCGGGACATCGAGACCAAAAATTATTACAATCATTACATTGGTCAAGGTAAGTCGAAGCATGAAGTCATGCAGGCGATCTGGCTGAAGAGTCGCGATAATGCCCGCACGCCGATGCAATGGGATGAGACGGAACATGCAGGTTTTACCCAGGGTCAGCCGTGGATTCAGGTGAATGATAATTATCCTGAGATTAATGTGGCTGATGCCGAAAGTGATCCGCAATCCATTTTGCATTATTACCGTAAGTTAATTGCACTTCGCAAACAACATAAAGTACTTATCTATGGCGCGTATGAATTGCTGTTGCCGGATGATCCGGATATCTATGCCTATACACGAACGCTGGATGATGAGCAGATGTTGGTGATTCTGAATTTCCGTGGGCATGAGCCTGAGATGCACTGGCCGGAAGGTTGGACTTCCGAGCATGCCAAGCTGATCATCAGCAATGTGAGCAGACGTTATTCTACCGATGAAGGTGCGATTCAGCTTCAGCCGTATGAAGCAAGAGTATATCGTAAGCAGCGGTGACACGGAGGCTAGCGTGATTTTGCGTTGGTGAAGAGGTATGATTTATAATAAATAGTGGTTTTCAAAATAATCAAAACATATGTCGGGAGGAATCCAAGTTGTTGAATATTACGTTCCACGGTCACTCCAGTGTACAGCTGGGCACAGAAGAAAAGTCTCTGATCATTGATCCCTTCCTGCGTGGCAACGAGCTTGCCGTCACGAAGCCTGAAGATATTAAGACAGATGTTGTGTTGCTGACACATGCACATATGGATCACATCCTCGATGCTGAACCTATTGCCAAAGCAAATAACGCCAAAGTTGTGGCTATTGTGGAATTGGCTACATATATGTCTTGGAAGGGTCTGGATACACTCGGTATGAACATGGGCGGAACGGTAGATCTTGATTTTGCTCAAGCTAAAATGATTCAGGCGTTCCACACTTCCGGGATTGTGCTCGAAGAAGAACAACGGATTATGTATGCAGGTTTGCCTGCTGGATATATCATTAATATTGGTGGTAAAACGATTTTGCATGCCGGAGACACAAGTCTCTTCGGGGATATGAAAATGATCGGTGATCGTCATGATATCGATGTAGCTTTCTTGCCGATTGGTGGACATTTCACCATGGGACCTGAGGATGCGCTGCAAGCGGCCGAATGGTTTAATGCCAAACTGACGATTCCGGTCCATTATGATACGTTCCCGGTAATTCGTCAGGATGCGGAACACTTCGTGCAACAACTGGCTACAAAAGGGTTGGAAGGCCGTGTGCTGGCCCCGGGAGAATCTATTACCCTGTGATACACATTTAACCGCTGTTCAATAATAAATGGATTTATGGAAAAAGACGAATATCACGTCAAGATAACTGACGCGATATTCGTCTTTTTTCGGTTTCAGGTTCAATTTTCACCAATAGAGTTGGTACAAATAACAAAAACATTGAAATTCCATTGTTGAACTCCCTTTTAGAATGATATAAAAAGTTACACGGAAACCAAACGGAAATCCGAATTGACCGCAAACAGGGGGAGCGTTCATGTCATTTATGAAATCATTATTTTTTCAAATTATTGTAGCGGTAATCATCGGGATTGGCGTAGGCATTCTGTGGCCGGATCTGGGTAGCCTGCTGCAACCGCTCGGAACAGGTTTCATCAAATTGATCAAGATGATCATCGCACCACTGATTTTCATGGTGATTGTGACAGGTATTGCCAAGATCGGTGATCTGAAGTCAGTAGGTCGCATCGGACTGAAAGCCATCGTGTGGTTCGAAATTGCAACTACAGTGGCGCTGGTACTTGGATTGGGAACAGCCAATCTGCTTCGCCCCGGTGCCGGAATGAACGTGGACCCTTCAACCATAGATGCAAGCGGCATTGAAGCAAAAACCAATGGTTCCGAGTTACCGCATACGGTAGACTTTATCATGAATATTATTCCGACAAGTGTTGTAGATGCCTTTGCACAAAATGCACTTTTGCAAGTATTGCTCGTGGCATGCCTGTTCGGGGTTGCCCTGGCAGCAACAGAGAGTAAGGCAAAAGAGAATGTACTGACGCTGATTGAGAACTTGCTCGGCATTGTGTTTCGTATCATCGGTTATATCATGAAACTCGCGCCAATTGGTGCATTTGGAGCCATGGCTTACACGGTAGGTGCCTATGGGGCTTCCACATTATCGTCCTTTGGTCTGCTAATTCTAGCCTGTTACGGCGCAGCGCTGCTGTTTTTGGTCATGCTGGCATTGGCTGCCTGGTGGATTACCGGGCTGAATTTCCTGCAATTTGTGAAGTATACCCGTTCTGAAGTGATGCTGGCGATTGGAACTGGGTCATCAGAAGTGGTGATGCCACGCATGATGGACAAACTAACCAAGGCGGGTTGTGATCGTGCGGTTGTGGGTCTTGTAGTGCCGACGGGGTACTCGTTTAATCTGGATGGCGCTTCGATCTATTTATCCTTGGCCACGGTTTTTGTTGCTCAGGCCGTAGGGATTGAACTGACATTGATGCAGCAAATTACGATTTTGCTGGTGTTGATGTTAAGTTCCAAAGGCATGGCAGGAGTACCTGGCTCCGCATTCTTGGCCCTGTCCGCAACGGCAGTGGCTGTCAATGCTTTTCCGGTAGCAGCGGTTGCTCTGCTGCTTGGTGCAGATCGATTCATGGATACAATGCGTGTCTTCACCAACCTGATGGGCAACTGTGTTGCAGCATTTGTGGTGGCAAAATGGGAAGGTCTGCTGGATCAAAAGCGAATGCGTGCCGTACTCTCTGGTGAGATCAGTGCCGCTGAACTGGAAAGGGAAGAGCAAGCTGCACTATCTTTATTGAAGTTGAATATGCAGGAAAAACAAGGGAAAGCCGTTGTTTCACCAGAGATGTCGTAAGAGGCGTTTTTGAAAATTTCAACCAAGTTCAACCAAATTAGACCGTCTGTTGCCCGCACCAATGGTGGGAAGAACAGACGGTTTCTTGTTGTCTCAATACAGATATCATTGGGTTCACGAACGCAGGTTCCAAAATAAATGTTACAGAGGAAAGATTTATGGGGAATGTGTAGAAGAGGCGGAGAATATACATATTATAGTTTCAACTTGTATATACATGTTTACTTATGTAATATAGATATGAAGTTAGCCGAGAACATCACATAAGAGCATTACAATTTATTGGAGGCGTTAACATGAGTTCTAATAACACAACTCCGTCATCTTGGTGGAAGACATCAACGGTGTACCAGGTATATCCGAAGAGTTTTAATGATACAACCGGATCGGGTACTGGAGATATTCGTGGATTAACCGAGAAGCTTGATTATTTGCAGCATCTGGGTATCGATATTGTGTGGTTGCAGCCGGTATATGTATCTCCGCAGCATGATAATGGGTATGACGTAGCGGACTATTATCGGATTAATCCGGATTATGGAACGATGGAGGATTTTGACGAACTGCTGAAAGGTCTGAAGGCTCGTGATATGAAACTGATGATTGATATCGTGGTGAATCACTCCTCGACCGATCATGAGTGGTTCCAGCAATCCCGTTCTTCCAAGGATAATCCGTATCGGGATTATTATATTTGGAAAGATCCTGCTCCGGATGGCGGTGTGCCAAACAACTGGCAATCCAAGTTCGGTGGGCCCGCTTGGCAGTTCGATGAACAGACGGGACAATATTTCCTGACTTTATTTGATAAAACGCAGGCAGATCTCAATTGGGAGAATGAAGAAGTACGCAAAGCTGTACGGGATATGATCAAGTTCTGGGCCGAAAAAGGTGTGGATGGTTTCCGTATGGACGTGATCAACCTGATCTCCAAAGACCAGCGGTTCCCTGATGATGATGGTAGCGTGTCACCGGGTGATGGACGCAAATACTACACGGATGGACCGCGTGTGCATGAGTACATCACCGAGATGTACGATGAAGTATTCGGGCCTTACAACATGGTGACCGTAGGGGAAATGTCCTCCACAACACTGGAACATTGTATCCAATATTCAAACCCGGCTTCCCGGGAGTTTTCGATGACGTTTAACTTCCATCACCTGAAAGTGGATTATCCGAATGGTCAGAAGTGGGAACTGATGCCGTATGATTTCGAAGCGATGAAGCAGCTCTTCAGTGAGTGGCAAACTGGCATGCAGGCCGGTGGAGGTTGGAATGCGCTGTTCCTTAATAACCATGATCAGCCTCGGGCACTGTCCAGATTCGCCAATGATGGTGACTATCGTGCCGAGAGTGCGAAGATGCTTGCAACAACGATACACGGCATGCAAGGTACGCCTTATGTCTACCAGGGAGAAGAGATCGGCATGCCGAATCCGGTCTGGAATGACGTTAGCGAGTTCCGCGATATCGAATCAACGAATATGTACCGTTTGCTTCAGGAAGAACGAGGCAAATCCGCTGAAGAAGCATTCAACATTGTAAAAGAGCGTTCCCGGGACAACTCCCGCACACCGATGCAGTGGAATGGAAGTAAGAACGCCGGATTTACTACCGGAACACCTTGGCTGAAGGTGGATGAGCGGTATCCTTCCATTCACGTGGAACAGCAGCTGGCTGATCCAGATTCGATCTACTATCACTACCGCAAATTGATTGCCCTGCGTAAACAGGTTAACGTGCTGATTGACGGTCTGTATGAACGATTGGACGATGCACACCCGAATGTATTCGCGTACGCACGGACCAATGGAAGTGAAACTCTGATTGTTGTATCCAACTTCAGTAAACGAGACGTCACGTTCTCGCTTCCGGAAGCGGTCTGGAATGATCACATTGCAAGCAAATCAGCAGAGTTACTCATAGGAAATACGGAGGCAACCCCTGTGCTGACGCAGGAAATCTCTCTCAGTCCGTATGCATCCTATATGTGGCTTGTGCCACAACAGGACTAATCACATTTTATAAATAGGAAGTGACACTATGGCAATCGATAAAAAACAGGTTGAGGAGATCGTCCGGGCTGTCGGTGGCAAAGAGAATATTGAAGCTGCTACACACTGTGTTACACGACTCCGTTTTGCCTTGTACGATGAGAGTAAAGTGGATACTGAAAGTCTGGATCAGAATGATCTGGTCAAAGGACAGTTCTCTTCCCAAGGACAATTCCAGGTCGTTATTGGGCCTGGTCTGGTGGATAAAGTCTATGATGAGATGATTCAGATTACCGGGGGAGATCGTTCTTCCAAGGATGATGTGAAGGCGGCTGCTGGTAAAAAGCAAAATCCAATCCAGCGAGCGATTAAAACACTCTCGGATATCTTCATTCCGATCTTGCCTGCAATCATTACGGCAGGTCTTTTGCTCGGGATTAACAATATTCTGACAGGCCCAGGCATTTTCTTTGATGGAAAATCACTGGTGGATGTTTATCCAGCCTGGAAGGATCTTGCGTCCATTATTAATACAATCGCAAGTACAGCCTTCACGTTCCTGCCGGCTCTAATTGGTTGGGCAGCTGTAAAAAGGTTCGGCGGCAGTCCGCTGCTCGGGATCGTGCTGGGTCTCATTCTGGTACATCCCGATCTGCTGAGTGCATATGGTTACGCTGA
This sequence comes from Paenibacillus sp. BGI2013, assembly GCF_002843485.1. Taxonomy (NCBI): domain Bacteria; kingdom Bacillati; phylum Bacillota; class Bacilli; order Caryophanales; family Paenibacillaceae; genus Paenibacillus; species Paenibacillus sp. BGI2013. The sequence continues at coordinate 122,573 of NZ_PJFA01000005.1, forward strand.
TGCTGTGAATAATGGCACGGTGCCAACATGGAATCTGTTCGGTTGGGAGATTGAGAAGATCGGTTATCAAGGGCAGGTTCTGCCAGTACTGGTATCGGCCTATCTGCTTGCGAAGATGGAAATTTTCCTGAATAAAAGGGTACATGATTCGATCAAACTGCTGGTCGTTGCACCAGTTACGTTGCTGATTACCGGATTCCTGGCATTTACGATTATTGGACCGGTTACATTTGCTATTGCAAATGCAATTACATCCGGCTTGATCTATGTATACGATTCATACGCGGCGCTGGGTGGTCTGATCTACGGTGGTCTGTACGCTTTGCTCGTTATCACCGGTATGCATCACACGTTCCTCGCGGTGGATGTTCAGCTCATTGGTAGTCAGGGCGGTACGTTCCTGTGGCCGATGCTGGCATTGTCCAATATCGCACAAGGCTCGGCGGCACTTGCGATGATGCTTGTCCTGCGTGAGAAGAAAATGAGAGGACTTGCGGCAACGTCCTCGGTATCGGCCTTCCTCGGGGTAACTGAGCCGGCGATCTTCGGAGTGAATATCCGTTACCGTTATCCGTTTATCTTTGGTATGGTCGGTTCCGCAATTGGTGGTGTGCTGCTGACGATGAATAATGTTCAGGCAACCTCCATCGGTGTAGGTGGTGTACCTGGATTCCTGTCGATTTTCCCTGACAAATGGGGTGTCTTCTTCATCGGCATGGCGATTGTCCTGGTTGTACCATTTGTACTGACCGTCCTTTTTGGCAGAGCCAAACTGAGAAAAGAAGATCGTAATGAAAGTAATGAAACCGTTGCTGAGCCTAAAGCGGCTACATCGCAGTCTGCTTCGAGTGTTACCTCTTCAACTGCAAAAACAGATCCAAACCAGCGCACACGTAGTGCAGCTCAAGTAGGAGACGAAGCCGTGAATACACTGGAAATCATGGCGCCTTTAACAGGCCAGGCCGTGTCACTGGAGCAAGTACCAGATCCGGCTTTTGCCGAGAAACAGATGGGTGAGGGTGTAGCAATCGAACCTTCCAGCAACGTTGTTGTTGCCCCGTTTGATGCTCAGGTAGCTCATGTGATCAAAAGTAAACATGCGGTGATTCTTGAACACGCGAGTGGATTACAAGTTCTGATTCATGTCGGGATTAATACAGTATCCCTCAAGGGTGAAGGCTTCAACATGCATGTGGAAGCTGGCGAGCATGTAAAAGCTGGACAAAAGCTGTTGGAGTTTGATCGTAAGGTAATTGAAGATGCGGGATACCCGCTGATTACACCGATTATCATTCCAGATGGTCAGGATATGGTTGAACGGGTGGAAGTCACGACAGGTGATGTTACATCTAATCAAAATGGTGTGTTGAAGGTTCATCTGAAAGGTTAATTGAATACAACAACAAGAAGGGGCTGCATGATGTGCAGCTCCTTTTTGCTGTATGATCGTTATTTTCATGACGATCATGGTAAACTGTATATAAAATGGAAGAATCACATTTTTAAAATAATGGTGGGTGGAAAGGTTCTTCTGACAAAGCAAGCTTCAGGCATGTTCGAGTCGTGGCGTTCATATGGTGGAGAAAGAGTTCCTAGATCGATGAGGAGGAGAGCCATGACACGTATTGCGGTGATGGTCATTCATGGGCTGGGTATGCGGAAGGATGGGTACGCGGACAAGCTGATTGCTTGTTTGCATAAGGAATTGGACAAGGTAATGGTCTTGCCTGGAGCCTCTAAACAGATGCTGGATATCGAACCTGTATATTGGGCGGATGTATTTGAGGAGCGGGAAGAGGCGCTCTTTCAACAGCTCGTCAGCTCTCCGGGATTGAACTTTCAGGCGTTGCGCCGATTTGTCATCCACTACCTGGCTGATGCGGTTGCTTATCAACCAGTGGAAAATCAAGGCCATAACTATGATGCCGTACATCGAACGTTGAGTCAGGCGATGCATTCCCTTGCACAGCGCAATGGACCGGAAGCTCCGCTCTGTGTGGTTGCCCATAGTTTGGGTGCCGTAATCGCCAGTAACTTCTTCTACGATCTGCAATATCCGTCCAGTCGTGTGCCTGAGGTTGTGGATGTGAACTCGGCTCTGGAGCGGGGGGACACGCTGACCCATTTTTACTCGTTTGGTACAACCTTGCCCTTATGGAGTTTGCGTTACCATGACTTTAGTTGTCCAATTCAGGTGCCCTCTTCCCATGTGAATCAGTACTATGCCGGACTGGAAGGGGAGTGGGTGAACTTCTACGATAGGGACGATATTCTGGGTTATCCATTACGCCCCATTGATCCCGCTTATGAGAAAGCGGTGAAAGAAGATATTGAAGTGAACTCTGGTGGCGTGGCTATGAGTTGGAACCCGCTAAGTCATGGAGGGTATTTTTCCAATCGAAGTATGAATCGGAGAATGGCTCAGGGGCTCGCTCGAACCTGGACCTGGATAAATCGCTCATAATTAAGAGGTAGTTCAAAAAGTCCGCTTTTGATTACGAAGGATTCCTAATGGCATCATAAGCATCGAATATGGAATTCAGCCCATCTTCTTGGTATTGAAAACCGGTCTTTTCTTTTTGAACATGTATTGTAAGTAATATAAGTATTAAAATTAGGAGGGAATATGTATGGAATGCAGGACAGGCTGTGCCGCATGTTGTATCGCGATTTCCATATCATCACCGATACCGGGCATGGCTCATGGCAAGCCGGCAGGTGTACGTTGTGTGCAGCTTACGGATGATAATCGCTGCGGAATTTTTGGCCAAAAAGATCGTCCTGCGGTATGCAGTGGATTGCAAGCTGAGGAAGAGATGTGTGGTAACACCGATCAGGAAGCATTTGATATTCTAACCTGGTTGGAGCAAGAAACTGCACCAAAGGTAATATGAGTGGGTTGTTTTAATGAATTGGGATAATTATACTTAATAGGGAAGAAGGTTGATTAGAGAGAGGAGACGCGAATACAATGGGGCTTGTTAAACGTTTTGTATTGGTTGTAGTGAATATGATCGGAGAGTTATGGATGGGGTTTTACCGACGTAACTCGGATTATTATGACCATCAGACTTCGGAGTCCAAAAGTAAGATTGGCTATTATGCATTTATTATTGGGGCAACAGTGGTTACGGTGGGCATTGTAGGTTGGATGTACAAACGAATTTATTCATAAGACATCATTATGCTTAAAATTGAATGAAGCCAAATGTTGAAGATGAATCTGTACAAATAAAAGAGAGTATCCGCAGGATGTGGCATCAAATGGATACTCTCTTTGGCATGGGATCAGACAAAATATGATCATTGAAGTGAGGGCTCTGCTTTCTTTTCTTTTAACATATGTACAAGAATCATCTTCAGTACGGAAGAGACGATGAAAAAGATAAACAGGATGCGGAACAATTGATACCCGGATACAACCGAAAGATCGGCATTCACTTCATGTGCCATGATACTCATCTGATCCATCCCGCCAGGGGCCATACTGAGTAGTGAGGTTGCCGCGGAGAGGGAGAACACATTCATTAACAGATAACTCAATCCAAGCGCACCAACAATGAGCAGTACACTACTCATCACCGCTAGCGTGACTGTCTGTGTCTTGCGTTGCAACTGTTCCGGCTTGAGCATCAATCCAACGTGACTGCCAATCATCAATTGCGATACGTTTAAGAGGGAGGTTGGCAGACTGGGTGTGTGCATCGATGTACTTAATTGAACGACACACATGACAATCATGGGACCCAGCATAAAGGCCGTCGGAAATCGGAGTTTGCGTGCAACCCATGCACCCGCTACACAGAGCGGAGCATAGACAAGAATCTCCGGAAAAAGGGTACCCCACGTTGCTACGTCAATGAACGGATGATCCAAACTTCCACCTGCGGTACCTTCAAACCACGGACTGAATAGCAGGAACGGAACACAGAAGACAATCATGATCAGCCGAGTCACCTGCAAAAAGGTAACCAGCGTCAGATTGATAGATTTCATCTCTTCTGCGAGGGACACCATCTGGGATAGTCCTCCTGGAATGCTGCCCACCAGCAGGGAGGGGAAATCAAAATCGGTTACCTTTGAAGCGATGTAGGCCGTAATTACACACAATCCGATTAACAGCAAGGTCATCAGAAGCATCATGGGAAGTTGTTGCAAAATGCCGTGCAGTGCCTCTTTAGTTAAGGTGAGTCCAATCGAATAACCAACAATCAGAATGCCATAGTCCCGAATGGAGGCAGGCCACATGAGCGGCCATTTGGCGACTTGGGAGCCAAGCAGCATAAATACCATTGGCCCGAGCAACCACGGGATCGGTGTATGAATGACTGTGAACAGCAATCCGCCAAGAACAGAGACACCCAGACTAAGAAAAAACCGAAAGACAACGTGGGAACCAAGCTTGCGCATCAGTTCCATCCGTTTAGCCTACCGGTTGAATGAGGTGGTATGAGATTCAGGTATGCATTCAGGTTTAATGAAGGATTCATGTTCATGTGTGATCACTCCTGATGATGAGATACGTTGCGTTATCTGCGGAACAACCAGACTGCTAGTGTTCAACTCATTAAGATCCTGCGAGAGCCGTAGCGGAAGGTTTGGGTTCTCTGAACATTACAAAGTACATCAGTGATGAAATAACATATAGACAGCCTGTGATGCTGAAAGTGATCGCGTAACCCCAATACGTTCCGTACGTGGTGACCAGATAGGATTGAACGGGTCCCATTGTCGCCCATCCAATCATGAACGAGGTCTGCATCAGTGAATTGGCAATGCCGCGGCGTTTGTCCGAGATCCGATCCACCAGTATCGCTGAATGAATGGGATTGGCTGCGTTCATCAATGCTTGTCTGAATAAGAAACTGAGCGAAGCGATGAACAACAGATTGGTGAAGCCTGTTAATAGAAGGAAGGGTAGCGACATGACCTGGAAAATGACAACGGCTCTTACGCTTCCGACCTTTGCCGCCAAGGTAGGACCAATCAGCATGGATACAATCGTCATAATCTGACCAAGTGCAATTAGTAAGCTCATGCCGCTCAGAGAAATCGAGAATCGATTGGTGAAATACAGATTCAGATACGGTACAACCAGTCCGGAACCTAATCCAATTAACAACTGAGTCACTATAAACTGACCAATCAGTCGGGAATCTTTTTTCTTCGTGATCGAGTCGTCCGTGCTTGGGATATTTGTTGAACTTTCTTTTAGCTCCGCATTGGGTTGAAGAACGGGTTGCACCGGAATCGAGGTCTGCGGAGCAGCCTTGCCTTCGGTTACAAATAACAGTGGAATAAATGCAGCCAGTGTTGCTGCACCACCGACAAATAAAACCGTCTGCAATCCGGTCACTTTGGCGAGTCCTGCCGTATGTAACAAATCTGCGAATACACCGCCACCCAGGCTACCAAGCACCTGGGAAGCGAGCACAAGAGATGAATAATAACTGAACATCTTCAGCCGCTGGCTTTTCTTGACGTTTTCCGCCAGATAAGGAATGGCCAGTACTTGGAATACTCCAGCGAAAAGGCCAGAGAATACCGCGAACCAGATCAGTCCTGTAGCCGAATAATCGAAGGAGCGTCCGATCAGAAAGATTCCGCTGAATAACGCCCCGGTAATGAGTAATCGCTTGCGGCTGAACAGATCACCGCATAGACCGATAGGAACAAACATAATGGCTGTTGCGAGTGATTGAATACTTACTATCTGGCCGTTCATTGTATCATTATAGCCCAGACCCTGAATGTACAGATTATACAAGACAGAGAACATACCATTTCCGATCTGATACAGAATGCTAGCCAGGAAAAACAGTTGAATATTGCGGGACCAGCCGCGAATTTCATCATTAATATGTTGTAAAACTCTCAAGTGGTTCCCCCCAGTCTGCCTGTGCAGTGATTCCAGTTTAACAGGAAAGGGGAATTTGCGGAAGAATTGACCACTGTTTATTTTGGTTCAGGGGCATCAATCACACGAGCAATGACGAATCCATCGTAACCTTTGCTACCGACCGTTTGCAGTGCTGTAGCTTCAAGTCGAGGGTGATCCGCGATCAACTGCAGGAATGATCGAACGCCCTGAACTCTGGGGTCTGTGCTGTCTGTGCGGATCACTTCACCGTCCCTGACGATATTATCACCAATAATAAGACTCCCCGTCCGAGTCAGTCGCAGGGCCCATCTCAGATAATCGGGATTACTTGGTTTGTCAGCATCGATGAAGATCATATCAAACGGTTCCCTGTATTCTTCCTGAACATCGGGAAGGGTGGTTAGGGCAGGACCAACTCTCAGGTCAACCTTGTGCATCAGTCCTGCTCGTGTGAGATTGGCTCGGGCCAAGTCTGCATGATGTGATTCCGATTCCAGTGAGACGATGCGTCCGTGTTCAGGCAGCGCTCTTGCCATCCAGATGGTACTGTATCCACCCAATGTGCCTATTTCAAGTACACGGGATGCGCCTTGGATTTGCAGCAGGAGCTGAAGTAACTTTCCTTGATTTGGTGTTACGTCATGAGCAGGGAGTCCAGCTTCGGCATTGCTTTGCAGTGTATGTTCCAGCAGGGAATCTGATGGAATCAGCAGATCATTCATGTAGTCGTCGACTTGAGTCCAGGTATGCTGTAGGTTCGTCGTATTTATATTTTTCATGTTCACATGTTCCTTTCCTTGTTCCTTGTATTGGATTTCATATTTCAACTATAAATGGAGCATATATATAAATAAAATATATATTATGTATGATAATATAACTTTAGATTATGTAATTTGACGTGGAAGAGGTGTAAACATGAATCTGCATGGATTACGATTATTTCATGCCATCGTGAGATATGGCGGGGTCACTCGTGCCGCAGAGGAACTAAATATTAGTCAACCTGCGGTATCTTCTCAGGTGAAGAAGTTTGAACGTGAATTGGGAATCCAGCTTTTTGTTTCGGAGGGAAGAAGACTGGTGCTTACGGATGCGGGGATACAGTTAACAGGTTATGCGGAACGTCTGTTCATGCTGGAGCAGGATGTCGAGAATTTTGTGCAGGATTTTCGGGAGGGCAAGAAAGGACTGATCCGTCTTACGGCAACCTACTTGCCTTCGAATTTTCTGTTGCCTGGCTGGATTGCGCGGTTTAAGCAAATGCACGAGGATGTGGAGATTGTTGTGAGCACAACCAACACCCGGATGGCTTTTGACCAGTTGCTTCGTTATGAGGCAGAGATTGCAGTGTATGGTGGAAGTGGCATTACACATGCAGGTGTCCAATGGGATGAATTGTTTGACGATGAGATGTGGTTTGTTGTGCACCCTGACCATCCGTATGCGGGAAAAGAAATCGAGCTGCATGAGATGATGGCAGAACCGTTCATTATGCGCGAAGAAGGCAGTGCCACGCGTGAGCGACTCGTTTCCCTTTGCACAACAAATAACCTGGCCGCTCCCCGCATTGCGCTTCAGTTCAACGGGCTGAACGAAACGATTAGTGCGGTGAAGGCAGGTTATGGGGCCAACTTTATATCTTCTTTGGTTGTGAACGAAGATGTGCAGCAAGGCAGGCTGGCACGTGTGTTTGTTCGAGGTGTACAGCTGAGAAATACGGTTGCCGTATGTACACGAGCCGGGGAGGTATTATCACCTGCTGCACAGCATCTGGTCAAGCTTATCCGCCAAGAAGCTGCTTTGATGAAATAAATAGCGTGATTGTACTTAAAATAACTTAAAGTCCATATTCAAAAAGACCAGTTTTCAGTATCCTAAAGCGGACTTTTGAACAGCCACTTGAACATGGACAGGTTACTTCTTCTACTATTCACTTTTATTAACTTTCGCTTTGTTGTGAAGTTCCCCATGCATGTAATCGGGCGTATAGGGTTACGCCGCCAATGATCAGGACAGGAATCCAGACTGCAATCATGGGCACACGGTGGAATAACAATGCGGCTGCAATGACGCCGATCAAATAGATGACAACAGCACCTGCACGAAGGAAGGAATCTGTGGACAAGGCTTTGGTTAACGATCGGATATTGGCATGTCGCAGCTTTTTGAGGATGTTTACGGTATCCTCAACCACAGCGGCCAAATTATTGGTGAGCACGGTTGTTGAGATGCCAGCAATGCCAATGCGGCGTGCCGCAGTTGTTTGCATCCCCATTGCAACGGCTAGGATGACAATTAACAGATAGGACAGTTGTTCTGAAAATGGACTAATCATGGCGATCGCGAACAGCAGGAGCAATATGCTTTCAACAGTAAATACAGCTGTGACCTTAGAAGACCAGCCATTTTTGGTCTGCACAGGTCCAACCATATGTGCTGCAATGGCATTGCCGGCAATAAAACCGATGAGAGCAAGCAATGACCGCAGCACGACAAATTCCTGAGCACGGGCAATGGCAATACCCAACAAAACAATATTTCCCGTCATATTGGCTGTGAGCACATGCCCCAGTCCCAGATATCCGATCAGGTCCACCATTCCGGCAGACATACAGAGAAGCAACATGGCGTATTTTTGGAGGGTGCTTTGATTCATCCTATCCGTCCTTTCAAAAAACGTAGCCCCTCCAGTATACAGCCATAACCCATGCATCTTCAAAATGAAATTCATCGCGCAAGACTTAAGGTGCAGCGAGCCAATCAAACATATTGATAACCGCTGACTGATGTATTTTCTCGTGAAAATGATGATCCTGCCCGCCATAAGCGTGAAATGTGACGTCTGCACCTCGCCGCTTAAGCCAGTGATACATTCGGGTTCCGTGACTATAATTCACTTGTGTATCTGATGTACCATGCATGATCAGCACGGGACAAGATAGTTTGTTCGCTTTCGACAAGGGAGAACGGGCGAGATAAGCTTCTGGAACCGTGCGTGGGGAACCACCTAGCACCCGTTTCAATGTGCGCCTCAGGTCGGTTCGCTCATGGTAAGTGCGTTCCACATCGGCGACACCGCTCCAAAGAATTAACTTATGTACTCTGTCCGGTCCCTCATTATAGGTCGTTGCGGTATGTACAGCATTAATGGCCCCACGGGAGAACCCCATTAACGATATCCGAGTCGGATCGACAAAGGGTAAACGCTGTATCAACCGGTAAGCGGCATGCACATCTTCGGCATCTTTCCCGCCATACTCGTCACGGCCCTCACCTCCTTCGTTGCCACGATAGGATGGGGCGAACACGATATAACCTTTATGTACAAATTGCTCAAGCCAAACGGTATTTACCCCGCCATAGCTACCAAGTCCGCCGCGGCAATAGATCAAAACCGGCCACTGTTCCGGTAAGTTATCCGTATCATGTATTGTTGCAGCAGGGTAATGGCTGGCGAGCGGTTGCAGATGAAGATGTAGAGGCTTATGTATGGAAGCGAAGTCTGGAAAGGCAGAGGAGATAGAGCCGGGATGAGAAGTTTCATATGTTTTGATATCAGGTAATGAACAACCTTGTGGCAGGTATAAATAAGCTTTAACCCGAAGTGTATCGGATGAATACGTCACTTGATAGAGCAGGAAAATCCACCTCTTTTATTAATATTTGCGGGCCAAATGAAAGGGATGCTTCTATAGGATGCGCGTAAAATAAGTTCCCATACCTTCCAGGCTGAATCGCCAGCCCAAATGTGAGAAATTCGTTTATTGGCTCCATATGATTTATAATGGTTCAGGAGACATGTGGATTGACCGCTTGTTCTCATATTCATAAAACTAATTTTAGTGTGCAGAAAGAAAGGGAGAAAGCCATGATGAACGCTCCACATCCAATTGATCAATTCAAGAAATTCAAATATGAAATTACCAGATTTATGATGATCTATAAATTTGCTCTGGATCAAATGGAGACCAAGATTGAAGTCCTGAAGGAAGAATTCCAGTCTTTGCATGATTACAGTCCAATTGAGCATACAAAGTCCAGACTGAAATCTCCTGAGAGCATTATGAACAAGATGTTCCGCAAAAATCATGAGTTAACGTTTGAGAGCATTAAGCAAAATATCAAGGATATCGCCGGGGTACGGATTACATGTTCCTTTATCTCGGATATCTATCGCATTAAGGATATGCTGTGCAACCAGAGTGATCTGCGTGTACTGGAGGTCAAAGACTACATCGAGAATCCAAAGCCAAACGGCTACCAAAGCCTTCACCTTCTGGTGGAAGTGCCTGTGTACATGTCCAATGGTGAGGAACGAGCATGTGTGGAGATCCAGATCCGTACAATCGCGATGGATTTCTGGGCGAGTCTGGAGCATAAGATTTTTTATAAATACAATAAGGATGTTCCCGAGCATTTGACGAGAGAGTTAAAGAGTGCGGCAGATTCGGCAAATGCGCTGGATCAACAGATGGAGCGACTTCACCGGGAAATTCAGGAGATTAAGGACGCCGATAATGAGCGGGATGAAGAAGAACTGCGCCGTATTATTATTAACAATCAACAGTTCACACTGCCGTCCAACCTGCTCAAGCTGCTGGGTAGCGGGGAGTAGTATTTGATGAAAAGTACAACAGCTTCATTGAACACAAACTCCACATCTCGTGTACGAATGGCTTTAATTCTGGGGACATTGTCGGCCTTCGGGCCGTTGTCCCTAGATATGTATTTACCCGCATTGCCCACGCTGGCTGATGAGTTTGGTTCATCTACATCGTATGCTCAACTCAGTCTGACGGCGTGTATGATTGGACTTGCGGTTGGACAGTTGCTTGCTGGACCTCTAAGTGATGTGCGTGGTCGGCGAACACCGCTCATTGCAGGGCTTGTGCTCTATACGATCGCCTCCATACTTTGCCTGGTTAGCCCGACGATGGGCTCTTTTGTTGTGCTGCGGTTCATTCAAGGTGTAGCTGGAGCGGCAGGGATTGTCATCTCGCGCGCAATCGTCAGAGACGTATATTCGGGCCCGGAACTGACACGGTTCTTCTCTCTGTTAATGCTGATTAACGGCGTAGCCCCGATTGCTGCACCAATCATTGGTGGACAATTGTTGACGTATACATCGTGGCGCGGCGTATTTATTTTGCTTAGCCTCATCGGTATACTGACGTTGTTGGCTGTCATTTTCGGTCTTGGAGAGACATTACCTTCCAATCGCAGATCAAGCGGAGGATTGAAGCAGACATTACTTACGTTTCGCCAAATCGCGGGGGATCGTCAGTTTATGGGTTATGCGTTAACCCAAGGGTTTGTAGCTGCTGGCATGTTTGCGTACATATCAGGTTCACCGTTTGTGCTTCAGAAAATATACGGGGTATCCCCGCAAATGTTCAGTGTATGCTTCGCCATTAACGGGTTAGGCATTATTCTGGCCAGTCAGATTGCCGGTAGACTTGCAGGAAAGGTATCAGAGAATCGCCTGTTAATCGCGGGGCTGCTAACCGCGGCGCTCGGAGGAACTTCATTGCTCATCGCCATTCTGGCTGGAGGTAATCTAATCTCTGTACTGATTCCGCTATTTTTGGTGGTATCCAGTGTTGGGTTGGTCAATACCGCGTCCTTCGCTTTGGCGATGGCCAATCAGGAGAAATCGGCAGGCAGTGCGTCTGCGCTAATTGGTGTGATGACGTTCCTGTTCGGAGGTATTGTCGCTCCCCTCGTAGGTCTCGGGGGAGAAGGAACAGCCGTGCCAATGGGAATCGTTATCGCGTGTGCTGATCTCGGTGCCTTGGTGATTTACTTCCTAATGGTCAGTAGAGGCGGGAAGCGCCAGAACGATCAAGTGTTGAGTTAAAGGTACTGATTCTGTACACCTTGCGTTTATGGAGTCTTAGTAATGTAAAGGTACATCTGGATAAAAGGACGAAAAAGAGCCTCACTTGGAAGGAATTATGCTTCCAAGTGGGGCTCTTGCTGTAGGTAAGGAGAGGTTTAGCAGAGCGCAAACAAAATCTGTGTATTGGACAGTATACCTGGCGTGAGGAATGGATAGAAGTACCCCACCACAAAACCAAACAGATTAATTGCAGGCCACATCAGGTAGACATCATTGTATGTGAAGACAAGGGACCACCGGTTATAGCAAAAGTTGGGCAGCGCACGTTCTTCGTTATCTCGTGGTGCCGCTGCACCAGTCTGTGCAAATTGCACAGCTTGAGTGAGACTTTGCGGCTGTTGCTGGAGGAAAAGCGGAAGCAGACCCGGGCTACTTTTGATCAGGTTATACAGAAAAAGCATTTCTGCCGGAGGCTGACCTACCGGACGAGGATAGGCACTAAGTAGGGTGGGCAGGTTGCCTTGAGTCAGTTGCGCAGGTACGCCCGGTGCTGTACCCGGAATTGTACCTGGAATGCCTCCAGGGATATATGGACCGGGTCCTCCGCTTGGAATGTATGGAGGATAGGCGCCTTGACCGCCAGGGATACCAGGAAACGTCGGACCACCCGGTGTGCCGCCACCGCCACCTCCTGGGAACAGTGGAGGCAATTGAAAGGAACGGTCTTCTCCATAACTTAGATAAGGGTTATATTCGTAATACATGTACAAAACATCCTTCCTGTCGTCGTATTCTGCATTCAGCATATGGCGGCATCCGCCTATAGGTGAATGCCGTCAAGAAGATTTTAAATGATCTATATAGTTGAACTAATCATTTACACCAAACGGAGAAGATAAAAAAAACCTGAAAAAGCGAAGCGCTCGCATTTATCACCGGATTTTCCCTTAGAGAAAGGGGAATCGAAAAAATCTGGGGATAACAGCGATTGGAAGGTTGTTCTATCATCGTAGTGTCAGTGTAAATAAATTTTAGTTCAACTGTATAGCGCAGAATATAATCGAATTGACAACTGAACTGATAACAATTATCATTGTCAATGGAATCAGACAAATGTACATACGGATATTATATGTATCAATAATAGTGTCAATATTTTTGAACATTGAAATCTGTCACAATAACGCCGAATAAGGTTTTTATAATGAATTGAAAGGGGATATATCAAGTGTTTAAGAGAAATAAAAAGATGATCATGCTTCTAATGACGGTGATGGTTATGTCCATCTGGTTGGCCGCGTGTGGAGCGAAGCCTGCAGAGAATGGAGCAGCAGGATTGAACGATACAAAAACGGAGACTGAGACACAAACAGAAGCTGCTACAGAGCGCACATTAACAGATGCAATGGGACACGAAGTAACAATTCCCGCAAATCCGGAGCGCATTATCGCTTCTTATCTGGAAGACCATCTTGTTACACTCGGTGTTAAGCCAGCAGCACAATGGGCCATCAACAACGGCAGTGGTTTGCAGGATTATCTGCAAACCGATCTGAATGGTATACCTGGTATTGCAAGTGATCTACCTTTTGAAGCCATGGCCAGTTTCTCACCAGACCTGATTATTATGGGTTCTGAAAGTACAGTGGAAGGGGAGAAATACGAACAGTACAACAAAATTGCCCCTACTTATGTACTCGGAGATGAGGTCAACAAGGACTCGCGTCAGGCTCTGCTCAAGATCGGCGAGCTTCTGAACAAATCGGATGTAGCGCAGAAGGCGCTTGACGATTATGATGCCAAGGCAAAGGAAATCAAAGAAAAAGTAACTGCTGTTACTGGAGGAACAAAGTCGGCCGCAGCGTTGTGGTTGTTCAATAACAAGTTTTATGTTGTAAGCAACAATGTTTCCAGTGGTGAAGTGATGTACAACGAACTTGGACTTGCAGAGCCTAATGTTGTGAAGGAAGCATCTGCGAAGGCAACGGGTAACTGGTCTGAGATTTCATTGGAGAAGATCGCGGAAATGGACACAGACTATCTATTCCTGGTGAACAGTGACAAGGGAGCAGGCTCAGAAGCGCTGAAAGATGCCGTATGGCAGAGCATTCCTGCTGTAAAGACAGGTAATGTCTTTGAATTCACCCGGTCCAGTAGCTGGTTGTACAGCGGAGTTCAAGCGAACCTTCAAATTATGGAAGACATTCTGAACAGCATTGTTAAATAAGAAATAGTCGGTATGAAAAAGCATGTTCGTACTTCCTGGTGCAATCGCACCAGGGAGTTTTTTTGTTAATTCAGCATTTTACGTTATATAATAAATATGAGTGTGTTATCGTGTCCTGAAGTGAAATTGACACTTGTTACACGAGCATGGAAGGGGATATTTACATATGTATACATTGGATCCGCGTGAAATAACGGGAAGAGACAACTATAAACTGATGAGTGGTTCGGTGGTACCACGTCCAATTGCTTTTGTGACGACACTTTCAGATAAGAATGGTGTAATTAATGCAGCGCCTTTTAGTTTCTTTAATGTGGTTAGTTCGGACCCGCCGCTGTTATCCATATCTATTGCACGTAAAGACGGTATCATGAAAGATACTGCACGAAATGTGCTTGCTCATCAAGAACTGGTCGTGCATATCTGTGATGAAGCAATCATAACAGAAGTGAATGAGACAGCAGCCATACTGGAACCCCACGAAAGTGAGCTTGAGCGGACAAAACTGACTACAGTGCCAAGTACCAAGGTTGCTGTGCCAGGAATTCAGGAAGCACTCATTCGGATGGAGTGTGAGCTGTATCAACACATTCCGATCACGAATGATGAGGGCAAACCAGTGAGTGACCTGCTGCTGGTACGCATTGTACAGTATCATTTCAGTGAACAAGTCTACAATCCGGACAAGGGCTATATCCTGATGGACCATTTGAAACCAGTAAGTCGACTGGCAGGTAATGATTATGCCAAGCTTGGGGAGAGATTCACGATAATTCGGCCTGAATAGTTCTGACAGATCGAATATGTAATATAGGAACGGGTTTAATCCGGTATCAAAGGCGGACAGCACGTGCGAAACTCGCATAAGTTGTCCGCCTTTGCTTGTTAATATGAACATAAACAGGACAGGTAGTGAATAGACTTGTACTATATCCTGCACACATGTCATATGAACCTATTTTATATATAGGTTGTTTAAAAAGCCTACTTTTGAACACGTACTATAAGGGGGTTAAGCCGATGAACCAGCTTGAGGCAAATACTGGGGCAAGTATTATGGGAATAGGAACGGCGTGGCCTGCCCACCGTATTGAGCAAAAGGATGTGTCTGCCCGTCTCGCGCAAGCGCTGGAACATGAGCCGGATGCGAGAAGGTGGGCCAAACGAATCTTTAATCAGTGCGGTGTGGAGACTCGGTATACGTGTGAACCGAATCTGCTTGAGCCTGTTGATTCTTGCCGATATTTACCCTTTACCAATGCGGACGAGGTTCCGACTACATCCGAGCGTATGGGCAAATACAAAGCTGCTGCTGTTCCACTTGGTCTCGAGGCGGCCGGACAGGCCATTCAGGATGCAGACGTAACCTCCTCGGAAATTACACATCTCATTACGGTGAGTTGCACGGGGCAATTCCTGCCCGGACTTGATGTTCGGCTGATCCAACAGCTTGAACTGTCACCGCAGATCAACCGGATTCCACTGGTGTTTCAAGGATGTGCAGCCGGTCTGAAGGCGATCCAACTGGCGAATTCCATTGTAACGACAGATCAGAAGGCTACGGTTCTCATCGTGTGTGTGGAACTATGTACACTTCACTTTCAGCCATCTGCCAAACGGGACGACCTGTATGCTGCATCTTTCTTCGGAGACGGTGCCTCTGCCTGTGTTATTGGTGCGTCCGGTACAGACCGCAATGAATGTTTTCGACTAGGCCGAGGGCACTCAACGCTGCTCCCGGATTGTGCAGAAGAAATGATCTGGGAAGTCGGCAATACAGGCTTTGATCTCTACCTGTCACCACAGATTCCGAAGCTGCTTGGTTTGCATCTCGGTCCAGAGGTAGAACGGTTGCTAGAGGGGAGCGGTTTACCGGAAATATGGGCGATCCATCCGGGAGGCAGAGGCATCGTGGATGCCGTTCAGAAGCTGTATCAGTTGACAGATGAGCAGGTCTCCTACAGCCGAAACATCCTGCGGGATTATGGCAACCTGTCGTCCGTGACGATTCTTTTTGTTCTTCAAGCCATCCGCGAGGATTACAGACAGAAGGAAGAGCATTCCAGTGGGATAGCGCTGGCCTTTGGCCCGGGACTGACAGCAGAGTTACTTCCTTTTAAATACATCCCTGCCCCCATAGCGAACAGAACACCTGTGAATCATGGCATCCAATAGTTCGCGGACCCGAGTGAAGGAGATATACACCGCAAGTGTATGAATGTGCTTATGATCTTACCCTTACCGATGAATATAATCGAATGACTAATCTGATCGCAGAGGAGCTTAGGTATGGGTTATCGCAGACTTGCTGCCTTCATCAGCCGATATCCGCGGTTCATTATTCTCTGCTGGGTATTTATCATCGGGATGTCAACGGTCTGGGCGTGGAAGTTACCTGACATTGTTCAGGATCACGGATTAAAACGGGTTCACGGGGATGCGCAAGCGGTTGAACTTGTTCTGGAGGATGAATTCGGATCTCCCGCTGATCCGGTTATTCTGGTGTTTGAGAAAAAGGAAAATACCTCGCCGTTACAGTTCAGGCAGTGGATCAAGGATCGTTTGACACAGGTTCAAGTGTTGCCTGCGGTAACCTCTATCACGTCCCCTTTGGATGCTAGCGAAAGGGTGACGCTTAAAGACCATAGGGCATATTCCCTTGTGAAAATGGATGTGCCCGCGCATCAGATGGGTCCCCCACTGGAGCAGCTACGCGCCGTGCTGGAAACAGACGGTCCAGGTACGGTGCAATTGACGGGGAAGGCAGTCGTGCAGCAGGATGTCAATCATCTGAGCTTTCGTGATCTGGAACGGGCAGAGATGGTGGGCCTACCGATTGCCCTGATCGTTTTGTGTTTTGCATTCAGGGGGCTATATGCCGCGTTGATTGCTGTCATGATGGGGATCAGTGCTGTGATTACTGCGATGGGAGTCACGTCACTCCTTGGTTATCATCTGGAAATGTCCAACTTTATCATTAATGTGATTCCCATGGTGGGCATGGCACTGAGTATAGACTTTGCCCTGATCATCCTGAGCAGGTACAGGGAAGAAGTTCAGCGGGCCTATGAAGATGAAGGCGAAGTTAACTTTACAGGCAGCAGTCTGGATATGCAGAGCGAGGTTCTTCGGAGCGAGATTCTTCAGCGAACATTGCGTACAGCAGGCAGAGCGGTGTTATTCTCGGCAGCCTGCGTGCTCCTTGGGCTACTGGGTCTGCTCTGGATCAGACTGCCGATGTTTCTGAGTGTCTCCTTGGGTGCCATTATTGTTCTGCTCCTATCGCTACTGTTAAATGTTACGCTGCTGCCAGCTCTGCTGTCACTGTCTGCGGGTCGGGTCTTCAGGCGAAAGTTAGTCCATTCGTTACCCAGAAGCTCGGTCTGGCATAGATGGTCTGCAATGGTTATGAAACGACCAGTCAGTATGGCCATTGGAGGTACGGTTGTGCTGCTCCTGTGTGTTTATCCAGTGACACGGCTGGAACTGTCCGTCCCGGATGCCTCTTCACTGCCAGAGAGAATGGAGTCCCGCCAGGCAGCCGAGCAGTTGCAACATGATTTGGGGCAAAAGAGTACCTCCGCCATCGAGATCCTGATTGGCGGACAGCAGGAACTGTTGACTGCCTCTCACTGGCAGTTGGCCCACAACAAAGCCCGTCAACTACTGCAGGACTCAGACGTATTGAGCATTGTTTCACCATGGGGCCTATTACAGCCGAATCAAAATGGCTCGCAGAGCCTTTTTCAAATTCCACCGTCCTTATTGACTCCTTCCATAGAAGGCAAGGAGTCAACCAGGACGGCATGGCTGCGTTCAACGGTCTCTGATCATTCCATACGCTTAATAGCCGCCGTGCACGGGGAGCCTGGGTCGGAACAGGTTGCAGACTGGCTGGAACGAATAAGGAATAGCGATCATGCACCAGGTTTCAATAACGTAAAACTACGTTATGGTGGGGAAGCTGCCAAGCAGTATGAAATAATGCAGGAAGTCACAAGTCAACTGCCCAAAGTGCTGGTATTTGTAGTGGTCACCAATTATCTTGTGTTACTGGCGGCATTCCGATCGATGCTCATTCCAATTAAGGCAATTCTGATGAATCTGCTCAGCTTAGCCGCTTCATTTGGCATATTGGTGTGGGTGTTCAATGAAGGACATCTAGGTATGGAGCCGTCAGCCATTGCCATTATGATTCCTGTATTCATTGCAGGATTGGTGTTTGGCATATCCATGGATTATGGTGTGTTTATGCTGAGCCGTATTCAGGAAGTGTATAGACGAACCGGAGACAGTGATGTGGCTGTCCAACAGGGATTGGCTTCTACAGGTCGTCTGGTCACCTCCGCAGCGGCCATTCTGCTTGCGGTGACCGTGCCGTTTGCCTTTACTGAAGTCGCAGGTGTGAGGCAGTTAGGGATCGGAATCACGGCAGCGGTGTTGATTGACGTTACATTAATCCGTCTAATACTGGTACCTGCATTGATGAAATTAATGGGCAGGTGGAACTGGTGGCTGCCAGGTCAGATGAAATGAAGGGTATTTCCGTAACCTGTCTTCCGGTTGGAGATATCCTTTTTTTGGCTAGAAAGCGTGTGATTCTATTCAAAACAGGCAAACATGTTCAATTCATGGGTGACATAGATGTTCTATAATGGATGGAATTAATTCCATATCACAGTCTTATATCTACGTTATCCTATGAAAAACAGGAGGGACACAGGCCCATGTCTGATATTGAAGCCTATCTACAACAACAAACGAATCTTCGTGGTCGTTCCGCGTATCATGCAGATCAACCCCTGGAGTTATGGCGCAGTCAGTTACGTACACGTGTGAAAGAACGGCTGGGAGGTTTTCCCACGATGGCGGCAGCACTGAATCCTGTCTTACTGGAGCGCATTACATGTGACGGATATATTCGGGAGCGGATTGAAATCACGACCTATGCAGGACTTCGCATGCCAGTGTATTTATTAATTCCGGGTGATGGAAGCATTACCGAAAACAAGAGACCTGCTATCGTTGCTTGTCATGGGCATGGCTACGGTAGCCGAGAGATATCGGGTATGGAACCGGATGGGTCACTACGGACAGGCGAGCCCGGATTACACAAGGACTTTGCAGTAGCTCTTGTGAAGCGTGGTTATGTGGTTGCGGCTCCAGAGTTGCTCGGATTTGGTGATCGAAGACTGGAAGAGGACCGCGATGCGCCACCAGGGGTAAGCTCCTGTACGAAGATTGCTGCGCATCTGCTCATGGTGGGGAAGACCCTCGCCGGTCATAGGGTGTATGAAACAACACGTGTATTGGATTATGTATCGACTCGGCCAGAAGTGGATTTGGAGCGAATTGGAAGCATGGGTATCTCGGGCGGTGGGCTGGTGACCGCATTTACAGCCGCGTTGGATGAACGGTTCAGGGCAACTGTGGTAAGCGGTTATGCAAATACATTCCAGGGTAGCATATTGGATCGGAACCATTGTCTCGACAACTATGTGCCAGGTATCCTGCGTGAAGCGGAGTTGCCGGATCTCATCGGCCTGATTGTGCCTAGGCCACTTTTTATTGAAGCTGGAAGTGATGATCAGGTGTTCCCAATTTATGCAGCGAGAGAGGCGTATGCCCGTTTGACACACATATATGAGCAGGCGGGAGCAGCAGAATCACTGGATGCGGATTTCTTTACCGGTGGACATGAGATTAGCGGAGCGAAGGCTTATGGCTGGCTTGACCAAGTTCTGTGAAGCTGAGGCTTAAAAAAACTGAAAAAGCGAAGCTACAAGCTTTCTGTAAGAAAGCTACTTCGAAAGCATACACTTCGCCTAAAAGCTTTCTGAAAGAAAGCTACATCGGAAGCATACGCTATCACCGGATTTTTCCTTGAGAAAAGGGAATCGAAAAATCTGGGGATAACAGCGATTGGAAGGTTATTCTGTCTACGTAGTATATTCGAGAGGAGAATTCAGTGATGAAATGGTCAATATCGGTTAAGCTTCTGCTCTGTTTTGTTCTGTTTGCAAGTACAATGGGCATCGGTTTGGGAAGCAGTGGAGGGCAAGTCGCCGAAGCGGCAACGGACAATTACAGATTTGATTTTGGTTCGGGTGCTGTTGAGAACGGTTACACAGGCGTGTCCGCAGGAGATGCCTATACGCCTACGAAAGGTTATGGCTTCAACACACCTGCCAATATGAGAAATGTGCCTGCATCAGGAAGCGGGGTTAAGAGTGACGCTGTGCAGTTTCTGACTTACGGCACCAAGAGTACCAATACCTTCAATGTGAATCTGTCCAATGGCCTATATGAAGTTAAAGTGGTCCTGGGCAATACTGCCAGAGCGAGTGTGGCTGCAGAAGGTGTCTACCAGATCATCAATATGACAGGCAACGGGGCAACGGACCAATTTCAAATTCCGGTGACTGACGGGCAATTAAACCTGCTGGTTACAGAAGGAAAGACAGGTACGGCCTTCACACTTAGTGCACTCGAAATCCGGAAGTTATCCAATCAGACCGTTACCAACCGCACAATCTACATTGGTGGTGACTCAACAGTTTGTAATTACTATCCGCTGGGTAGCAGTGTACAAGGAGGTTGGGGACAGCTGTTTCCGTCCTATGTGAACAATTCCATCTTCCAGGTTCGAAATATGGCGGCAAGTGGTCAATTTGCGAGAGGTTTCCGCGATGATGGTCAGATGGAAGCGATTCTCAAGTATATCAAGCCGGGAGATTATTTTATTTTGCAATTCGGAATTAACGATACCAATGCCAAGAATAATACAACGGAGGCGCAGTTCAAAGAGATTATGCGGGATATGGTACGTAAGGCGAAGAACAAAGGAGCAACGGTGATCCTCTCCACGCCTCAGGGCCGGGCAACAGATTTTAATACAGCCAATGTGCATCAAGCGGAGAACCGCTGGTACAATCAATCCACACGTGCACTCGCTCAGGAAGAGGGGGTTACCCTTGTTGAACTGAACAAGCTGAGTTCAGCCTATTTCACGTCTATTGGTCCTGCGGCAACACTTGCTCTGTATATGACAGGGGATAGTCTGCATCCGAATCGTCAAGGGGCTGCGGAGCTTGCACGTATTGTGGCTGCGGATCTGAGAAGACAGGGACTGAATGGATTCTGACTTTATTACTTAATCAGTCTGCATAATCAGTGGTTGATATGATCCGTGTATGCAAAATAAAAAAATACCCCCGAGAACATGCCGCGAAAAGGGCGGCTGATCCTCGGGGGTATTTGTTATGCCTAGGCTGGGGATTACTCCATCATATCCTTGGCTTCATGGTTCACTTTTTTTCCTTTTAACAAGGGTTCCAGTTCATCTTGCACGCTCTGCTCCCACAGTGGTACATCTGTGCGATAGGCGGCCCGTCCGTTCAGATGTCCGGCGACCGGAGCCGTGATGAATACAAACAGGATACCTAACAACAAGCGGGCACTGATATAGTTATCGAAATACCAGAAGTAGAAAAATGTAGCGCTTAATACACAGAACACTCCAAGTGTCATACTTTTGGTTGCGGCATGGGCACGCAGATATACATCAGGCAGACGAATAAGTCCGAATGCACTGAGTGCACTGAGTAGTGCACCGAGCAGTACGAGTAGACCTATAGCGGTTTCAGCGGCTACTTTAACGATCTCCATCATTTTTGAATACCGCCCCCCGTTCAATATAACGTGCAAATGCCACTGTACTTAGAAAAGCCAAAATGCCAATCAGCAAGATAATATCCAGATAGGCCTGAGTTTGCAGCATCATCGACAGAACGGCAACGATGGCAATCACATTGATACCGATGGTATCCAGTGCCGTGATCCGGTCAGCCATGGATGGTCCCCGAAGCACCCTGTACAAGCAACCCAGAATGGCTAAGGAGAGAATGAGCAATGAGATGAACAACAGTGAGGATAACATTAACGCGTCACCTCCATAATTGCTTTTTCGAATGTATTTTGGATATCATCTCTCATTTTCTGTTCATCCTTGATATCGAGTGCGTGAATAAACAGTTTGCGTTGATTACCCGAGATCTCAAGCGGCAGAGAACCTGGTGTCAATGAGATGAGTAAGCAGAGCAGAGTAACTTCCCAATCCGAGGACAATTGAGTTTTATACGTAAAAATACCGGGCCTTATATCTAACTTGGGCTTGATAATCTGGCGTATAACCTCAATGCTGGCTCGCACCAGTTCCTTGAACAGCAGAGTAATCAGTTTGAAGATTGCCCAGACTCGCACAATATAGAAGCGCTGGGGGAAGAATCTGCGCATCCCCCCGATGAGAAGCAGTCCGAGCAGGTAACCTATGAGAAAACCAACACCATTCCAGGCGTTGTTCAGAAACATCCATACAAAAGCAATGATAAGATTCAGTACAATCTGAAAGGCCATAGACATCTACTCCTTCAATACGGCATCAATATAAATATTGGGATGCAGTAGAATATCGCCTGCGCGGGAGGTCAATTGGAACATGCCTTCAGCCCCCACACCCATTACGATGATGAATACAAACAGAATTCCGGCAGGAATCAGAAGGCCGTTCACCGCGTAAGGGCGTCTTGTAACCCCGGCAGGCGGTTCGCCCCAGAACGCTTGTATGAAGATACGAAGTACCGAATATAACATCAACAAGCTCGAAAGCACCGCAATGCCGGTAAGACCATACAAGCCTGCCTGCAAGCCTCCTTCAAAGAGAAGCAACTTCCCCGGAAATCCACTAAATGGCGGCAAACCTGCCAAGGCAAGTGCACTAATGAAGAACATCCAGCCGAGCAGCGGATAGCGATGGATTAACCCGCCCATGTTATCAAGTTTGGATGTTCCGGCAACAGCGATCAAGGCACCGCCGAGCAGGAAGAGCAATGTTTTGATCAACATATCATGCAGCATATAGAAGAGCAGACCTTCCAGTGCAGGGCGACTGGCCGCGGCCATACCAAAAGCGACAAACCCTACACCTGCGACCACGTTGTAGATGAGAATCTTGTTTACATCGCGGTATGAGATCGCACCGATGACACCCAGGACCATCGTTGCTCCAGCCATCCATCCGATTAGTGCATGGAAGAAATCAGGATCATGATAGAAGATCAGTGTGAATGTTCGCACAATCGCGTACAAGCCAACCTTGGTAAGCAATCCTGCGAACAATGCAGTGACAACAGCAGGTGGTGCCGCATAAGAGCCCGACAGCCAGAAGAAGAGGAACAGCCCGGCCTTGATGCTAAATACGATCAGAAAGAGAACAGCAATTAAGGTAATGACTCCGCTCTGTCCCACTTCAGCAATTTTGACGGACAAATCTGCCATGTTCAGTGTACCAGTTATGGAGTAGAGGAAGCCGATGGAAGCGACAAAAAGAGCTGAAGAAACGATGTTAATCAAGACATATTTGATCGTTTCCCGAAGCTGTCTTTCCGTACCTCCCAATACGATCAGTGCATAGGAAGAGATGAGCATCAGTTCAAAGCTGACAAACAAATTGAACAAATCTCCGGTTAGGAATGAACCGTTAACTCCCGCGATCAGAAAATGAAAGAACGGATAGAAGTGATGCTCTTCCCGCTCCTTGTTCACACTGCGGAACGCATACAGCAGACACGCCAGTGCAATGATGGAAGCGGCAACGACAAGTAGCGCTGATACCATGTCCGCAACAAGCACAATACCATAGGGAGGTGCCCATCCACCCATATTAAGCGTTAGAACTCCAGTCTGAGCTACCCGCGTAATGAGTATTGTTGAGACCGCTGCTGTAAACAAAAGTCCAATGACACTAATGATCCGCTGGATATTTATTTTTCGGAAAAATAGCAGAGCCAGAACACCTGTGATCAAAGGCAACAGAATGGGCAGAACGACGAGATTATTCATATGGGCGCCCCCTTACTTCTTCCATATCGTCTGTTCTCAGCTTCAGATAAGAACGATAGGAGAGAACAAAGAAGAACGCAGTGAGTCCAAAATTGATAACAATCGAAGTTAGTATCAAAGCCTGAGGAAGAGGATCGACATAACGTTCAGCCATCTCCCCAAGCAGCGGTGGTGCCCCAGTTTTGAGACGTGACATGGTGATCAAGAGCAGATGCACGCCATGGGTTAGTATGGACATGCCAAGTACAATACGGAGCAGGCTCCGCGACAAGATTAAAAAGACGGCAACCGCAAACAGAATGCCAACGGCTACACACATCAATATTTCCATATCAGCGATCCTCCCCGATCTGTAGAATGATGGTCATGGTGACACCCAGGACAGCGAGATACACGCCAAGATCAAACAGCATGGCTGTGGCGAGTTCTGTTTCTCCCAGCAAAGGAAGTTCGAAATAACCGAAGGTTTGACTTAGGAACGGGACTCCGAATATAAATGAACCCGCACCCGTAAGTAAGGCTATACCCAAGCCGATCCCTGTGAGAACACGGAAGTCAACTGGTAACGCTTTACGTATCGTATCTGTACTGAATGCCAGGGCAATCAATACGAGCGCTGCCGCTGTAACCAAGCCGCCGATGAAACCTCCGCCCGGATTGTGGTGACCTGCAAAGAAGAGGTGCATGGCAAACGTCAGTATGATGAACACAACAACCTTGGTAGTCGTTTGCAGCAATACATCATTACTCTGCAAGGGGACGGTATCCCACGAGGATGAGCTGCGTTCCCGGTTACCATACTTTTTCGTATTGTCCGCTTCATCATCCAGAGCAGGTTCGGAATCCTGACTTTCGTCCTTCTTACGGAACTTCAAGCGGGCTCCGAGATCTTTCGCTTCGAGGTTCAGATTAATCATGGAGTAGATGGATAACGAAGCAACGCCAAGCACCATAATCTCCAATAACGTATCGAAGCCACGGAAATCTACCAGCAACACGTTCACGACATTTTTACCACCAGCTGAGTCATAGGCTTCCTGAAGGAAGAAAGTAGAAATGCTGTCCAGTGAGGCTGTTCCGCTTGCGGCCAATGCAACAAAAGTCATCACGATCCCGACTGCAATCGCTACGATCATATTTACCGTGAGATAACTGCGGCTTGATTTGCCACGTTGAAGCTCAGGCAGATGGTAGAAGCATAGCAGGAACAGTGCAACAGATACCGTCTCAACAATCATCTGTGTCAACGCCAGATCCGGCGCCCGGAAGAGTACGAATAGCAGAGTTACGAGGTAACCAACCGCTCCGGTCATAATGACTGCTGACAGTCTGTTCTTGGCAAAAGGAATCGAAACTGCAGCACCGATGAGCGTGACTAGCAGTACCACCTCATAGAATGAGTAAGGTGCATTGCCTTGCAGATTCCAGGTAATATTTTCTCCTGAATGGAAGAAGGCATAGACCAGCAACGCGACCGTGAATGAGAAAATGTAAACGAGATAATTACGAACCGAGCCATTCATATAGGCTTCCGTCCATTTGCGTGCATAATGCTGAAGATTATCCAGCACAACATGGTACATATTGTTAATTGTTAATCCTTGTGGATAATGCTCATAAATATTCCTCCATCGTGGCAACAGCTTGTAGAGAGTGATTCCCAGAATCACAACTCCGATTGTCATGATTAGTTCCGGAGTCCATCCATGCCACAGGGAGAAATGTACATCGAAGCGCTCATTCCCATTCAAGAGGGATGGAAGCACAGCGGCCATGGCCGGTTCAATCAGTGATCCGGCCAGCAGATTCGGGAAGAGTCCGAATACAACGACAAGAACACCTAGAACAACAGGCGGAATGAGCATGCCAGCGGGCGCTTCGTGCAGCTTCTCGGCAGGGATCTCGCTTTGGCTACGACCGAGGAATGTTTTGAACACGATAATAAGCGCATAGATCAGGGTAAACACACTTGCAAGCCAAGCGAATACCGGCAATAGAACACTCCAGGACCCAAGTCCAAAGATTCGTAGATGCGTGACTTCCACCATCGCCTGGAAGAATAACTCCTTGCTCAGGAATCCGTTGAAGGGCGGAATACCCGCCATGGCAAGTGAGCCGATCAATGCCACGGTGAATGTGATTGGCATGAATGAAGCAAGTCCACCGAGCTTCCGTATGTCACGTGTACCCGTTTCATGATCAACAATCCCTACGACCATGAACAGAGCGGCCTTGAAGGTTGCATGATTAAACAGGTGAAGCAGCGCAGCGGTTATTGCAACAGTGTACATCGCAGAGGATTCGCCATATCCGAAGTAGAGAGCAGCAGATCCAACCCCTAAGAGGGACATGATCAGACCAAGTTGAGAGATGGTCGAATAGGCAAGAATCGCTTTGAGATCGTTTTTTTTCACCGCCAGGAATGATCCATAACACAAAGTCAGAAGACCAACGCCGGTAACAAGCCAGAACCAGAGTCCCTGTCCACCGAAGATTGGTGTAAACCGTGCTACAACGTACAGTCCGGCCTTGACCATGGTGGCTGAGTGAAGATAGGCACTCACAGGTGTCGGAGCTTCCATGGCATCCGGCAACCAGATATGGAACGGGAACTGAGCTGACTTGGTGAAAGCTCCAATCAGGATCAAGATAAGTGCGGGTAGAAATAGTGCGCTTTCCTGAAACTGACCCAATCCTGTAATGGTTGCACGAATACTGAATGTTCCGGTAATGAGATACATCATCATGAATCCGGTAAGCATGGCGAAACCGCCAAATACCGTAATCAGGAATGATTTTTGTGCTCCTGAAGTCGAGGCTTTACGTTTGTAATGGAATGCAATCAACAGGAATGACGTAATACTGGTCAATTCCCAGAATCCGTAGAGCACGATCATATTATCAGACAGCACCACGCCCAACATGGCTCCCATGAACATCAACAGATACAGGTAGAAACGGTTCAGCGCTTCTTTCATATCCATGTAGAAGATGGAGTAGAGAACAACGAGGACACCGATTCCGGTGATTAGCAGTGTCAACATGAGGCTCAGACCGTCCAGATACAGATTAAATCCAATGTCCAGTGAAGGAATCCATGGGATATTTCCGGATACGGTATTGCGCTGTGACACAGCGGGTATGAGACTCGCAAAGTATACAAATAATAGTGCCGGGACAAGGAGAACCGGCCATCCCAAATGTAATTTACGGAAGAAACGATGCAGCATGGCAAGAAGAATGCCAGCGGCAAAAGGCAGAATAACAGCAACATGAAGCAGGCTCAACATTACACCCCCAATGTTTTTTATTTCGATTACTCTCTCTGTGACATACAGGCGCATGATCCTTTGAAGGATATGCTTGCTCTCTATATTCATAACCCAAGTATGTATATACAGAATCGTGTCTATTCTTTGAATGGAAGAAACACGGTGAAGATTTCAGTATAATATTGTATGGGCATGTATAATAAAAAAACACACAAGTTCCGATAAATATGAAAACGAATAGGTGACATTCCGTGTACTCTTTACAGCATAGTTATGTTGAGAAGCAAGATGGTTTCACCGTGTAATGGAGGAAGTAATGTCATTCAAAATTAGAACTGTGCTTACAGTCATCTTTGCTGTGTTATCCTTGCTGGTTACCCTGACGATTGGGTCTATTTTTAGCCAAAAGTCATTTGTTGCTGTAGAGACTGAGATTGGTCACTCGCTTACAGGCACGGCCTCACAGGCTTCGGACAAGCTGGATCGATTCATGTCGGCTCGCGCGGGTGAACTGGACCTGCTGGGCCAAATGGCTTCGTTGGAAGATGAATTCCAACCTGATGAGATTCAGATGCTGCTGGATCAGTTACAAGATAGCTTTCCCTCATTCTCATGGGTTGGATTCATGGACCCGAAGGGAAAAGTGTTAGCTGCTACGGATGGTATCTTGCTTGGGGAAAATTTATCAGAGCGACCTGTGTATCAGGAGGGAATCAAGGGTAAATTCATTGGAGATGTGCATAATGCAGTACTTCTTGCCAAGCTGCTTCCGAATCCAACGGGAGAGCCGTTGCAATTTGTCGATATCAGTTTTCCGCTGAAGGATAGCAAAGGAATGATTCAAGGTGTGCTCGCTGCACATTTAAGCTGGGAATGGGCGAAGGAAGTCGAGGAATCCGTACTTGCCCCATTAAAAAGGGAAGAAAAGGACATTGAGTTCTTTATCGTGAGCAAAAAGGAACATACAGTGCTGCTCGGGCCGAAGGAATGGGTCGGTAAACCGTTGGTATTGCCTGGCATCGAAGAGGCCCAGCTCAACAAAAGCAGTTGGTCCATTGAAAAGTGGCCTGACGGTAATGAATATGTGACAGGGTTTGCCTACAGCCAGGGCCATCTGGATTATCCCGGATTAGGCTGGACCGTAGTCATTCGTCAAGTCAAGTCGACTGCTTTTGCTTCTGTGTTTGACCTGATGTGGTTTAATGTGTGGGCGGGACTTGCCGTTACCGTGCTGTTTGCACTGATTGGCTGGGTTGTCTCACGTCTGATCTCTGCCCCACTTGTGCGTCTTACCAGAGTAGCCAATCGACTGCGTGCAGGGGAAGAGCTTGAGATTCCTGCGATTAAGGGGATTAAGGAGATTGAAGTGTTGTCCCGTTCGCTTCGGGATATGCTGACCTCTCTTATGAATAAAAACTCAGAGCTGGTCGTGATGCAGAATCTGGCGCATTTTGATCAGTTGACTAGACTGCCAAATCGCACTGCCCTTGAAGTGTATCTGGAGGAGTCTCTGGAGACCGAAAGTGAAAATCACACGCTGACTTTTCTCTATCTGGATCTCGATGGATTCAAACGGGTCAACGATACACTTGGACATCAGACTGGAGATGTGCTGTTACAGAAAGTGGCCCAGCGACTGTCTGCTCTTGGTCAGGTGAAGGGGATAACAGTCCGATTGGGCGGAGATGAATTCCTGATTGTACTTCAGTCTGTTGGAAGTCATCCGAGGGAAGAAGCCATGGCTTATGCAGAAGCCATCATTCAAAGCTTGAACAAGCCGTTTATTATCGAATATGAGCGAATTCGAATTGGATGTAGCATCGGAGGTGCCGAATATCCAACCAACAGCGACAACCCAAGTGAGATTATTCGGATGGCGGACGAAGCTTTGTATGAGTCCAAACGTGCAGGCAAGAACAGAATGACATTTTATTCCGAGTTGAAGCAAGATCGTTAGCGTATAATAACATGAGCTGGGTTATCCCAATCACCTTTGTGCGAATGTGTGTATAAACAAGGAGGGGTGAAATGTCTGGAAAATATACATCTGTACCTTATGGTTATGAGCCACCGGCGGCCAGCCGCAAAGGCACACTGACTTTTTATGACTCGTTTGAACATGTGACTGATGAGCAACTCGAGCGCGCCGCTGCAACGGTAGATACCCGTTCATTCATACAGCTTGTGTTGTATCCTTTACACGAGAGCACGTTTAAACGAATGAGCAAGGATTCGATACAGGCATATTACAAAAGAGAAGACCGCCTGCATGATTGGCGGCGGGAACATCCAACTTCGCGTATACGTGTGGAGGGGCTTGAGGGCAAGAGAAAGAAATATACACCTGTGGATAGCGCGCTGCGCCATATCACTGCGGAATATCCAGCCCCTCACTTTCTGTATTTGACGATAGAGATGGCGAATATGTTTGCTTCATTTGATTCCTTCAAGGATTGGATCAAAGAGCTGCGTCTCATCATTGATGGATCGTCCGAATACCTGCATCCGATGCTGGAGCAAAATCGCCATCGCTGGGAATGGGCGGAATGAAAACATAGATGTATGAAGAAGATCGGCGTGCTGATCGTATTCAGACCCAAAAAAAGTTGTGTTGTACAAACCGGAATTCCGGTGTACAGCACAACTTTTTTATTTATATTTTCTCTGCCAAGGATGAAGTCAGATCAAGTGATGTTACGGTTTTATTTTTACCTGTTCGTTTCGCGGCATACAGACAGGCATCCACTTCCTCGAACAATTTGTCTTTGGTTAGATTAGGGCTGTAGCTTTTGAGACCGATACTCACGGTGATGGAAGCTCCTTCAAGTTCCAGATGGCCCATCAAGGCAATCTTCTGACGAATCTGTTCCACCAAGGCATAAGCCTGCTTGAAAGATTGCTCAAACATCAATAAGGCAAACTCTTCGCCCCCGTACCGTGCTGCAATATCACTTGAGGTAATGGTTTCCTGAATGATCAGGGACACTTTCTCCAGAATAATGTCTCCAACCCGATGACCATACGTATCATTAATGGACTTGAAGTCATCAATATCGATCAGGGCCAGATGCAGACTCATGCCACTGTTGGCATACTCAAATGCTTTTTCATAATAATCCTTGAATGAACTTTGATTATAAAGGTTGGTTAAACCGTCTGTTTTGGACTGTTTGGTCATAATGGCATTTCGCACAATAAGGTCCTGCTTGGCAAGCATGCTGGCCTGAAGATCATCGAGCACCTCAACGCCGCTGGTTACGATAACCTGTGCTACATATGTACCTAGGATTAGAAAAGCAGGAATGGATACCATGTCAAATGAAGACAGGTACAACCGGTAGGCCGGATCGAACAAAACCAGAAAGTAACCAGTCATCTGCATCAGAAAGACAATCCAGACTCTTTTTTTACTGAAGAACAGCACCGAAGCAAAGATGGGCAACAGACAGATTGCTAATATAATCCGAATGTCATAATTGACATGAATAATCGTCCAGGCGATAACCGTGCTGGCTATAGACATGGTGTAAAAGGAATATGAACTGAAGCGCCGATCAACCCAGCTTGCGAACAAAATGCATGAACTGCTGACGGCCGTAGGCCAGAAGAGGACATTCATCAAGAAATCTGTAGGTGTGCGATCGTACTCCAGAAACAGGAAACAGCCAATCTGAATGGCGAAATGTGCAATCGTAACAACCCAGTAGGCATGAAGCATTTTTTGAATCCATTTGGAATGTTTGAACTCGTACTCTGTTGGAATGTGACTATTGTGCGTATGGAAACCTTTCATATATCACCGCTGACTGCATCATAATGGTACGACAGAATTACTCTCGTATATGATAATTATAAATCACAATGAACAAAACGCAAATGTATTTAACTGTTATGAGAGAACAAGACTCACAGAAGTTTCGAGTTGTCACAAACTTTTTATGGAGGACAAACAAAACTCAACAATACACTCATAGACTATATACATGGCTCCGTTCCATATGTAGGAAATCATTGATGAAGGGGAGGTGATCTTCATTCCTCTTGTCGTTCGTTCAACCGTTAATGCTACGGGAGCAATTACATTTACAGGAAATACGCTTGGACTGAGTCGTTCGGAAACAGCGGGAGTACCCGGAACACAGGATAGTATTGGAGGTTTTATCACAACCAACACCAGCCTCCAATACGGCACCTATCCACTGGGAACGACAAGCCTGTATCAGAGCAACAGTTCAGCAGCCATTCTTACACTACCTGCTGGAAGTACCGTTCTGTATGCAGAATTGATCTGGGGCGGAAGTTACATTAATGGTACAGTCAACCTGAGTGCTGCCATCAACAATCCGGTTACGTTTATTACACCCGCAGGGACTTCCAGTGTTACCCCTGATCCACTTACCTACAATCAATTCGATCTGGGGGGCGGTGCTGCTGGCTATGTACGTTCCGCTAATGTGACCACACTTGTACAAAATGGGGGAGCAGGTACATATATCACCGGAGCAGTGGTAGGGACTATTGTTATTACAAATGATTCCACGGCCAATCATGCGGGGTGGACACTTGGAGTCATTTATCAGAATCCCAATCTGCCTTTTCGCAACATGTCTTTGCGTGCAGGGGGCGTACTCGTTCAATCCACTTCACCACCTGTTGTTACCACACTGACTGGATTTGCAACGCCCCTTTCCGGTGTATTGGGAGGAAGAATACTGTTCAGTGCACAGGAGGGCGACGCGAACCGGACCGGTGACCAGGCATTATTCGGGCCAACCTCAGCTACATCGGTTGCGTTGTCCGGGCCCAATAATCTAGCTGCGAACTTTTTTGCTTCTCAGATTAACGGAGATACCGGAGCGCTTAATACAACAGGAACGTTTGGAACACGAAATCAGATCAACGGAGCTCCAGGTACAAATATTATCGGTGGACGTCAAGGCTGGGATATTACCAATGTGGATGTTTCAGCAAGACTGATCAATAACCAGTCATCTGCGGTGTTGACATTAACGACCTCGGGGGATGCCTACATTGTCAACGCCAATGCAATTCAAGTTGATATTAATGCACCAAAAATCACATTGGCTAAGGCAACGGTCGCCGCCGGTGCAGTTGCCGGGGATAGTATCCTATATTCGGTTACCGTTACCAATGCAGGCACTGCGAGTGCGGCCAGTGTTGTTTTATCCGATTCACTTCCTGCAGGTCTTACCTTTATTCCTGGCAGTGTCACGGTTGCAGGTGTATCCCGTCCAACACTTGATGTGACGGCAGGCATTCCGCTGGGTTCGTTAACTTTATCCAGCAGTGTTGTTGTAACCTATCGAGCACTCATCGGTCAGGATGCAAGCATCCTGCAACTGGTGAATTCGGCCAATGCAGCCTTTACATTTCAAAGTGTAGCAGGGGGGCCGGTCATTACCGGAGTTATTCCTTCCAACAACTCCACCCTTACGGTTTATTCGCCAAACCTGTCCATTGTGAAATCGGCGAGTACCACCAATGCTACGGTGGGTGACCTGGTAACCTATACACTGCAAGTGAACAACGGAGGGAATGTTGCTGCTAACGTTACATTGAGGGATAACATTCCAAGTGGTAGCTCATATGTAGCAGGCAGCTTTCGTCTGAATGGAAATGTGATTGCTGGCGCCAATCCGGTTACCGGGGTTAATCTGGGGAGCCTCGCGGCAGGAAGTGCCAATACCGTGACTTTTCAGGTACTTGTAACAAGCTTGCCAACACCGCCGACTCTTGTGGATCAGGCGACAGCTTCTTATTCCTTCAATTCACCTGATGGTCGGACGATCACGGGAAACATCGCCTCGAATACCTTAACGATTCCGGTAACATTGCCCAATGTGACCACGGTAAAATCAGCATCAGTCACCGATGTTGCTGTCGGGGAGACCTTCACGTACACCGTAGTTACTACCAACAGCGGTATTCAGGTGATTAACAATGTGGTACTTACAGATGCGCTCCCTGCTGGAATAACTTTTGTTCCCGGCAGTGCAACCGTAAGGGGAACTGTTGTACCGTCTGCGAATCCGAGCAGTGGTATCTCCATTGGGACATTGGCGGCCGGAAGTTCTGCGACGGTGACGTTTCAGGTGAATGTGCAGTCTTTGCCTGCTTCAGGTTCGTTAGTCAATCGAGCGGTAGTGTCCTATAGCTCTGGTTCGTTCACGGGCATTTCCAACTCCAATTCCATTACAACCCCTGTATACCAAGCTGTTGTTGGTATCAACAAGTCGGCAAGCCAAACCAATGCGACACTGGGGGATCAGATTGCATACACACTTGTGGTCACGAACAGTGGGAATATAGCGACTCAAGTGAATGTGACGGATACGATTCCAGCGGGGCTGACGTTTGTCCCGAATTCGGTAACTGTGAATGGTACTGCACGTCCTGGAACAAGCCCATTAACCGGAATAACACTGGGTAGCCTCCTGCCGGGAGTTGCGGCTACGGTGGTGTTTCGCGCTACACTCACCACACTTCCGACTCCCCCGACACTGGAGAATCAAGGGACAGCAAGTTATACGTACCAGCTTCCAAGTGGAAGGAATCTCTCAGGCAGCAGCTTATCCAATATCGTTCGTATATCTGCATCGGCTCCCAATATTTCTATTAGTAAAACAGTAAACACACCGGATGCGACAGTTGGAGATGTGCTTACGTATACCGTTGTTGCAACAAACGCAGGAATTAGTGCAGTACAAAATCTGGTGATTTCGGATGCACCATCCGGCTCTGAATTTGTCCCGGGTAGTGTCACGATTAATGGATCTGCTGTTCCCAGCGCAAGCCCCGTTGCGGGAATCGCAGTGGGTTCATTGAATAGCTCAAGCAGTGTAACTGTGACCTATCAGACCCGAGTGAATTCCGTTCCATCTACGGGTTTGGTTAGTAACCAGGCCAATGCAGCATTTACATCAGGCAGTTTTAACGGTGTTTCTTCTTCTATATCAGTAAATACCCCCATATTTCTGCCAGTGATCCAAGTGGTGAAGTCAGCAAGTACAACAAGTTTGACTGTAGGCGATACGTTTAATTACACCATCCAAATTAACAATACAGGTAATATAGCTGCAACGGTTACCTTGACAGATCCCATTCCAGCAGGAGCAGTATTCAGCACAAATAGTGTCATTATTAATGGGGTACCTACACCTGGAGTCAGCCCGGAGTCGGGTATCAGTCTAGGAGAGATTGCTGCGGGCTCAGGTGCAACGGTCACCTTTGTTGCGACGGTTAACAGCTTGCCAGATGCAAGGCAGTTAATTAATCAGGCGGTTGCTTCATTTGCCTACACACTCCCAAGCGGGAGAACGATTGCCGGTTTCTCGTCATCAAACACCATCACTATTCCAGTGTCTCTGCCCAATGTTACGATTGTCAACAGTGACAATGTAGAGTACGGCGTAGTCGGAGATGTCATTCGATACACATCTGTTATTCGTAATAACGGCACAGTAGCCGTTAATAATGTGGTATATGTCAATCCTCTTCCTTCGAATACCCCATTTGTACCCGGAAGTGTCATTGTGAACGGGACTTCGTTCCCGCTCTCCAATCCGACCGCCGGCATTCCAATCGGTACGTTGGCTCCAGGAGCCGAGGTTACCGTAACTTTTGAGGTGACGATTACCATGCCGATTCCTTCGCAGATTAACAATCAGTCGACGGTCAGCTTCACATCCGGTTCATTTTCAGGGTCATCATCGTCCAATACCACTCAGACTCCGGTCATACAACCGCAGATTTCACTTGTCAAAACAGCAAATACCGTAAATGCAACTGTAGGTGATACGGTTGTATACACGGTAACGGTCAGCAATGCTGGCAATCTGGAAGCAAATGTTACTCTCACAGACAACATTCCTTCTGCGACTACTTTTGTACCCAACAGTGTGGTTGTATCCGGTGTGCCAGAGCCGGGAGTAACACCAGGAACAGGTATTCCGGTAGGCATTGTAGCAGCAGGGGCGACGGCTGTTGTCACGTTTGCCGTTGTTGTGGAATCACTTCCATCCCCACAGCAGCTTAGCAATTTTGCTACATCATCCTTTACATTTACACCTCCAGATGGGCGGACGTTGACTGGCTCAGCCACTTCGAATACACTCACGTTCCCAGTCTCGTCACCAAACGTCGCTGTTGTCAAAAGCACAGCTTCCACTGCGGCTACGGTAGGCGATACGGTGACCTATTCCATTCTGGTGACCAACAGCGGAATTGCACCGGTGAACAATATTCAGTTTTCAGACCCGATTCCAGCTGGAGCCTCCTTTGTTACAGGGAGTGTCACAGTGAATGGGGTTGCGCAACCCGGAGCCAATCCGGCAGGTGGGGTACCCCTTGGTACATTGGGGCCCGGAACGTCCGCGACGGTCACATTCAGTATCCGTATCGACGCGATCCCGCCAAGTGATCAGTTGAGCAATCGCTCTACGGTCAGTTTTACCTCAGGTACATTCTCAAGCACAACCTTTTCA
This sequence comes from Paenibacillus sp. BGI2013, assembly GCF_002843485.1. Classification (NCBI taxonomy): domain Bacteria; kingdom Bacillati; phylum Bacillota; class Bacilli; order Caryophanales; family Paenibacillaceae; genus Paenibacillus; species Paenibacillus sp. BGI2013. Next base: position 158,199 of record NZ_PJFA01000005.1, read on the forward strand.
AATACCGTGGTCACTCCGGTGTACCAGCCTATTCTTTCAGCACAAAAAACAGCCAGTACACAAAATGCTACCGTTGGGGATACAGTCAGCTACACGATAACCGTGAGCAATCAGGGAAACTATGGAGCCCAGATTAACCTGACAGATAACCTTCCAGCCGGAACCATCCTTGTTCCAAATAGCGTTATTGTGAACGGTCAACCGCTGCCAGCAGGAAATCCAGCAACGGGCATCCCCGCAGGCAATGTGGCTCCCGGAGCTACGACCACCATTACCTTTTCAGTGGTTGTTGATACGCTGCCAAGTCCGCAACAACTGGTGAATCAGGCTTCCGTAGCTCTATCATATACATTGCCGGATGGGCGGAACATCACGGAGTCTGTTCTATCCAATGTGTTAACCATTACCGTATCGGCGCCGGATGTCGATGTCGTCAAATCCACAACTTCAACGTCGGTATCAGTTGGTGATATCGTAACGTATAGCATCGCTGTAACCAATAACGGAATTGCAACGGTCAACAATGTGGTTTTCACGGATGCAGTGCCGACAAGTACCGTTCTTGCGCCAACCGGCGTGTTTGTCGATGGTGTTCTGCGCCCTGGTGCCAATCCTTCTACGGGAATAACGCTTGGTTCCATCGCACCTGGCGTTACGGTAACCGTTGTATTTAGTGTGCAGGTTACGGCGCTCCCGGCAAGTGCAGTGTTAAACAATCAGTCCACGGTCAGCTTTACATCAGGGGCTTTCTCAGCGACCACATTCTCCAATACGGTTACAACTCCGGTCTTTCAACCTATTCTGGCTGCAGTGAAAACGGGAGATCAGACGATAGCAACGGTAGGGGATACCGTTGTGTACAGCATCGCCATTTCCAATACCGGGAATTATGGGGCATCTGTCACGTTAACGGATACCATTCCGGCAGGAACAGAGTTTGTTCCAAATAGCGTTATTATTAACGGGGCTTCTGCACCAGGTGCAGATCCTGCTTCGGGTATTCCGCTTGGTGTCGTTTCCACAACAACTCTAGTTACCTTCTCCGTTGTGATTGTGACGTTACCTTTGAGCCAGTCCATTACCAATCAGGCATCTGCGACATTTTCGTATACATTACCTGATGGAAGAACACTTGGAGGCACGATTACGTCCAACGCACTCAACATTCAAGTATCTGCTCCGAACGTCAGTGTAGTTAAGACAGCTTCGGTAGTTGATGCTGTGGTAGGCGACACGATTGTGTATGAAATGGTTGTGACCAATGAAGGAATTGACCCGGTAAACAACATTGTGATCACCGATCCGATTAACCCAGCCACCACATTTGTTACAGGCAGTGTTCTGGTGGACGGAGTCCCACGTGCCTTGGCCAACCCTGCGCTGGGCATAGCTCTTGGTAGTTTGGCGCCTGGAGCATCGATAGCGGTATCGTATGCAGTTCGGGTCAATACGCTTCCAACACCACCACAAGTGAGCAGTCAGTCTTCCGTAAGTTTCACATCGGGTGTTTTCTCGGGAGCAGCGTATTCCAATACAGTTGTAACACCAATCTATCAGCCGATTATTGCCGTAACCAAAACAGGGAGCACCTCCAATGCAACGATTGGTGACACCATCACCTATTCTTTTGCCATTAACAATAGCGGGAATCTTGATGCAAGTTTGACATTAACGGACAATATACCGAATGGAGCCGTACTGCTTCCCAACAGTGTTCTGATTGATGGTGTTCCACAGCCAGGTGCCAATCCAGAGACGGGTATCGTTGTGGGTACCATACCGTCCGGAGGTACGGTTATTGTAACGGTAACCCTCGAAGTGACTGTAGATACGTTGCCACAGGATCAGCAACTGGTTAACCAGGCGGTGGCCAACTATACATTTAGTCCACCCGATGGCCGTCTGTTGACGGGGACCGTATCTTCGAATGTTCTGGTTATCCCGGTATCTGCACCAAATGTTGTTGTTGCCAAAAGTACAAGTGCCATTGATGCTGTTGTTGGTGATGTAATCACCTATACGGTTGTAGTAACCAATAGCGGCATTGAAGTGGTTAATAATGTGGTCATGGTTGACCCGGTACCTGTCGGTACAGTATTTGTTCCAGGAAGTGTTACGGTGGATGGTGTGCCAAGACCAACAGGGAATCCGAATACAGGCATCACGCTTGGTTCGATTGCTGCGGGTGCTTCCGTTACGGTTACATTCAGAGTAGAGGTTGTGGTGATATGAGCCAATCTTCCGGTCCGTTGTCCCACTGGCTAAAGAATCAGTCCCTGGTTCGATTCAGCTCGGGTGCGACTGAACTGGAACAGGTATCCTATTCGAATACGGTTGTAACACCGTGGATCGGCCCCAGGCTTGAAGTCAGAAAAGTCTGCAATGTCACGGAGGCTGCCTTGGGGCAGTCTCTTATCTACCGTGTTGAAATTGTTAACACCGGAAATCTTACGGCCCTAGTGTACCTATTGGATCAGCTATCTGCAGAGACGGCACTGCTTCCCAACAGTGTACTGCGTGATGGTATTCCGTTACCGGGAGCATCACCGGAGAGAGGATTGCCTCCAGCTGAAATCGCGCCCGGAGCCACGTTGCGATACCACTTCCAAGTTGTAATCTTGCGTTTACCTGAGACACTGAAGCTGCTGAATCAGGCACAGGTTAACTATGAGTTTTTGACACCGGAAGGCAGAACGGTTACAGGTATGGAACAATCCAATATTGTGGAGGTCAATCTGGTCTCATCCCGGCTGGAGATCTCCTTTCAGGCGGATCACATCTATACCTTCTCAGGGGATATTGTCATGTACACCGTCATCGTGAGCAATCCGGGTTTTATTGCAGCCACCAATGCCCAAGTAACGATTTCTTTGCCACAGGGTATTGTTTTTATACCTGCGAGTGTCATCGTAGATGAAATGTTTGCGCCACAAGTAACGCCTGATACGGGCATACAACTTGGAGAGATTTTACCCGGAAGCTCAATTAGGATACAATATCGGGTTCAGGTTACGGGGGGAAGCGATGCAAACGGAATATCAAGTGTAGCTGTACTGTCATATATCTCGGCAGGACAGCAGGAGACGGTCTACTCCAATCAGGTTACCCTGGAAGTGATACAGCCCCAGGTCACTGTGGTGAAAAGTGTGCTCCCGGTAACGGCCACATTGGGTGATGCCGTCCAATATAATATTACCGTCTCCAATGCAAGCAGTTATGCGGTGGATGGAACTCTCCTGGATGGACTGCCCACAGGTGTGACATTTGTCGAAGGCAGCCTGCGCTGGAATGGGGTTAAACGTCCCGGAACCAATCTGGCTAAAGGGCTTAATCTGGGGACGTTGACAGCCCGGTCGGTTCTGAATATTCAGTTCGAAGCGAAACTTCCAGATCGAGATGAATCGATGCCTGATGACTACAGGTATGTGAATCATGCTAGCCTGATGTATACATTTCGATTGCCAGATTCACGGTCAGTGCAGCGGATGATTACATCCAATGAAGCTGTGGTCGAATTGAAAGCGCCGATAATTCAGGCTTATGTTCAAGTGACACCCACATTGGTCGAGCAGGGAGGTACCGTCACTTTTCAGGTACGTGTGGGGAATACGGGTAATTTGCCGGCACGTGTACAACTTGGGAGCATTTTACCTGAGGGTGCCAGATGGCTTGGTCAAGCTACGGGTGAGCTCCAATTGAGCATATCAGAGTATTCCACACCACGGGTTCTGCATGTGGGCGTGATTGAGCCTGGAACGGAAAAAAACATCTCGTATGTAGCGAAGTTAGCTTCTGAGAAGGTGGGGACGCTGCAAGGAGACTTGATTGCCAGGTACACGTATGAATGGAATGGACAAAAACGGGCTGGCGAAACCCGATCGAATGAGTACAGCATCATTGTGGAGTATAGAGAAGAATAGGAGGTATCACGGTTAACGGTAACTTGCCTGAGGAATTTGCTCATTCTGGTTGCCATGAGATTACACGAACGTAAATGAATGGTATACTAATTGAATATGAACTCGGCAATCAACCCGTGGAATCGGGACGTCGGAGTAGAGGAGGCAGCCACATTGGCAAAAGCAAAAGTAGCAAAAAGACCTACACGGGATGAGTTTGAACTCGAAGAGTTGGGAAACCAGCTGGTTGAAGCTTTTCGGGAACGTTCGGAAGTACTGTTGACGGTATGGGGCAAAGAAGATCAGGTGCAAGGAGTCATCGTCAAAATGGACTCCCGTACACGACTCGTGCATGTAGAGTATACCGAAGAAGAGTTCACAGCGAAGGTACCTTTTCTGGATATCATGCGTGTGCAATCTCCCCGGTACTGAACGAAAAAAACAGCAATCTGAATAATTAGGGCATCCGCCCTGTCAAAGTCGTTCTTCCTGCATAAGATAACCCATACCTGTTGCAGAGGAGGTACGGTCAATGAGCGAAGTATTAGGTGGAGAAACAAGAGGCTACGGATACGGAGGTTTCACTTCTGTAGGTGCCATTCTGGTTCTGTTCATCCTGTTGGTTATCATCTCCAAAGCGTTCTTGGTATAATTGCATATCTCTAAAGAATGAAAGAAGCTCTGCCATCGCGGCAGAGCTTTTTTGTTCGTTCAGTCCTTGGCGAATTTTGTAGAAAATCGGTGTAAGTCCTGCTTACGTTATGTTAGAATATAACCATCCCTAGAGAAAGAAAGAGGTGTTTTGATTATGAGCCAAACGTTAACAGAATCTTTAAATGAACAGATGAACTTTGAGTTTTATTCCGCTCATGTATATCTGGCTATGGCAGCCTATTGTTCCAGCAAAAGTCTGGATGGATTTGCGAACTTCTTCATCGTGCAAGCGGAAGAAGAGCGATTCCATGGCATGAAAATATACAAATTCCTGAATGATCGTGGGCAACGTGCCACACTTGAGGCTTTGCCAGAACCGAAGAATGAATATGCTTCGATGCTGGATGTGTTTGAGCATGGTTATGCTCATGAACAGCAAAACACGAAAAAATTCTACAATCTGGCTGACATCGCTCTGAATGAACGTGAACATGCAACGATGTATTTCCTGAAATGGTTCATTGATGAGCAGGTTGAAGAGGAAGCTTTGTTTGACAATATTATTCAGAAGCTGCGCCGCATTGAAAAAGACAGCAATGCCTTCTACATGCTGGATGCCGAGTTTGGCAAACGTTCGTTCACTGCTCCTGCTGAATAAATGCACGTTGGGAGTCGAGAAGATTCCAGCGTCAAAACACCATTTACATACAGCATGAGGTAATAATCCTGAAAGCAATGGGGGCAATCTCCTTGCAAAGGGTGATGGTTTGATGCCATATGCTGATTGAAGACAAAGAAGCCTGCACTTGTGCAGGTTTTTTTGCATGCACAGATTGAATGATTGTATAGATTTGCTTGAATTGGAGTAAAGGTCTATCAAAATTCTGAATGTGGGTAATAGAGGATATGTCACAATTGATCTATCCTGCCGGGATCTTATTTTGCGCAAATCTATCAAATTCGTATTAAATTTTAGGTTTATCTGACAAAAGTGTAACTCTACCGTAGCCTTTGGAGCGAGAACAGGAGCCACTATCTTTGATAGTATTAGGATAAATCGCCAAGGGATGAAGGTAGAAAAACATGGACACCCGGGGAAATATAACACACAAGGGAGACTTTTAATTATGCTACATATTCGTAAATCTATCATGGTCACACTTGCTATTTTATTAATCATTCCACTATTATTGCCGCAGTCGGTATCTGCCAAATCAGCTGCATCGAAGGATGGTGCAAGCAAAGCAAATTCCAAAATCATATACCTGACGTTTGATGATGGGCCAACCGCTCATACAGGTCAGTTACTGGATATTCTGGATCAGTATAATGCAAAGGCAACGTTTTTCATGCTGGGTCCTCAAATGGAGAAATTTCAGAAGGCTACCAAACGAATCGTAGCTGACGGGCATGGATTGGGTCTGCATGGTGTGACTCACGTTCCAGGCAAATTCTATAAATCTGCATATAGCGGATTGAAAGAGATGCAACAGGCCAATGCAAGTCTGAACAAGGTTGCCGGAGTTAAAACAAGTCTCGTTCGGACGCCATATGGTAGTAAACCTTATCTCAAACCGGCATTCCGTAATGTACTGCTGGGCCAGGGTGGATTCCATCTATGGGATTGGAATGTCGACTCGGAAGACTGGAAATACAAGAAAGATCACCAGAAAGTCTATAACAGTGTAATGAAGCAGATCCACAATGTGCAAAAGAGCGGAACAACACCTGTTGTGCTTATGCACGACCAGGAAGCAACGCTGAAAGTATTACCGCAAGTATTGAAAACATTGAAGTCAGAAGGGTATCGTTTTGAAGTATTAAGCAAAAAATTGCAGCCGGTTAACTTCTGGAACGACAAGCGTTAATCTTTTGAATTTTTAGATTGGCTACAACGAAGGAGGTACACATCATGAAGAAACAGCCATTATGGATCACGATTCCAGTAACGACAGCCGTTTTACTTGCTCTGGCAGGATGTGGCGGACCGGATTCAAATGCAGCATCATCAGAGAATAGTTCTTCACCAACGACAACAGTCGGTGAGCAGACCGAGACCGGTAGCGGTGGTGCTGATTTCTCTAATGAAAATGAAACGGGAACCAAAGAGAATACGGGCACAACAGATAATAAAGACACATCAGGATCGAAGGCAATTGACAATCAAATTGCCACTGGTCAATCAGGTGTGAATGATGTGATCAAGCAAGTTCGCAACCAGTTGAAGATGAAGGATGCAGCGTTACCCACTTCATTTTCATTGGACAAGGGTACATCTTTGGGGGCGGCAATACTGTCCAATACTGCGGATGCATTTAAGGTAAACTTCTACGCTACCACTCAGTCTGTTGCCATTAATGATCAATCTTTATCTGCATCCGATAGTAAGATACCTGTACGGGCTTCCTATGAAGTGAAGACCTATAAGGACCCGAATCAGTCAGAAATTTTCCCTGAGACGGACCTGAAAGATATTCCAGCAGATATGGTTGTGGATCTGGGACATGGTATCAAAGGTATGAGTGAAGGTGCCGCAGGCAGTCAATATCTGACTTGGCAAGAAGGTAGATGGACGCTGGAAATTCGTTCGGTATCCGAAGATGAAATGAATAATCCGGGCATAGCGAAGAAAATGGTGGAGTATCTGGAGTCACATACGTTGCCTGTACCCAAAGATAAAGGGTATATCAAGGTTGAATATCCAAGTGGTGGAAAGTCTGTTCATGTAACGATCTCATGGCAGGACGGTAACCAAATTCATCAGCTTAAGACCGATCAAGTGCCATTAGAAGCTCTTGGCATGGTTGTATCTGTGAAATAAATCTTGAGTGTTTTACGGATATTCTGCAATGTAGAAGAGATGAGTGTGGGATTGTTACGATACACCTAAAAAAGCTTGGCCCAGGAAGAAATTGCTGGGCCAAGCTTTTTATTTTGAGCATGTTATCGCAGCTTATGCAGCTGGGGTACATGCTTATTTTTGTTTCAATGGGTTAAAGCGGTACTTTCATTTGAACCACCCTTTTTCCTTGGAGCGAGTGATGGCCTCAATGCGGTTACTGGCATTTAACTTGTTGAGAATAATGGAGATGTAGTTACGCACCGTTCCCGTTGTAATGAACAGATGCCCGGCGATTTCCTTGGTGTTTTTCCCATCTGCCATGAGGCCTAGTACGGCATTCTCCCGTTCTGTCAGTGGGTTTTCTTCTACATAAGCTTCATCTACCAAGTCGGGAGCGAAGATGCGTCTGCCATTCATAACTTGGCGGATCGATTCGGCAAGTTCTTCAATTGGACTATCTTTGAGCAGGTAACCACGGACACCGCCCTTTAGGGCACGTTCGAAATATCCGGTCCGGGCAAAAGTGGTCAGTATAATGACCTTACAGCTCATTCCTTTGAGTTCTTCTGCGGCTTCAAGGCCGCTTTTCACGGGCATTTCTATATCCATCAGACAGATGTCTGGTGCAAGCTCCTGGACAAGGGCAAGGGCTTCCTGGCCGTTGCTGGCACGTCCGACGACTTCCATATCTTCCTCCAGATTGAGGAGGGAAGACAAGGCGCCGAGCATCATGCGCTGATCTTCCGCGATTACAATTCTAATCATGATTCTGCCTCCTTTATCGGTTTGCGAACGAGTTTCGGAACATGAATAATGATCGCTGTACCCGGGATGTCTGTCGCAGAGCGAATATCCAGACAACCGTTCACAAATTCAAGTCGTTCCTTCATGCCCAAAATTCCTGTTCCGCGCCGATCCTGTTTGCGAGTTCGTTCTATTCCAACACCGTTATCTTGAACGGTTACTACATTATCCGCTAGTGTTTCCTTAATGATGATAGTACAGGTTGTTGCCTGACTGTGTTTGACGACATTCGTGACAGCTTCTTTCAAGCACATACCGAGCACATTTTCATTCAATTGTGACGTATCCTGTAACTTCGGATTACCTTCCAGCACAAATTCAATCGAAGCAGCCTTCAGAATCTGCTCCGCCCGGAACAGTTCATCGACCAATTGTGTACCACGCATAGTGGTGACCATTTCCCGTACTTCCTTCAGAGCTGTACTTGCCGTTTGTCTGAGGTCGTTCAATTCAATCTCGGCCTGATCGGGATTATTGCGGAGCAGCCGTCTCGCCAGATCGGTTTTCAGACCGATCAGAGAGAGCTTCTGTCCAAGTGTATCGTGCAGGTCGCGAGCGATACGCTGGCGTTCTTCCATTTTTACGAGATCATCAAGTCGCTTGTTCGCATTCTCCAATTGGCCTTCCAAATGTTCAGTTTTGTTTTTGTTATACGTACTGATTGGAAGCAGGATGGAGGCCATTAAGCTGATGAATACAAACGGGAGTTGGCTCACCAACAGAGAACTCTGATTAATGAAACCGTAATTAATGGTTACGAAACTGGCTCCCAGGTTCACCGAGTAGAGGGTGAAGAAACCGGCTTTATTTTTAATATTCCCAATAAAGAAAGCAAGAAACAATGAGAAATACGCATAATCATAGGCGATCGTCATCGTAATGGATATGGCAATAAGCATTCCAATCCACATGTAGACCTGCCAGCCCTTGGTGATGAAGGCGAGCAGGTAACAAACGAAGAAGACGAGGATAATGATGATGCCGGTTACCATCGTCCATAATTTAGAATATTGCGATATAAAATAGAATGGCAGGATGAAAAAGGCGAGCCATACATAAAGGTTCAACCCTGTTTTTTTATAAAAATTTTGCATCCACTTTTGAATGGAATTCTCCTCCTCAAACTTGTACTCAACTTTAGCATGACTGTAGCATGACTATGGCTTGAACACAAGAAAACGAATCCGACAGAGTTAAGGCTTCTCTGTCAGACCCGCTGGATTGGTTACTCGGATAGGCGGTTGAACATACGGCTTGCGGGATAGCTTTTTGAGCTGTCTGAAGCTAATAAACTGTTTAGAATCTTCATCCCACAGACGGAAGCGCAGGGCAACCAGACTGGAACGTAGTGTAATAGTAGTTGCTTTTTGCAAAGGTGGTGTTGCGTTATGTGCTTCTTCCAAGAAATAGTTAGGTACACGTGGGCTCAAGTGATGCACATGGTGAAACCCGATATTACCACTGATCCATTGCAATAATTTTGGCAATTTGTAATAAGAACTGCCTTCAACAGCTGCTTTTACATAACTCCACTCATCTTCATGTTCAAAATACGTCTCTTCGAACTGATGTTGAACGTAGAACAGCCAGATACCAAAGAAACCGGAGAAGAAGAAGATAGGTGCCTGCACCATTACAAAAGCCTGCCATCCGACTAACCAGGACATGAATGCATAGAGCACTACGATCAATACGGTAGTCAGGTGTGTATTGATACGTTCTTTGCGTCTTGCACCTTTGCGGTTAAAACGGTAAGCCAACAGGAACACGTAAATGGGTCCGATACAAAACAATACAAACGGGTTACGATAAATCCGATAGAAGAGACGACCCCAAGGAGAAGCTGCTTTGTATTCGTCAACTGTCATAACCCAGATATCACCTACACCACGTTTGTCAAGATTACTGCTTGTTGCGTGATGGATAGAATGCTCGTTTTTCCACTGCTGATAGGGTGTCACTGTTAATACACCAGTAATGGTACCGAGAATATCATTGGCGCGTTTGCTCTTGAAGAATGAACCATGACAGCAGTCATGGAAAATAATAAAGGTCCGAAGTACAAATCCGGATGCCACCAAGGCAATCGGGAAGGTCAGCCAGTAGGAAACCGATAAGCTAAAGTAAGCTGCAGCCCATAACAAGAAGAGCGGGAGCAATGTATTGATTAACTGGCGGATACTTAGTCTGAGATCATTTTTTTCGTAAGGGGTAACTTCTTTTTTTAAGGCCATTTCTTTTGATCTGTTCATAAAATTGTGTCCTCCTTCAATCGTTATAACTGTAATCAGCTACAACTTGGCGTTTCCCGCTAGACTTTCCTGTAGGAAGCGTTTTTATCATTGTAAAACAATCCGAACATGACAGTAAGTCATAAACGTCAGCCTTCTGTAATGATGAATATCAATGACGGACCATGACATTTGTCATGGGTGTATGATACTCAATAGCTATGCAGAAGACAGAAGAGCAGGTTTTACAAATTCCTTTGCACAAATTACGCAACAATTTGTATTATGTATACAAATTTTGTTGAGAGCATGGTAAAATCTATCCTTGAGTGGTTATGACAACTTATGAGACGGGTCGATTAGGTTGATTTCTGATGGATTGGATGGAATGCATAATGAAGAAACGAATTACGGATATCCTATTTATTATGGCAGGTGCATTTCTGTTTGCACTGGCGGTGAACCTGTTTGTCATCCCGAACGATTTGGCTGAAGGCGGCGTCACGGGTATCACGATTATTTTGTATTACCTGTTTGAATGGTCCCCTGGACTGATGAACTTGATCCTGAACGGTATTTTGTTAATTGTGGGATATCGGTTTCTTGATAAAACGACTACGGTATATACAATTATTGCAGTGGTATTCAACTCGTTGTTCCTGCATCTGACGGAGAGTTGGACGATTGCATCGGATGAACTCTGGATCAATACCATTTTTGCCGGATTATTTGCCGGTCTTGGTATTGGCTTGATTGTTAGAGTGGGAGGCACAACGGCGGGGACAGTGATCCTGGCCCGACTTGCCAACAAATATCTGGATTGGAATATCAGTTACGGACTTCTGTTCTTCGATCTGATTGTGGCTTTCTCCTCATACTTCATCATTGGACCACAAGGATTAATGTGTACAATTGTCTTGCTGTTTGTCGGAACGAAAACAATGGAGTTCATTATTGAAGGGCTCAATCCGAAAAAAGCAGTCATGATTATCTCTTCCAAACAGGATGAAATTGCAAAGCAAGTCATTGAGAAGATGGATCGCGGAGTAACCGTCCTGTCCGGTCATGGCTATTACACGAAAAATAAGAAAGAAATTCTATACATTGTGATTAGCAAGCAGGAAGTTTCTATGCTGAAGAAGATTGTACGAGCAGAAGATGAGATTGCTTTTATCACCATTCATGACGTGCGTGATGTGTTCGGTGAAGGATTTATTGAACTCTCTAAAACTTGATGAATATGTATATAAGGAAGAAAGGAGTTGCGGTGAAATATCACCGCAACTTTTTTGATAGGTTAATGGTAGCGGGTATTAATCTAGTTCAATAAGAAAGAACCCTTCTCCAAAGAGAAGGGCAAAAGAGTATTAGTAATGTCTTCTTTTTTTGACTCCACAATATTCAACAGTGACATGACAGTGTTTTTTACACTTTGTAGGGACATATTTCACTTTGGTAACACAAGTTTTCGTAATTTTTTTGTAAAAACACTTTGGTCTTGGATGATGACATTTATGATGTTTTCTATACATATTAAAACCTCCCTGATCGTGATAAGGTATTCTATGAGCGTGTCACTGTTTCGGAAATGTATAAACGTCTATTATTGTATAATAATTCCTTTATTAGGCTTTTGTGTTACAGGTGAAGGTTAGTTCTTTCTAGTAAAACTTTCTACTAAAAGAGTGCAATGACAAAAAGCTGTACACCTACCAAACACGATGATATATTGAATTTAATCAATTTGTTAATAAACCTAACTAACTAAGCATTTAGCTAATTTCTAAGAGCGTTTTACAATCAGCAAAATATAGATCGAAACGGTGTTATTCGTCTATATTTTGTACCCGAGAGCGACTTTAATCGAATTATGAAAAATGCTAACTATAAAAGGAGGCGATAACATGGCTGGCACACCGCAGTATATCCGCAATCTGAATGAAAATCTCATTATGGATGCCCTCATAATTCAGGGAACCATGTCGAGAGCGGAAATCAGCCGTCAGACCGGACTTAGTAAACCAACAGTATCTTTGGCAGTCGAACATCTGATTGACCGTAATCTGGTGAGGGAAATGGGGCCAGCTGACAACGCTCAGGGTCGAAAAGCAACCCTCATTCGTTTCAACGAAACGGCTTATTATGTCTGTGGGATAGATATCGGCGCAACTCGTATTCGGATTGCATTATCCGATCTGAATGGAGAGATCATTGCCTATCGAACATATCCCATGGTTGTTCAAGGAGCTTATGAGCGAGGAGAAGCGACGATGTTGGAACTTCTTCGAAGCCATATGAACGAACTGCTTGAAGAGAATCATCTGAACTGGGATCAGATTCAGTGCATCGGGTTCGGTATACCAGGCGTAGTGCTGCCTGAATCAGGGCGTATCAATCGTATTGTGGACCCTTTAGCGGGTTTGGAAGAAGCTTTCTCTTTAGAGTCGTTGTCAGGAGCTTTTCCCTGTGAAGTAATTCTGGAAAATGATGTGAATCTTGCAGCCCTTGGGGAGTATCGGAGTGGTGTAGCAGCAGGATATCCCTTGTTTGTTTTTTTCTCCATCGGTACAGGGACAGGCGCTGGCATCATGGTACATGGCCAACTGCTTCGAGGTTTAGGTGGCTTAACTGGAGAGATCGCGGAGATGCTGGTGGACGATGGCCGACGTCTGGAGGAAGTGCTGTCCGCTGATGGTCTGATGCAACTGGCGAAAGATTATCTAGATCAGCATGATGAACTATTATTGGAGGCTGCTGATTCGGGTGCAGATGCTCTTCACAGACACCTGACTCCCGAGAAGTTATTTGAAGCTGCGCGCAGTGGAGAAGTAGAGGCGTTAGACATTCTACAACAATACAGCCAGAAGATTGCTTCCGCTCTGCGTCAGATTAGCGTTGTGCTTGCTCCAGATCTCATTGTGCTTGGCGGAGGGGTAGGAGGGAACGGTGATGTGTTATTGCCTTTACTGAGGCAGATCATCTCTGAGCAATTCCCTGTGCAACCACAGTTAATCTGTTCCAAGCTTGGTGAGCAAGCTGTTGTCACTGGCGCGGTACAGGTGGCCATACAACAAACGATGCTGAACCTTCAGCAGGAAGCCATGGAATAAGAGATTGGATATACAACATGTGAGGAGGGAAAAGGCATGACAGAATCCGTGAAAAACGTAAGTAATAATTATCAGACCAATCAGAATGGTACGGTTGGAGGTGATCTATCCGGCTGGATTGCAGGTATTGACATTGGAGGCACCAAAACATTAATGCTCTTGTCATCACAACAGGCTGGAAATGAAGTTCATGAACGTATCTTGCCTACGCTTGCCAGTGATCAGCCGGATGAGTTCTTCCGATGGTTATTCACTGAATTGGAAACATTCTGCCGCGAAGTTGGATGCAGTCTGGATCAACTTAACGGTGTAGGCATGGGATTCCCTGGTGTGGTTCTACAGGAGGAGGGAATACTGCGAAATGCTCCGGCTTTTCAGTGGCCTGAGCTAGATATTCGCCCTGTTATTGCGAAGTATTACAGCGGGAATATCATGTTGGATAATGATGTGAATATGGCGGCAATGGGAGAATATGATCAAGGGGCAGCACAGGGACATCAACACTGTGTAATGGTCACGGTTGGAACAGGCATTGGATCTGCTCTTATCCTGAATGGACAGCTCTATAGCGGCCAGAATGGAGCAGCAGGTGAGATTGGGCATTTCATTGCAGGAGACGAAGGGCTTTATACCGGTTACGTTGCGGATGCGGATTCCTTTGGCGTATTTGAGCAAGTGACTTCAGGTACGGGAATTACCGAACAGGCGAGGCGTTATTTTGCTGCTGGAAAGGGGAGTTCCTTATCCCTGATCATGAGTCTGGCAGGAGGGGAAGCGGAACAGATTGAAGCCAGGCATGTATTCAAAGCAGCGGAGTCGGGTGATCTTGCTGCCCTGGAGATTCTGGAACTACCCATGCGTTATATGGCGAGAGGTCTGGCGAATATTACGGCTTTACTCAATCCTTCCATTATAGTGATCGGTGGTGGCGTGGCTGCATCCAACCCATCCTATTATCTAAATGAAGTGCGCACACGCCTCCAACGTTACACTGTTCTGCCTACACTTCTAGCTGTAGCTGAACTGGGGAACAAAGCAGGAGCAATCGGGGCATTGGCTGCAATCAAGTCCAGTCTGACACGCACTTAAAAATAGAGAATAGGCGAAGCAACTACAGAAATAAAGGATGGAGATCCGGATGAGAAGTAGACATATGAAGGCTTACACAGAGAAAATAAAAGCCGATTCCAATGATGCAAAACGTGTTTTACTCCAATTACAGGGCCTATATCTGTTTATGGGGCTTGCCGGGGGGATGTTTAACCCGTACATTAATCCCATATTGGTAGCACAAGGGTTTTCCAGTAAAGAAACCGGATTTATTATGGCGTTTGGCACACTCGTATCCATTATTCTTCAACCAATATGGGGAATTCTGGTAGATAAGTTTAAAAAGACACGGTTCGTACTGGTGATAAGCCTGCTTGTTCCTGCATCGTTAGCGTATTTCTACAATATTCAAGTGTACTTTATATTAATATTGATTTATACTTTATGCACTATATTCCAAGTGACTCAAATACCCGTTGCTGACTCCTATGCGGTTACAGCCGCGAGAGCCGCGAACACCTCATATGGCATGATCCGACTCTTCGGCAGCATAGGAACGGGAGTTGGGGGATTTGCCGCAGGGATGTATCTCTCCCAGTTTTCCATTCACATGTTATGGCTACCATTTCTCCTGTTTAACATTCTGAGCGCTATACTGGCAAGTACACTTCCCCGGCAGACGAGCATATCCTCGTCCTCGGTAACCTTCTCCGTAGGTTTGGCAAGATTGCTCCGAAACCGGACATTCCTTCTATTTCTAACAGGTTGTTTCCTGGTTAACCAAACGCTCACTGCGTTTAACTCCTTTTTTGTTATTTCATTTCAGATGGCTGGCGGTTCTGTGACCATGACAGGTACGGCGTTGTTGCTTGCGTCGATTACCAATGTTCCATCCATGTTGGCAGCGGCATTCATACTCCGAAAATGGGGGCATGAACGCACGATGCTGCTTGCAGCGGGGGCGTATATGTTACGTTGGGGGATACAATGGCTATGGCCGACACCTGAGGTCATGATTGGCGTTCAGGTGCTACATGGGTTATCCTTCGGATTCTTTTATATCGCAGCAGTGGAATATGTGGCTTCGGTTACGGGACGGGAAATGCAGGCCACAGGACAAAGTTTATTTAACATGGTGTTTGCTGGCCTGGGCGGAATTGTTGGTAATATGCTTAACGGATATTTACTCGATTCCGGCGGTCCATCACTGATGTATCTGGCTTGCACGATCAGTGCGGCACTAGGATCAGTGATTCTGTATATCGTCAGCAGGCAGGCCAAAGAACAGAGAAGAGCATACTCATTAGAATAGAGATGGAAGGAGTTGGAGCCTATGAAAGTAAATCTGAAGCGGAATTGGCACACCAAGTTGATGTATTCGTATTTTCCTATTTTTCTGCTTACGATTTCCATTCTGATCTTTCTCTCCTTCCTGATTGTCAACGAACTCTCACGTAACGAAACACAAAAAGCCGACATGATCTCCACCCGCTATATCGTGGATACACTGGAGCGCTCACTAAGCGACATTGAACTTCGGTTGCTTGAAGACATTGGTGCAAACAAAACATATAGTCGCTTTCTGGAAGCTGGACAGGGACAATTATCGAGTCAGTTCATCTATGATGCGGCAAGTGGGCTGGGACGTATGCTGGATCAGCAGGATATGATTCAATCCATTTATCTCTATCGTATGTCCGATTCCCAGATTCTTACGCCCAGAGGCATGATGCGTTTGGAAGATTTCGAAGATCGTGCCTATATTGAGCAAGCCTTGAAAGATCGGGAGAACCTCGGTTGGAACCTGCCACGTGATTATAAGGAACGTTCCTTCGACGTACCTTCACAGGTGATTAGCATGAATAAGTGGCTTCCGTTACCGTGGGGCGGGGAAGGTCTGCTTGTCATTACCATCCGCATGTATGCAGTGGAACGGCAGATTGATAACATGACCAATGAAAAGTTATCAGTTCTTCAGGTTCGGGATAAAAGCGACAATCTGATCTATACCGCGCATCAAATGGACCCTTCAGCAGGTGAAATCCTTAATCGTGTGACTGCGGACAAACTTGGTCTGATCTTTGAGAGTGGTATTCAATCCGGACAGCTGTATTCATGGGTATCCCTTGTTTCTTATGTGTGGATCGGTATTGGTTTATTAACGATTGTTGGTGCGGTGGCGGGACTAATCTACATTACTCGCAGAAATACACGCCCCATCCAGCTGATCATGAATCGAATTCAGGCGTTACAGCCACGTGCCGAGGAGAATGAAGCAACTCCATCCGTCAAAGATGAACTGGCACTCATCGACCGTGCGCTGGAACATCTGATTGCTCAAACGGTTGACTATGAGAAACAACATCATGAAAACTTGCTGATTCATCGCAGACAGTTGCTTGTTGATCTGATGGAAGGAGAGCGGATGGATTCGTTCCGTCAGCGACTTCGCCATCTGCAACCGCTAGAGGAACGATTCATGGAACCGAAGAGTGTTGCTGTCCTCATTGCGGAGATGAATGGTGACGATCTCTCGACCAATCAGAATATTCTGAAGATTGCGCTCATGAATGTAGTGGAAGAACTTGTGCAGAATGAGACCCAGTTCGGCGGTTGGGCTGAATGGTTTGGGAACCGCAGGCTTATTGTGATGATTGCATCGGATGAGCAGGAAGGACTGGACCGTGAATTACTTATGGATCTGGCTAAGCAGATGCATATGTGGATTGCGGAAAACTTCCGCCTACGGTTTACGTTCGGGATTGGACGAACCGTACCGGGCTGGGAGGAGATTACTCGTTCCTATGCGAGTGCAGATGCGGGTTTGCAGCATAGACTTACCCTTGGTAAAGATGCGATCGTTCTCAGTGAGCAACTGCCAGATCGTATTGAGCTGCAATCGTACAAGTATTTGCAGATACTCGCAGACTTTGTCCGTGAATTCAGACTAACCGGCGATGGTTGGCGAACGCAGCTGGATCAGATGTTTGTTGCGTTTAATGAAGATCAGATTACAGATAGCGATATTCGCATGTTGCTGCAGGCGTTAATCCAGATGTTGTCCCGTGAATTCGGGGAGCTGTCTGAGCGGTTGCAAAGCCAATTTGCCGAGGAAATCCTGACTCGTCTTCGCAGTGATATCCAGCAGGTGGAGACACTCGAGGGAATTCAAGAGATTTTGCAGGAGTGGCTTAAAGAAGTTTATCGCAATTATGTATCTGTAAATGAAACGAAAAGTCATCGAGCGATGATCAACGAGCTCCGGATTTATATTGAAGAGCATTTTGATGATCCGGATCTGTCGCTGAAACATCTGAGTGATCGGTTCCAGATCTCGGGCAAATATGCGAGTTATCTGTTCAAGGAAGAGTTTGAGATGAAGTTTGTTGATTTTCTGGTGAAACTGAGGGTCGAAAAGGCCTGTCGTCTGTTGTCTGCATCCGATATGGCTGTTCAGGATATTGCTCTGCAAGTGGGTTATGCCAATGCCATCTCCTTTGGCAGAGTATTTAAACGGATTATGGGCGTGACACCAGGAGACTACCGCAAGCAGGGTGGAAAACAAGGGGATCAATAACGGAATTGCATGTGTTAGAACATCCGAGTATCGGGTAAAATCCAATAATCCTAGAGATATCTATGAAATCTCCTGTATGAGGCAATAAGGTTTCGTCCCTTATCGTCCTTTGCAGGAGATTTTTTGGATGTTCAACCACGATCTTAGGCCAGTGTGGCTGATATGTTGTTAAGGAATTTTACGAATGTCCTATACTAGCATTATGACAATTCATAGATTAATAGGGCAGGAGTGAAAATGATGTACAAACACGGACAGCAAGTATGGGGATCAGTAGATATCAGTAAAAGGGTTACCATTACAGCAAGCAACAACACATTTACATTTCATGTAGATGACTCGTCATATACGATAACTATACCTGCTGGTACCTACACGACAAGTCAACAAAGGCATGAATCCGAACTTCTTCAGGCCATTTCGAAGGCAGGGGCAGCTCAGAACATTCCTGTACGATTTATTTTGGGCGGAATGCATTATGATGAGAAGTATAATGTGTTGATTTTGGAACATACGGACACGATCAACGAACATGTCATCGATCAATTTGCGGGAAATGCCATCGATACGTTGTTTGGTCAAATGAAGTTTAATCTTCCGCCGAGGAATTAGTCGTGGAATCGTTCTACACGTGTTGCTAAACAAGGAGATCACATAAGATGTGGTCTCTTTTTCATTTTTTGAAGAGAGATTTAATGGAAAAAAGATTATTGCAAGATGGGTGATGCCAGATTGTCTATGAGAAATCAAAATGAATGCAACACAATATGTTATTATAGTTAACATTAAAGGTGTGAAAATTGTATATTGTCAGGAAATATGTTTATATATCGCGGTATTTAACGTAAAAAACGTGAATTTCACATTTTGAAAATAGTTTATTGTCTAAATATCAGATCGTATGTAATGATTAGTGACATTCACAGGTGCAACAAAATGGGATGAACAAAGTGGAGTGGCAATCATGTGAATCCATTCAGAGAGTGTGCGAAAGGGGAAAGGTCAAATGAGATTATATCAAAGACGTAAGGCAGGCAAGGCAAGTTCAATCCTCGCAGTGGTAACAGCATTCACTCTATTATTATCTGCATGTTCGTCGGGAAGCGAATCAACATCTTCATCTGGAGAGTCGGGTTCGGGGGAAAAAACAACTTTGAAAGTAGAAATCTTCGATCGGGGAAACACTCCGGCGGGCTACACCATTTCGGACAGTTATCTGACTCGCTTCATTCAAGAGAAGTTTGGTGATCCAAACAACATCGACGTTCAGTTTGTTCCGGTACCACGCTCGGAGGAAGTACAGAAACTTAACGTTCTGATGGCGAGTGGCTCTGAAGTACCTGATATCGTCTTTACCTACGATTCGGGAACATTCAACCGGTATGCAGAGCAAGGAGGTCTGACCGAACTTACGGATCTGATCAATCAAAGTGGTCCTAACCTGAAGAAGTTCCTGGGAGATGAAACGCTGGCCTACGGTCAATACGATGGACAACAGTTCGCGGTTCCAGGTAAACGTCTTGTACTTGGCAAGTACGCATCCTATGTTCGTCAGGACTGGCTGGATGCACTCGGATTGCCATCACCTGAGACAGCTGAGGAGCTGCATACAACACTGAAGGCCTTTAAGGAAAAAGATCCGGGTAAGGTTGGCACAGGACTTATCCCGATGGGGATGTCCATTGCCTCGGCTCAATATGAACCACTAATCTGGTCATTCATTGAACCGCTGACGGAAGAACAGAAATATACATTAACGCAACAACTGGGTTCCAATGACTATCCAACGTTGTTGCCTGGTTTCAAGGACGCTCTGAAATATATGAACACACTATATAATGAAGGATTAATGAGCAAGGATTTTGGACTCGATAAAGACAAGAAAAAGCTGTGGGAAGATGTATCTAACGGCAAAGTTGGATTCTACACCGAGGATGCAGGGGAGATTTATATCTCCGGTACGTACAAAAACCTGCAAACCAATCAACCTGGTGCAGTGATGACACCGATTGATGCATTCAAAAACTCCGAGGGCAAATTCGCCAAACCGGCATATGCACCCAATGCGATGTATGTCATGATCCCGAAATCGAGCAAAAATGCGGAAGCCGCGATGAAGTATCTGGATTGGATGGCTTCGGGCAACAACCTGTTCGACCTGCAATTCGGTGTTGAAAACGAGAACTATGAACTTGTGGATGGGGTACCACTGATCAAAGATGATGCTTCTCCTGAAATTGCAGGCCGTATCTATAATTCCGGTGACATTGCCATTATCGTCAACGGTAAATACGTTGGGGATGACAAGAAAAATGAAGAGGCCTATGTCGTTCAGGTAGAGTCGAAATATCGGGATGATATGCGCAAGTCGGTAGCGATCTCTAACACGGACACCATTCAACCGGTACGTTTCTCCAAACCGATTGAGGCGGAAGCACGCTACGGTAACGGCTTGAAAGACAAGTTTATGGAGTTCTTCGTGAAAACAACCATTTCCAAACCTGCTGATTTTGAAGCCACGTATGACAGCATGATGAAGGACTACATGGCGAGCGGTGGCCAAGCAATCCTGGATGAACGTACAGAAGCTTACAAAGCGATGAAATAAGTAGAGTAGAGATCACATCTAATGTGTATGACAACAAAGAACAGGGATTTCATTAGGGCGATGGCAACATCGCCTTGATGAAGAATCTGAATGACATGGGGGGAAGGTTTATGAAAACAAGCATCTATTTCCGCAGAAACTGGCAACTATATGCGTTGCTCCTACTGCCCATGATCTACTTCATTATTTTCAAGTATGGGCCAATGTATGGCGTGCAGATTGCGTTCAAGGACTTTAACTTCTTTCAAGGGATCGCCGGTAGTGAGTGGATTGGCTTGGATGCATTCAGAGAAGTGTTTCAAAATCAGGGATTCTACACGGCATTACGCAACACGTTAGTGCTTAACATGCTGGATCTACTGGTCTCCTTCCCGGCACCACTTATATTAGCCATCTTATTGTTCGAGCTGAAGAAGGCCTGGTTCAAAAAGTTGGCACAGACTTTACTGTACATTCCTCACTTTATTTCGTGGGTCATTATTGGAGGGATCGTACTTCAGGTATTCGGTACGCAATCTGGTTTCATTAACAATATCTTGATGAGCATGGGATTTGATCCATTACCTTTCCTTTCAGACAAAAATTATTGGCTCTTCACGTATCTTGCGGTAGGCGTGTGGCAGAGTGCAGGCTGGGGTACGATTCTGTATCTGGCATCCCTGACAGGCATTAACCGGGAACTCTACGAAGCGGCTGAAGTGGATGGAGCAAGTCGGCTACGTAGAATCTGGCACATCTCCTTGCCAGGCATCAAAACAACGATTGTTACCTTATTGATCATCAATGTCGGCAACATGATCTCTATCGGCTTCGACCGACCTTTTATAATCGGTAACGTGGCTGTACGTGAATACTCGGATGTGCTCAGCACATTTGTCTATCGTGTCGGTTTACAGTCTGGTCAAGTTACGCTCGCAACAGCTGTAGGTTTGTTCCAGGCATTAGTTGGACTTGTCTTCATACTCGGAGCAAATTATACGTCCAAGAAATTAACCGATGAGAGCATTATGTAGTGGATTGATTCACATATGATCTGTAAGGAGTGAGTGGGATGTCTGAAAACACGGCGAATCGAATATTCAACACGGTAAACGTCATTCTTATTGTCATTACGATGGTGCTGTGTCTTGCACCATTCATTCATATTATTGCGATCTCGCTCAGCTCAAACCGGGCGATCGGTTCAGGAGAAGTTTCCTTTTTCCCCAAAGAGTTATCCTTTGAGGCGTATACCAAAGTATTTGCAGATGGATCAATGATTCGTTCCCTCATCTATACCATTTGGCTGACCGTCCTGAGTACGGTGCTAAGCATGGTGATGACCATTGCAGCAGCTTATCCACTGGCGAAGAGCAATCTGAAAGGGCGCAAGTGGTTCATGCTTGTCATTGTGGTGACGATGTTCTTCAGTGGCGGCATTATCCCCGAGTACATTCTGATCAAAAATCTACATCTACTTGATAGCACATGGGGACTTATTCTGCCTGGATTGATTAGTCCGTTTTATATGATTATCCTCATTACCTTCTTCAGAGGGATTCCCGAAAGTCTGGAAGAAGCAGCAGGCATTGATGGAAGCAGCCACTTTGGAACACTTATGCGCATTATTTTGCCACTATCCCTTCCGGTTATGGCAACACTGAGCCTATTCTACGCGGTAGGGCGGTGGAATGGTTTCCAGGATGCACTCATGTATATTACGAAGCCTGAACTATACCCTTTGCAATTGAAATTGTATCAGATGATTCAGCAAAACCAGATTACAGAATTGATGCAGAACGAAGGCATTGGTGCTGTTCAAGTCCTGCCTGAGAGTTTGAAAGCAGCCAGCGTTATATTCTCAACGTTACCGATTCTGCTTGTATATCCATGGTTGCAGCGGTACTTTATCAGTGGCGTAATGGTAGGTGCTGTAAAAGGTTAATAGAGGTTGTTCAAAAAGTTCACTTTTGATTACGAATGATGCCTAGTGGCATCATCAGCATCGAATATGAAATTTAGCCGAAATAGGTTGATGCTTACGAAGTATGTTTCCTTCAGAAACATTGTAGTTGCTCACGTAGTTGTCCTACGCTCCGCAACTCCATTTCTAGCTTAATTCCATCTTCTTGGTACTGAAAACTGATCTTTTTGAACACGCACCTATAGTCTCGGGAGGGCGCATGACATGACACAACGAATGGTAGAAAAGATGTCGAAAGAGCAGCAGTATCTTGTAAATCAATCCATGACGATGATGGATAGCTTCTATGATAAGGAACTGGATCTGCTTCGGAGTTTCGAAGAAGAGGATTCATCGCAGCACAGCACACGAGCCAGTGCGCATTATGCGCTCGGGTTGTTGATTCGAAATGAGCCTGGTGATGTGGAACGCGCGATACGGGTGTTCCACAAGGTGCTCAATTTTCAATATGACGCTCCAGATGAGATCTATCACGGAACCTTCGCGACCCGGCCCAATGATGTGTATCCACCAGCGGGTCACTATGCTTGGAAATCTTTTGCGCCAGGCACGGCCTATTTCCTGGAACGCACCTTTGAGAAGGTGTCTGCGCAGTTTATCCATAAACTACAGGAAGAGGGTTCTCTGCTCACAGAGGCCGCAGATCCCAAACAACTGAAGCAATTGTTTCATTCGGCAGTGAATCAGGTTCTGCCACCGGTCTGGATCAGTTATGATCCCAACTGGCGCGAGTTTATCGCTTGTGTCTGTGTGGTCGTAACTGCTGAATTCGCCGAACTTATGCCGGAGACCCTCATGAATCGGATGGACCATGCGATGGAACTGGCTGTTCAAGGGTCAGTAGAACGAAGATTATCCGACGTAATTCCAATGAATACGAATATTGAGTTGATGCACATTTTCATCACCCACTACTATGGTCACCGCTTGAACCGGATAGAATGGATTCGGCATTCGGATGAACAGGCGGAGGGATTGATGAAGGAGTTTGAACAATACAACGGTACATTCGCCGAGTTCAATACGACAACCTATTACGGAGTCGATCTCTCCGTGCTTGGCATGTATCGAAAGTATGGACTCACGGAACGTTTGATTGAAATTGGACACCGAATTGAACATGGGCTGTGGAATAACATTGCACTTTATTACAATGCCAACCTGGAGAATCTCTCCGGCCCATTCTCTCGGGCGTACGACATGGAGATGCGAGAACATAGTTCAATCGGTGTATTTATCTATCTTTTGCTTGGTGAAGGGTATGAATATCTGGCAGGCATCAACTGTGAGTCAGGCCATGATCCATTGATTGCGCTCCTTGGGGTAGATGTGCCCGCGGAAGCCGTGCCGTATTTCAAGGCTCATCAAGAAGATCGGCTTGTGCAGAAACAGTTCATGGAACTGTGTGAGCGTAATGATCCAACGTCCAATCGGAATTTGTGTACGGCCAAAGCCTGGATCGGAGAGGATCGGATGATCGGGGCCATGTCGGGGAGTGTGAATACGAACGGACAGATGCATCCCGCTACGATCCACTGGCAGACAGAGACGGGTGAGCGTTATTATCTTCGCTTGATCCGCCGTGAGGTAGGCGAGGGTTGGAACAGTCATCTGCGCGGAGTGACGTTTGACGCGGATCTCACGCCAGATTCGTTAACCATTGATGTGGAACTGGATACGGTGGAAGAGATCGATGTTTATTTTGAAATCAGAGGGCCATCCCTTCGTCAGGAGGATATTACAACAGCGTTATGGCAGTTCCCAGGACTTACGTGTACCGTGAAGGCTGAAGCACCTGAACCATCCGTGTTAACTTACGTGAATCATGCGGAGATCGTCTATCGTTATGTGCCTGGGATGACTGCAAACAAGATGAGATTTGAATTGACTCTCCGTGAAGACAACGGTATGAGGAATAAATAGGTATATAAGATGAACTGAACATTTACACGAGAACGAAGAGTGGAGAACCGATCTGAAGAAGCGGAGCGTTCGCCTGAAAGCTTTCTGCAAGAAAGCTGCATCGGAAGCATAAGCTATCACCGGATTTTTCCCTTTGGAGAAGGGGATCAAAAAAATCTGGGGATAACAGCGATCGGAAGATGGTACTGCAATTGGAGTGATCTAGTGTAAAGTTTATTCGTTCAACTTATATAGATAGAGATAAATGGAATATGAATGGGCGATAGAATGAGAGACAGGAGGACCAATCATGTATACGGACAAGCAGGAATATTCGTTTTCAACATGTTGGAATATCAAACGTCATACGACCGGACAAGGCATGATTGAAGAGATCAAGTCTCTTGGGTTCAGACAGGTGGAATTGAATTACAACGTTACGGAAGAGATGCTGCAGACGATAGAACCGATGATTGAACGGGGAGAGATCGGTGTATCCAGTGTGCATAATACATTTCCACATGTGGCTGATCCAGATTACGGGACGGATTCCGTCCTGCTCGGGTTCGATGATGAACCACGCCGCAAACGGGCGATTGAGCTGTTACTTCGCTCAGCCGAGTACGCACATCGTTATGGGGCCAAGGCTGTCGTTGTACATCCCGGTGAGGTTCCGTTTGAATATAATATAGATGAAGCGTTGAAAAAGATATACCACTATCAAGGACCGGATTCATCGGCATATCAATCTTTATGGCAAGAGATGCTGGAGAAGCGGGAAGATGGCAGCGCACATTACCTGAGCCTTATTCAGGAGAGTCTGGAAGAGGTATGTAACTTGTCGGAGCAGCGGGGATACGGGGTGAATTTCGGTATTGAGACCCGTTCACGCTGTTATCAGATGCCGACTTTGAACGAAGCGGGAACGATTATTGGACAAATGAAGGGCGCGCCGCTTGGTCTCTGGTACGATATTGGTCACGGCATGATGATGGATCGAATGGGGCTGTACGATAATGTACGTCAGGCTAACGCGTTGATTGATCACGTGGTTGGCGTGCATATTCATGAAACCGTAGGGTTATCAGATCATTGGTGTCCATACATCCATAGTAAAGACATGACATTTTTTGATTCGTTTTTGGATATTATCGACCGTTCTCCGGTGAAAGTATATGAGCTGAAAGCCGCGTGCACACCGGAAGAGATTGATGAGAGTCATGGAATAATCACGGCTCGTATTGCTGAACGTCAGCGCGGATAGGGAGCACACGCATCAAGCATGAATGCACCTTATAGGAAAGTAAACCAACAGATAGAGCAGTCCAGAACAAACCTCAAGTTGCATTACAGGGTGTTCTGCCGCTCTTTTGTTGTTCTCGTAAAATGTTCCATGCTTTAGCGTTTCTCAGGGAGTGTTACGTCACCGAGAATCCCTGCCTGATAGCCTTTGACTACAGCACCAATTCTGGACTTAACACCAAATTTCTGTGTAATAGAGGTTATATGATACTCCACTGTACGTTGACTGATCGCCAGATCCTGTGCAATTTCCTTATTGGTCATCTCCAGTGCAATGCGGTTAAGTACTTCCCGTTCAGTTGCTGTGAGAGACTCCTCCAGATTAGGGGATAACATGGTCTCTGGAATAAGAACATGTCCCAACATACTTTGGTGAATGGCGTTGATAATCTGTCCATACGTTGCTTGTTTCGACAAGTAGGCATGGACGCCCAGATCATAAGCTTTTAACTGGAATTCGTGATAGTTGTATCCGGATAACAATATAATTTTGACGGATAACCCGTATTGATCTTTCAATCTTCTCACAACCTCGAACCCGTCAAGCTGGGGCATGCGGATATCCATCAGAACAACATCTGGTCGCAACGCCTCTACTTCGGATAAAAAAAGTAATGGATCGCTGAATGTTTTCAGTACCTGTATGCCGGGTTCGCGGTTTAAGCGGTTGTTGAGACCTTCCATGACCAGGGGGTGATCATCAAGTAGTACGACTGTGATTGGCTCGTTCATTGTTCAGTTGCTCCTTTGGTTAAAGGCAAACGGATGTTGATTGAGGTTCCTTTGCCAAGACTGGAATGTATGGTGAATTCTCCACCGAGATGCTGAATGCTGCTTTGTATGGATATCAAACCGAAGTGCCCTGTTGCAGTATCAAATGTGGTATGAACATTAAACCCCAAGCCGTCATCCTCTACTTGTAGAATCAAGTCAGTATCCCTTGTATGTACCTGAATGGAGCAAAACGACGCCTGTGCATGCTTCATCACATTCATAATGAGTTCGCGGACCGTCCGAAAGACGTTGGACTTCAGAGGTTCGTGCTTCAACTCTTCAGAGAGGGCGTTGTAGTTTAGTTCCATTCTGATGCCACTTTGCATTTGAAGTGTACGGATGAGCCATTGCAACGCTTCCTCAAGATCACTTCGATCCATAATATGAGGGTAGAGATCATCACACAATTGGCGTATATCTCTCTGGGAAGCATACAGGCACTCCAGCCAAACAGCCGTTTGATCCTTATGTGTCTCTCCGGTATCGTGTAATTCCTCCAAATCACGAGACAGGAAAATCAGGTTTTGAAGCAGTTGATCATGAAGGAAATAAGAGGTTTTCATACGCTCTGCCTGTTGGGCTTCCATCATAATATCATTGAACTGCCGATGGCGGCGTATCTGGTGTTCATGAAGATCTGTCTGGTCTACACGGTATTCGTATCGCTTCTGCAGATCGGATAAGAGTCTGCCATTGACGAGCATTCGAATCGCTTCCAGCCTGCCTTTATCAATGATATCCTGCTCTTCTGCTGAAAAAAGGGTGCGATTTTCTTTGTGACCAATGCCCAGAAATCCTATCGTCTCCGTGGTGGGTTCACCTGACAGCTCCCAAACCTGCGCCAAATCAACTTTCTGTCGTAAAACTTCAATATCCAACGCCTGAATATCGATATTCTGAATGGAAGCAAAAATCCCTGTGCCTTCCTGAGAATATCTGTGTTTATCATCAATCCATATGACAATTACACCTTCAATATCCAGCATCTTGTGGAACATCTCGGCAAACACGTGAATCATGTCCCGCATGTTTTGCTGCTCAGCCATTCGCACAGTCAACCGGAGTTGCTGGTGTTCCAACCAGTCTTTGTTAAGTTTGTTTTTCTTGCGTGAGCGGGTGAGCGTGTACTGATACACCCAAGTGATCAGCAAAAACGAGACAAACAGCAAGCTGATATGAATTAACGAATGCAGGTGAGAAGCAGCCAGAAACAGTAAAAATACGATTAAAGCATATAGTCCATGAATCATCAATCTTGGCATAACCAGTTTGAGGTCAAGCATACTCCGTTGTACAAGTACATAAGTGAACATCCATGATAAAGGCAGAAATCCAATTAATGTGTACTCTACAGGCAATAATGGTTCACCTTGAAGCAGGGTTGGAATAGCAAAACAGATAATGAAGGGAATCAGGCTAAAAATAATTCCTGTTAACATGAGCAAAAGCTGGTTCTGCTCCTTGCGATTGTAGCTTTTACGATTAACCCATGTCATCCAGATTAAGATCAGAAGGGTTGCACAAAGAATAAAGTTGAGCAGATTGGTTGGACCAGACGGTGCAACAGGAGTACTGACGGTAGTAATGCCTTGATTGAACTGAACAACGGTCATTATCCACTGCTTGATGTACAGAAAGGCAAGGCCAGTAGAGTAGGCAACTGCAATACCTCTGCTGATGAATAGTAACCACCGGAAACGATGCAGGTGGGTACGGAACACAAAAGACACATAAAAAGCAGTTAGACAGTAAGGTAACCATGCGGCACATAAGGCCAGAATATAATTGGATAAAGGCAACTGGGATGTGTATATCGTCAGTATACATATGGCCATGGACAGGTTAAGGAGGTAGAACAGGCGCATCACTCGTGAACCCGGTTGGCTAAACAAGGCATAAGTTCCGGTCAACAATAGCAATAATTCTACTATGGATGAGAAGCCGATGTTGAACCATTCACGTGGTCCAGGCTTCATTGTATGTTGGGATGCCTGACCATGAGAATTCTCAACGCCGATGGTGTAGGCTTCAGTCACTAAGAATACACCTTTTTGATGGAGTAAGCGGACTCCTCCTTCGGGTTCCAGCGAGATAACGGTGTCACCTGATCTAATCCCGGATGTATAAGCTAAACCTTGCGGATCTACATCATGTACTGCCCAAGAATTGGAGGCATTTGGTGTCAACGAAAGTCCGATATAAGGATTCATAAATGAAGAGATATGAATATACGTGGCTGTCAGTATAAAACACAACATCGTTACAAACCACACGAAATTAAATTTAGTTTTCATGAATCTATGTAATGAGAGTCCTAGTCGCATGGTAAAATCATCCGTTCTTATAAAATGCATCATTGGTAAAATGAAGTGGAAAAACAAGCCATGTAGCAATGACATGGCTTGCCGAGCATCACTCTATGTTAATGTAGCAGAGTGCCTAACATTTTGTACATCAAAACTGATGATTCCTGCCTGAGCATAGGCTGCTTCGATCTATAATCCACAGCACCGGTGCTGGATACAGATACTTCAGGACCGTAGAGACCTAGAGCAACTACAAACTGGACACCTTCTTCAGCCCAGCGATCCTGTGAACCGATGAGATCGGCAGTTACGGCAGGTGCGCCAAGGAGTTGTTGTGCCGTTCTTGATATGATCACCGCGGCCTCTTGCCTTGTTATGGCTTGCTCGGGATGGAACAATCCACGAGTATTACCTTGTACAATGCCCAGTTCAAGGGCAGTCTGAATGTAGGCGGCATAAGGACTAGATTGGGTATCTTTAAATTTTGGAGATTGAGCTGAAATGGACATCCCGCTTATGCCCACAACCTGTGTTACAAACTCCCCACGACTTACAGGCTTCTCTGGTTCAAATAGGGATTGATCCTGGGGATACAGGCCAATCTGTGTTAAGCGATAGATGTACGGAGCATAGGGATGGTCTTCTGGCACATCTTCATAAGGCCTGGCTTCTGGCAATTTCTCGGACCAGCTATCTGACTTGTTGTAATAGAAATACGTGATTTCACCTGACTGATTTTTTTTGAAACCAGCAAGCTTTCCGTCCTCATCCATGAACAGCATGTCCTTAACGGGGGTTAAGGTGTGAGTGCCATAAGCATCTATAACCTGAAGACCTTTCTCTGTTGCTGAAATATCATACAACCATGCGGGCAAGCGGATATCCCGATATAGTCCCTCATAGGTACGAAGTGAAGACTCGGGTACGCTATAATTGACATCTTGGACCTCATTACTCGGATAAAAATGATCCATAAATGCTTGGAAAAGCGCTTCTCGCACATCTGGTCCATCACTGTTGGAGACGATAAATAGTCCAGTCTTCTCGTTAGGTAACAGCCACAGATTGGAGTGGAATCCGTCAAGATCGCCTGCTTTACTCACGACTTTACGTCCATGATTATACTGCGAATAGGTGGATTCGAATCCGTAACCTGTTCCAGGTATATCCGGGTGTATGGAGACATCCAACGTTTGCATCGCTTGGACGGATGACGGTTCTAGTATACGTGCACCCTGGTACGAACCTTGATTGAGCTGCGCAAGCATAAAGTGGGCCATATCCCGTCCAGTTGTAATTAATCCGCCCTCAGGGGAGCTGTCCGGTATATTGGGATATTGCGGAAGCTCTTGTCCTTCAGCGCCATAAGGAGTTGCGAGTTTACTCAGCGTGTCTTTGCTTAGTGTAAAATGGCTATCCGACATATCAAGGGGGTTGAATATATGCTGTTGTACATAAGTCTCAAACGGAAGTTTGGACTGTTTCTGAACAATGTAGCCCAAGAGTGCATAGCCGTAGTTGTCGTAACGGAAAACTTCTCCTGGATTGCGAACAACGGACGGTTTGTTGTCTTGGATGAATTGCTCAAGCGGATAAGAATGATTCAACTCCCTGGGTATAGTTGCTGCATCTGTGAAATCAAACCCGCTGGTGTGGGTCATTAGATGTTCCAATGTTAACGCTGTTCCGGTGTGGTTGGTCAGATTAAGACCATCTGTGTATGCGCTGATATCCTGATTAAGTTTTACGTTACCTTGCTCGGTCAATTGCATAATAGCGGTTGCTGTCAGCGTTTTGGAGATGGAGGCTACACGGAATAGAGTGGAGTCGGCGTCGACGGGGATTTGTTTTTCCACATTGGCATAACCATATCCTTTATTCAAAACGATCTGTTGATCGTGAACAACGGTGACTACCGCACCTTTCAGAGCAGACTTCACTTCAGGTTGGGCGAAGAATTGATTGATGAACGATTCAGTTTCCTGAGGACTTACCTGATGAAGGGGGAGACTGCTTTCAGCTGATACACTGGTCATCGTGGTGAAACTTAGAGATGCAACCAGGAGGATGTTGGCTACGGCACGTTTCCAATTAGGATTTGATTTGTAGCTGTGTTGTTGTTGTCGAGTTGGACATGTTGCTACGTGAGATTTCATGAAATTCTCCTTTGAGTTGAGATATGTTCGTTCTCTTTCATTTAAGTACATCTATAATCTATCAGTTTGAATGTAATGGCGATTCCGTAGTACGCACTTATTATGGCAGGACTTCCGCAAACCTTTTTGCGTGATCCCGCAATTGTGGAGGATGAAGAGTGAGTTTTGAATAATCTTGAATATATGAAAAGAGGTATTTGTCATGATGACCCAACGGGGGTCTCGACAAATACCTCTTTTTGTTTTGTCTTCTTATTTTCCATGCAAAGCGACATCGTGCAAAGGAATTGGGAAGTAGATTTTATAAAACTACGCGTACATCCGTCGTTCAAGTTCAGCATAGGCAATCGCAGGATCATCACTGGAATTGTCAATATAAGCGACGGATGAAGCAGGGAGGGGCCAGGCTATTTCTTTACGGACGAGAGAAGCTGTGAAGGCATCCCAGTTAGCTAACTTCCATTCATCTAGGGGGGATTGTCTCGCTGTGATCCGTTTGTGATACAACGCTTCATTCTCAAGATAAATATAGGCAACCCGCACATCCGTATCTTTCAGAGAACGTCCAATATGTGCGAGTTCCTGCTCGATCCAGTCAGGGGTAACGATTTCTTTGGTAAATGGCCCCACAACGATCGTATCGATACCCAACTGAACGTTATCCAGAGCGGCGTCCATCGTAATGCGGTACCCAAGATCACGGCACAACCTTTTGTATTCAGGTGAATCTCGGTCGGATGGATCAAGTCCCTGAAGGGTCATGATCGCCTCAGCCGCGGGACGAAGCAGAATATCCATATCGAAGAAAGCAGCTTTATGTTTACGGGAAAGGGCTTTGGCTAGTGTGGTCTTGCCACTTCCGGCCCCACCGAGAAAGAAAATTAGTTTGCTCATGAATGTAATGCCTCCTTTAATTAGATTCAAAAAATAGGATATGTAAATGAAAAATACACAAATATATAGATTCGTCATTAGAAAATGAAAGGACTTGTTTATTTTAACATAAATAAAGAAGCTTGTTGGCTAGACAGAAAAGGAAGGATAAGGTAATATCATACCTAGTTGTTCTATGCATAGGTTTCCGATGTATGTGAAAAGAAGAGATTTAAAAATGTATTTTTCGAAATCTAAAAACTCTTGCTAAATGAATTGAAAAGGAAGGAGTGAGCGCGTTGCAGGTTAACAAACAAATGATTAAAGGCAGTACCGAAACATTGATTCTGACCCTGCTTCAGGAACGACCGTTGTACGGATATGAATTAATCAAGGAACTACATCGTCAATCCGAGGGTGTGTTTAATCTGAAAGAGGGCACGTTATATCCCATTTTGCATGCTATGGAGATTGAAGGTTGGGTAGAGTCGTACTGGATGGAGGTTGAAGGTCGTAAACGGAAATATTATTCGATTCGTGACAAGGGCATGGAGGCCTTACAAAGTAAAAAAGCAGAATGGAATATGTTCCGTAGAGCTGTGGATCGGGTGCTTGGGGAAGGAGGCCTGACATGACAAATCGACATAAGCGAATTCAGCATTATCTTGATCACATGTGTGTTCAGGTTAAAGCTCGCGAAGTACATAACGACCTGCGTGATGAGTTGGGAAACCACATGGAAGAGATGATTTTGGATAAAAAACAAGAAGGTTATACAGAGGAAGAAGCAATTGCATATGCCATTGAACAGATGGGTGATCCCGCTGTCGTAGGCAAGAGTATGCACCGATTGCATCGCCATCGTATGCATTGGGGCATAGTGTCTGGAATCATTGTCTTGGCTACAATCAGTCTGATACTGATGTGGATTTTTACGACTAATACGACACAAGCAAGATATCAATATTTATACAGCTATCATGTGAAAAACACCGTTGTTGGATTAATGATGATGTCTTTCTTTATTTTCTTTGATTACCGCAAATGGAAAAAAGCTGCCTGGTGGATTTATATTTTGTTCAATGCCCTGTTGTGGATCAATCCGATGCTATCTTCAGCCTACAATGGTGTAGACAGGTACTTGTCATTACCATTCGGCTTTGTACTTGATGTAACCACGGTTTCAATGTGGATATTGCCTCTCGCCATAGGTGCAATTATGCTGGATAAACTTCGAACAAGTTGTAGTATACAGTCAATACTAAGTTACATTGCAATGGTGGCATTACCGGCAGTGCTCTTGTTTCAAATATCGGATTGGGTTCGCATGTTATTGTTTGGTATCGTATCTGTAATTTTATTTGGCTGGATTACACGTAAATGGTTGTATATGATCATCGCTGCAATAACTACTGGAAGTCTGTCACTAATATTGTTGCTTTTCATGGATGAATACAGACGTTTGGATAGATTCTCTGTCGTGTTCAACCTTCAGGATGACCCCAATGGAAATGGTTTTATGTATAATTCGATTATGGATATCGTGCGAACAGCCGGATGGTGGGGCAATGGACTAGATACACGGTTTGACCTGATCAAAAGTAATTATTTCGATTTTCCCGGTGTAATGCTTATTGATGTGTTTGGTTGGTCTGCAGGCATACTCTTGTTGGTAGGTATTTTCTGGTTTGTAAGTAGTATGGTGAAAATACTCCCTCGTATTCGGGATGATTATGGTCGCATGATCATCTTGAGTGTCACTACGATATTGTCTTTGCAGATGATTTATTCTCTTGTAGTAATTACTGGTAAGGTTCCAATCATCAGCATTGCTTTTCCTTTCATTGGATATGGCACTCATCTGATCTTTGAATATGCCATGATTGGATTACTTCTTGGGGTATACCGCCGTAAGGATACTATTTCGAAGAAAAATGAAAAAATACGGCAGAAGGTGGACGCCGACCTACTGACCAATTCATAGGCATCCAAAATCATTACCGCATCTTGAAATGAAAGTATTATTATGCTCGTTTAACGAGCATTCACGGAAACCAGATATGACGCAGGTTTACCCAGCCCTGGCTGTTGAAAGATAGACCACGCACGGAAGGCAGATAAGCGGTTTCTACCGGTTTTTCGGATAAATGGAACAGTAAATTCTGACCAACCAAAAATTGCTCAATTCGATCTAATTCACAAGTTCGATCCGCAGCGATGGGAGAGGCGACGATGGTTTGTAAGATCTCATGGATCGTTATACGAGCAGAATCTTCCAGATGCT
Organism: Paenibacillus sp. BGI2013; assembly: GCF_002843485.1. Classification (NCBI taxonomy): domain Bacteria; kingdom Bacillati; phylum Bacillota; class Bacilli; order Caryophanales; family Paenibacillaceae; genus Paenibacillus; species Paenibacillus sp. BGI2013. The sequence goes on from NZ_PJFA01000005.1 coordinate 192,534, forward strand.
CAGATAACGTAGAGTAGAGATCATACCTTCGCAGTTCTTCGTCCCTGTCCCGAATGAGAGAGAAGAGAATCAGATCAGATTCCAGCCGCAGGTTTCCTTTGAACTGCTCCATCGTAGCAGTACGGACGGTACACGAGAAACCGCACTGCTCCAGTATGGACGCCAGATTTTTAGCATCCCTGCGATATTGTGGAATGGTTGCAATGTGCAAGGAGATGGGACTGGAGGATACGGAACTTATCGATATATCGCTAAATCCCTCCAAGTGGACCTGGACTTTCTTGGTATTCACCGCACTAAAATCAGTCTCCACGACTTCAGAGTCACCTGCATGTCCGTCATCTCTATACATTCCAGCAAGGCATGACTGAAGGTGTGCTCTTACTTCCGGATCGTTTAACGGTCCGGTTTTGTGCGTATTACATGTGAGTAATTTATGAACCATCACACCTGCACTAATCTGTGTCCAGTCTGCACCCTCAGACGAAGACGGATTATGAACAAGATGAAAGAACGGAGTTTCGATATCTTGGCTATCGTCCATTTTTGCCGAGGCACTCCACGGAATTTGCAGGATATCTACCCGGTCCATATGTGCTCTACCTTGAAAATACGATGAAAAGGCTTCAAGTCTGCACAAGTGATCATCCCAGGCGGTGACCTTGAACGGTCCCGTCCCAACAGGTTTTTGCATCCCATGTACATCACCCGAATGCTTCATCTTATGTTCGTTTGTTCCTGGTGAGGGTACAATCGCTGCACGACTTGTTGTCAGGAAGGACAAAAACAATTCATGAGGATCTTTAAGCTGGAAACACACGGTTAAGGAATCGACTGCTTCAATAGATAGAATCTGTTTACTTACATCACGGTACAGTGTCCGGCGATCTGTAGATTGCAGCCGTTCAAACGTATGCACTATATCATGGGCCGTCAACAACTGACCATCGTGAAATGTAATACCTTTTCGCAAATAAAAGATCCAGGTCTTTCGGTCTGCACTGACATCCCAGGTATGAGCGAGACAGGGAAGAATCTCTCCCTTTTCGCCCCGCTGGACCAACCCATCAAAGACATGGCTGGTAACAAAGGATTCAGCTAATAGATTAATGTACAGCGGATCAAGCGCATGAAGCTGTTGGCGCAGGGGCAACCGAAGCGTATCAATCTGCTCATTATTAGTGCCGGCTTCCGTATGATGTCCTGAATATCCAAGCAACCACTGGTTTAGATGATCCTGCATGATTGTTGAACTGGAGAATGCGCTCACCTGCTCGGCAGCTTCCTGCAACTCCCGGCGATTCATGGCCTGCATCATATATTCTGCGGCGATTTGATCAGCCGGAACAAGCAAAGTCAGTGAAGAGCGCCGACCCCGGCCACGCTGGGAAACCCAACGAATCCAGTCATGTGCAACCATCTTTTTGACAATCGTTAACGTATTGCGGTGTGTACAATTTAGCAACTCAGCGAGATCGGCGAGTGTAAGTTCATGTTCTGTATGGTGACCGTAATGACGATGTAACAGCAGATATTGCTGATGTAATTTCAAGTGTTGATTCCCTCCTGGAGGTGAACTCTGACGTATTCCTCTAAAATAAGAAGTTTTGTCGATTTTAATTTCTATTTATATTCCTATTTTATCATCTAGAATATAGCATAGAAAGGTTAATGGAGGTTTTTCCCATGATTGATAAAATAATGGCTTCACCGCAACGCGCTTTAATCACGTTACTGTCAGCATGGCTGCTGGCGATCATTCACCAGTATTTATTTTATGGTAATGAGATTGGCGTATCGTATCCTATCTTTGTAATTCTCTTTTATGTGTTCATGTATCTGTTTGCAAGGGATCGCATGAGGTCTTTCAAGTTCATTGATGCTTTTGTAGCGGCTGTAGTGCTATTGTTGTCGCTAACGTTCCTGTTATACGACAATGAACTGCTGTATGTTCTTAATTTTCTGGTCATACCTGGCGTAGTTATCTTACATATGACGTATCTGATGGGCAGAAAACAGAAGCAGTGGTGGGAGATTGGCTTGATTGGTACGGCTATTGACCACTTGCTACCTCAAGCCATACGTCATTGGGGGACTGTTGCTGCTGTTGCTGTGAGAGCAGGCGGGCGTGGCATGGGCAAATCCCAGAAAACAGTTGTTTTCAAAGTACTCATTGGTCTTGTGGCGTCCTTGCCTATCCTCATTGTAGTCGTTGCATTACTGTCCTCTGCTGACGGGGTCTTTGATCAGTATTTAGCCGGTTTTCCGGAGTGGCTGAATCAATTGGCTTTTACTCCAGGGATACCGAGAATCATCTGGATTGTCATCGCAGGTGTATTGCTGTTCGGTTATGTATGGGGATTTGTACAGCCAATGGAATATGAGGCAGAGAAGAGAGCGAACGCACATTGGAAAAATGGAGCAGCATCCGCGGTTGATAAGCGTGATCACACCTATATATTCTCTCCTGTGGACCCGGCCACTGAAGATCAGGTTACAAATAAGATTACACCCGAGCCCGAACGCACTCCGATTCAGCGGGAACCATTCAGATTGGACCCCATCATTGTGGGGACGATGCTGATTGTCATTAACTGTGTGTACGTTTTGTTTGTACTTGTACAGTTTTCGTATCTGTTTGGTGCAGGAGAGGGGCATCTTCCGGTAGATCTGTCTTACGCAGATTATGCGAGAAGTGGATTCGCAGAGTTAATTCTCGTCACAGGTATTAACTTCTTTATTCTTATTGTTGCTTTGCAGTATACCCGTTCGAGTGGCAAAGCGGGTTCCATCGTACATCAGGTACTTCTCCTGATTCTGGTCAGTTGTTCAGCAATTATGTTGTATTCCGCGTTTATGCGCCTAAATCTGTATGAGCAGGCATATGGGTATACGTACATCCGCTTCCTGGTACACGCATTCATGATCTTCCTCGCACTCCTGTTGCTGATTGCTGGCCTTCGTATACGGTACACATCAATACCGCTGATCCGCTGGTATATCGTGCTGGCGCTCACAGCTTATGTTGCAGTCAACTATGTGGGCATGGATAAACGGATTGCCGAGCTGAATATTGAACGTTATCATCAGACTGGCAATATTGATGCAACCTATCTGGCAAGTCTGTCGGCAGATGCAGTTCCGTTACTTCGAGAGTTTGCTCAGGAGGAGTATCCGGATCTTAAGAGGGAAATGCTGGAACGTCAAGCCTACCTGGATGAGGATGCATCAGATCGTTCATGGCCTTCTTATAACGTGGCGAGACACCGAGCTGAGCTAGAAATGTCCAAAATGAGAACGGAATAGCTGAATAGTCGTTGTTTTCACGTACGGATTTATGCAAAAACAATATGTAAGTGTTATAATATAAAAACTAACCTATAAAGGGGGTGAATCCCTTGTTTGAACTGCAGGAGTTATTACCATATTTATTTTCGATTGGACTCATCTTCACCGTCAGTTATGCCTATATTGCCCATCTTCATTGTGGCATGACAGAGTACTGGATGGAAGGTGGCGCCGGTGGTGGACTTGAACCTGTACTTCCCGCCCTGTGTTTGGAGAGACAGCATAGACAGGAAGACTGGAGTCGCATGATTAGACGAAGAGAAGCGCCCGATGAAGATGAACCAGATTGTCATTCCTCGTTGAACGATTGGTCAACAAATCAACGAGGAGGATATATATGGAACATAAGACTAACAAGGGATTCACTTTTAGATCGGGCAAGGGACGGATCTATGGCCTGATTGTCATTTTGTTTGCAGTCATGCTGCTTGCCGGATGCAGCAACAACGTGTCGGAGATTACTTCATCGACACCGGGATTTTTTAATCACTACATTGTATTTCCACTGTCGTATCTGATTCAGCATATTGCTACCATATTTAACGGAAGCTACGGGGTCGCGATTATTGTAATTACGCTGGTCATTCGTTTAGCACTGTTGCCCTTGATGATGCGTCAAGCCAAGTCCCAGCAGGGAACACGAGTTATCATGAACGCCATGAAACCCGAGATGGATGCGCTCAAGAAAAAATATGAAGGCAAAAATGATCCTGCTGATAAGCAAAAGCTGTCTCAGGAAACGATGGAGCTATACAAGAAACATAAGTTCAATCCGCTGAACATTGGTTGCTTGCCGATGCTCATTCAGTTGCCTATACTTTCAGGTATTTACACAGCCATCCGACTTACACCGGAGTTGTCCTCCCACTCGTTCCTGTGGTTCAAACTGGGAGCGCCGGACTACGTACTCGCTGTGGTGGTCGCGGTCATATATCTGATTCAAGCCAAGGTATCACAAGCCAATATGGCGCCTGAGCAACAAAAACAGTTCGCCATTATGGGTTATCTCTCTCCATTGATGATGGCATTCTTTTCTCTTACAGCTCCGGCAGCGATGCCGCTCTACTGGACAGTTGGGGGTTCATTCCTGGTACTACAGACATTATTGTTCCGTAAAATGTACCCGGTGGAACACCCACAGGAGCCTGTGGTTGTGGAAGTAAGTAAGAAAAAGAATAAAAAATCCAGCTCCGCCAAACCTTCTCGGAAACCTGCAAAGTCTTAATAAATTTGGTCGCAGGTGACAAGAGAAACATGGTGACTACGTAATCTTGTTAAATACAATAAACATAATGAAGAAGCCTGATCCATATGGATCAGGCTTCTTTTTTGTACTATCAGGTGTTCCTTTTTAGTTTTTTACGAAAGCGGATGGAAAGCATAACGTCCACTGCCTGTTCCCCAATTTCACTTAATGATATATACTTACCTGATCAAATGTGATATTGATAATCAATATCAATTATTGCGTGATGTATACATTGGAAAAAGTTAAACGAGGAGTGCGGATAGATGCAAGAGGAAGAAGCAAGACAGGGATTTACACCGGAGATGATTGATATGATGGCCAGTATCTGGACACGTTCGATTATTACATTAATAGATGTACGCTTTCAGAATGTAGCGTCACAATACCCGTTGGAGCAATATAAAATGCCTAGTAGCATGTTTATCTATGCATATGGGGGTGAAGCGCAAATCCAACTGAATGAAACCACATTTGCACTGGAACGCTTCGGTTTAGTTCACGGCGGGAAGGGGAGCCTGCTCAGTATTACGCCTAAAGAGGAGATGGTGAAGACCTTTATGGTGTTTTATAGAGCAGAATCACCTCTCTTTTTCAAGAAACATCTGCAACAATTACTGGAGCAAGTCAATCCATTTGTTCAACAGTTTGGTTATACGCCAAGTAATCCCATCTTGCTACGTGATTGGTTCCAACGAATGATGAATGGCTGGAAACGTGGCAAAGCGATGGATCAGCTACAGGCCAAAAGTTTTTTATATCAATTGATTCATGAGGTGTACAGGGATTTGGAGGGTGGTGAGATTCGGTATCTCCAGCCAGACCCAGCCTGTTCTGCCAAGATATATCTCGATAAACATTACAGGGAGCCGATTATGTTTCAACAAATTGCCGATATGTTTGGGATCAGTGGTGGACAATTGACGCGTTTGTTCAAAAAAAGGGAAGGGATGAACTTACAGGAGTATCTCATTCAGAGAAGGATTGAAGCAGCCTGTCATGACTTGAAACATACAGAAGCGACGGTTAAAGAAATCGCAACTGGAGCTGGTTTCGCAGATGAGAAAAACCTGTTCCGCATGTTTAAGAAGCATTACAAGATGACGCCAAGTGATTATCGGAAAATAAACGCACTATCCATGCAGGTTGATGGTATTGATAATGATTCTCATCTCCCTTACGATGAGAGGGAACTAGCGAGTCTAGTCAAGTCTTATAGAGATGGGGAATCAACGATGTTTGGAACATTAAGAAGTAAAGAAATGATTTTGGCGGCGGCGATAAGCATGATGCTCTTATTGACGGCATGTACGTCGGGGACGCCAGCGAATAATGGGGGAACGGCAAATACAACACCTGCGCAGACACAGCAGGCGACACAACAAGAAGGGTCGGAGACAAAAGCTTCAGAAGCAGTCTCGCAGACCAGAACGATATCCACAGTTAAGGGTGATGTTGAGGTACCTAATAACCCTCAGCGAGTTGTAGTCGATTATTTGGTTGGTGATGTGGTAGCCCTAGGTGTAACTCCTTTAGGTGTGGCTAGAGCTGCACGGGGAGAGACAGAGCCTGTTTATGCTAACCAGATTACAGACTCCATAAAAGTAGCCATGGAGCCGGAAGATATCATGACGCTTGAGCCGGATCTTATCATTTTGGCATGGAGTGATGAGTCGTATGATGATTTATCCAAAATTGCCCCCACCATTTATGTTCCCTATGGTGATATGACTACAGAAGAGCGGATACAATTTATTAGCGATGTTTTGAACAAACAGGAAGAGGCTAAGGATGTTTTGAATGCTTATACCGGAAAAATTGAAGAAGCAAAGCTAGCTTTTCAGAATGCGGGCCTATCCGATGTAACCATTACGGTTGGAGAATTCAGTGATAAAAGTAACTACATAGCTGGAGCCAAGCATGCCGTTGGCGAGCTTGTTTACGATGAACTTCAATTGCAGGCACCTTCAAAAGTCCAAACGGATATTATCGATGCAGATAAATATTGGGGCGATGTCTCCATGGAAGTATTACCCGCTTACTCTGGGGATTATATGATCTTCTTAGGAGATGGAAACGTTGCTTCTGATAATGCAGTGTGGAATGCCATACCTGCTGTGCAACATGATCGGATCGTAAAGGTAGATTCTTCGCTATCTTGGTCCACCGACGTAATGACTTCCAGTGCATTGATTGATTATATTGTTAGTCAATTGCTAGCATTAGCTAAATAAGAGTTAGAACGAAATTTTAATTGAGCACTCCAAATTTTCAAACATGACCAGTCGAATTTATGGACGTTAATATCCATATTCGTTTGGATTGTAAATAGGTGATGAAAGGGAAACGAGATGAAAAGCAAGCCTGAACAAAAACGCCGTAGGGCGATGAACTTCACCATGTACATGGTAATAGGGCTTGGATTAACGGTTCTCATGTCGGCGGCATCCATTATGTTTGGTGCTGCTGATATGAGGTTAGCAACGGTATGGGAGGCTATTTTCCGATTTGATCCAATGCTCACTGAACATCAAATTATTCAAACCATGCGTCTCCCGCGTACCGTAGCTGATCTGATCGTTGGGTGCAGCCTTGCGGTATGTGGCGCTATCATGCAGGGGACAACGCGTAATCCGCTGGCCGACTCCGGGCTGATGGGGATTAGCTCTGGCGCAGCATTTGCAATTGCACTATGCCTGGCCTTTCTGCCGGGTTATTCGTATTGGCAGATGATGTTGTTCGCTTGTCTGGGAGCAGCGATCGCCACCGGTATGACTTACTTTACCGCGTCACTGGGCAATCGCGGAATGACGCCTCAGCGGCTTGTACTGGCAGGTCTGTCTATTTCAATGTTGTTTGGCGCACTCAGTCAGTACTTGGCAATCAATTATGATTTGGGGCGAGCATTGACATTCTGGACGGCGGGTAGCACAGCGGGGGTCAAATGGGGAGAATTGCTGATTATCTCACCGCTCTTTGTTGGTGGTATACTGCTGGCACTGGCGCTGTCCCCTTCCGTTACATTGCTCAGTTTGGGAGATGATGTGGCAAGTGGACTCGGCATTCGTAGCGGACTGGTCAAGATTTTGTCGACAATTATTGTACTTGTGCTGACTGGATTGGCTGTTGTTGTCGTTGGCCCTGTTGGTTTTGTGGGTCTGATCACCCCGCATATTGTGCGATATATGGTAGGTGTCGACTATCGATACATTATTCCGGCAGCGGCTTTATATGGTGCGTTGCTGACCGTATCGGCTGATTTGGCTGGACGTTTGATCAATAAACCGTTCGAAACGCCGATTGCCATTATATTTTCTATCATTGGTGTGCCGTATTTTCTCTTCTTGGCTCGAAGACAAAGGAGGGAATATGAATGATCAAGCGGCGTTATACGATGAAACGAGGCATTATCATCAATGTAGTGCTTATGGTGCTCATACTTGTGTTTGCGATCATTAGCATGAATTCTGGCAAAATGAATCTTTCACCGCTAGAAGTGCTGAACGTTCTCATAGGAAACGGTACCGATAAGCAAAATCTGATTGTTTTTGATTTTCGTTTGCCACGAATTGTACTTTCGATCTTGGTAGGTCTGGGAATGGGAGCGGCGGGTGTCGTGATGCAGAGTTTGCTGCGTAATGACATGGCTAGTCCGGGGACACTGGGTATTAGTTCGGGATCGGGTTTGTTTGTCCTGTTCTTTGTTGTATTCATTGCATCCACAGGCAAGAGTTCCTTTATTGCTCTGCCTCTGTTGGCTTTTGTTGGCGGACTATTGGCGGCGGGGTTGATCTTCTTATTATCGTATCGCCGCGGACGAGACATCTCGCCAATCGGTTTGATTTTGACCGGGGTCGCGCTAGGAAGCGGGTACGGGGCGCTGACGACCTTCTTGACACTCAAGCTGGATGATTCGCAGATGAACTTCATGCTGTATTGGCTGGCGGGGAGCCTATGGGGCGATGATTGGGGTTATATCTCCATACTGACACCATGGGTCTTGATCTTACTCGGCTATATTTTTTACAAGGCTCGCATATTGAATGCCCTCCATTTGGGCAATCAGACAGCACAGGGGCTTGGTGTTTCCGTGAAGCGACAGTTCTTGGGGTTGTCAATCGCTGCTGTTGCTTTATCCTCTGGCAGTGTAGCTGTGGGAGGAAGCTTCTTTTTCGTTGGATTGATCGCTCCGCATATGGCCAGAAAACTGGTCGGTCCCGATCACAAATTGCTCATTCCGGCTGCCAGCTTAGCCGGGGGACTAGTCGTGGTGTTGGCTGACACGATTACGCGCACGGTTAGCCTCGTAGGAGATGTGCCGACAGGAATCGTAATTACAGTCATTAGTGTTCCATATTTTCTTTATTTACTAGCAAAAGCCAAATAACACAATCAATGATATAGTCTGAATTTTTTTGTGGAAAACGGCTTGGCAGGACTGCGCGTTGCATTTTAAAGCAGAATGCAAGATAACAAAAGTTCAAACAACGAAGTTACCCTGTGTTACCGCTATGCTTCTTAATTAATAGCATATAGAAAAAGATGCCATTACGAGGATATCGTATTGGCATCTTTTGATTTTTCTCATTATTCGATAGTCAATTTGATTACTGGGAAATTTCATCAGGATTTATATCGCAGGATCATAGACAGCTGGAAACGGGAAACGAAATACCAGATGAGCTCGCGACGTGAGGATACCTTGGTCTTGGCGAAAATGGATTTCAAATGATCCTGAACCGTGTAGACCGAAATATGCATCGAAGCAGCAATTTCCTTGGACGAATAACTGCGGAGCACATATCCGAGAAGTTCCCGCTCTCGACTGGATAATCCATGGCTTTCGGCGAGCAAGGGCAGCAAATCCTGTGGCATCGCCTGCTCCAAACGGATAGCAATCTGATCTGGTCCTGTAAGCTGTTGCATGAGACTGGCATGAAGAATGAGGTAACGCCCATCCGGAAGTTGGATGCAAACTTTGGAGGGTGATTCGGGAGCGATCTGAGTATCCACGACCAGTTCTGCCCGATTCTTGCGCTGCAGGTGGGAACTCACTGCACGTACCGGACGGGGCAGCACATCAGGCCCTACATGTTCCAGCATGCGCAATTGGGACAGCCAATATTGAGCGGAGGCGTTCAGGGATAAGAGCTGGAACGTGTCTGAGGTGATCAAAATTCCGGGTTCCTCGGGACTTTCACTCGTGATCTCATCGATCAGTGTCAAGCTCGTGGACCGCAGCATCGATGCAATAGAAGCGGTCCAGGACTGAATCATCCACCGCTCCTCCTCTGTAAAGACAGCACTTTCTGTCTTACGATATAGGGTCAGATAACCCCAGCAAGCGTCTCCACTAACCAATACAGCACGTAGTTCATCACCGAACCCCGCTGGCTGAAGAATGTTGATATATCGAGGGCTTTGTTCAAGCTGTAAGTTGGACGTATGAAGTGTAGCTGTATGCTCACCGCTGCGAATTAATTCAGCGTATTTATGTATATCTTCTTCCATGTATTCATTGATGAATAACCGATCATGAATGGCCTCAATGCCATCTTCTGTCACGGCTCCTGTGGAGAGAAGAGTCAGAGGATCAACGGTAGTGAAACAGTATGCATCGTAAGGTATAACCGTATGGATCTGCTTGAGAACAGCTTCCCGATAGGTATGTGAGGTCCAGGTTCCTTTTTCAAGAGAAGTGATAAGTCTGTGGTTCCGATCAATACGTGATGTCAACAAAATTACTCCTCTCTCTGTGCGCATATCCCAATGTTCTGGGATTGTAGGCTCGCCGTATCCTTCTATAATGAAATTAGACGAACAACGAGTCAAGTCTAACTTCAATTCAAGAGGAGTGCGGTGTCCATGAATCACAATCTATCACCGATGAGCTGGGAAACAGCAGATGTTCATCGTTACGAACAATCGATAGCCCTGAAAATTCCAGGTTATTCTCATATGCATGATCTAATGGAACGGCTGCTTTCAGCATCTTTCGCGAATAACAACGATATTCATATCCTTGTTGCCGGTGCGGGAGGGGGAAAAGAGATTGCTCTGCTCGGATCACGTCATGCCGGTTGGACATTGACTGGAGTAGATCCATCACAGCCCATGCTACAACTTGCTGAGAAACGAGTCACGGAAGCAGGCATCGGTTCCAGAGTGAAACTGCAACCTGTCACGGTTGAAGAATTGCCGGAGGATATTGTATATGATGGGGCGACAAGCATGCTCATGTTACATTTCCTTCAGGGGATGGAGGCCAAGAGAACGTTTCTGACCAGCCTCGCAGCTAGACTTAAACCGGGTGCACCACTGATCATTGCGGCTGTAAATGCCGATCTTCGTTCACCTGCACATCCAATCATGATGCAAGCTTGGAAGGATCACATGTTGAGTGTGGGCGTCCTTCCTGAAGAGTGGGAGCGCTTTGCTGCTTCCCTGGGCCGTGAATCCGATCCAATATCCTCTGAAGAGATGACTCAGCTACTGACCGAATGCGGTTTCTCACATATTACACGTTACTTCGGGGCGTTCTGGGTGGAGGGGTATTATGCAATTCGAAACTAGCGTGAAGACTATGAAAGATCAGATCTGGGTGGTTGGTGGTTATGGTCAAGTGGGGCAGATGATATGTACTCAACTGGGGAAATTGTTCCCGGGTAAAGTATGGGCTGCGGGTACACGCATGAACCGTGCGGAAGAGTTCAGCAGGTCTACAGGTGGTGCTGTGCTACCACTTCAACTGGATGTAACACGACCTGTAGAACCATCCATGTTAAGGCCTGTGAAGCTGGTTATCATGTGTGTTGACCAGAGCGATACCCGGTTCGTTGAAGCCTGTGCACAAGCCGGAACCGACTATATTGATATTTCTGCAAAATATGATTTTCTCGCTCAGGTTGAACAGCTGCACACCAAAATGCAACGTTCCCAATCAACCGCGATCCTCAGCGTTGGATTATCACCCGGAGTGACTAATTTGCTTGTGCGCGAAGCGACCATGCATATGGATCAGGTGGAGGAAGCAGACATTACCGTCATGCTGGGACTTGGAGAGAAGCACGGAAAAGCTGCCGTGGAGTGGACCGTTGATCAGATGAATGCCACTTACCAAGTGATGAAAAAGGGCAAACCTGCTGAGGTACAAAGTTTCGGAGATGGCAAACGTATTGATTTTGGAGCAAAACTAGGGCAGCGGAAGGCCTATCGGTTTAACTTTTCGGATCAGCATGTGGTTGCTCGGACGTTACGTATTCCAACCGTATCTACCAGACTCTGTCTGGACTCCCGCTGGATCACAGGATCCATGGCAATCTCCAAACGTGCAGGGTTGTTTTCGTTGTTGCGTATCACGTCTATTCGGAATGGAACGGTTAAGGCATTTGGCCTTATTCCTGGGGGAGAGCCGATGTATGCGGTCAAGGTCGATGCCGTAGGATGGGAAAATGGTGAGCAAACCCGCGTCGAACAACTACTGGTCGGTGCAAAGGAAGCAGATGCAACAGCAGCGGTAGCTGCAGCCGTGGCAGAACGTGTGTATAAAACAGAATTGCCACATGGTGTGTTTCATATTGAACAGTGTCTCTCTCTGCAAGACATTCAGAATGCACTTCATACGCCACTAAAGGTGACGACCAAGATCACCTAGTTTCATGTTCTTTTGCTGAGAACCTCCGATCTGCTATGATGGAACAATAATCATGGCATGAATGGAGGGAGATCATGAACTGCGTTGCTGTATTACCTTATTACAAAGTACAGAGAGAAGTGACGGGTCTCGCCCAAGAGATTGAGATGAATGCCCGCTCCATGATTCTGTATTCAGATAAAATCGTGACCAAATACCGCGAGTTCAACATCACGGAAGTGTTTGATATGTCATTTCGTCGTATGGGTGATGAAGGTGGATTTTTCTATTTGCACACAAGCACAGGAGTATATCCATATATGGTCGAGATCGACCCCAAACCTTTTATACAACATTTCAGAAAGATGACCATTCAAAAATTAAAATGACTTGACCTTGCCGTTACGTGAAGGCTTACCCTCGGATATGGAATGACCATAACCAATTCAGAGGAGCCGTGAATGTAATGAGTATACTGATTCAGCAAGCTACGATCCTAACGATGAAAGATGCCGATGCCCCCTTTACGGGGGATATTCGTGTTGAGGGTGATCGCATTACGCATATTGCTGAACACATTCTGCCTCAACCGCAAGATGAGATTATCGATGGACGTAATAAGGTTGCCATGCCAGGACTGATTAATGCCCACCAACATACACCGATGAGTCTGCTCCGGGGATTCTCGGATGATCTGAAGCTGATGGACTGGCTCGAACGCAAAATATTGCCTGCCGAAGCACGGATGAACCCGGAAGACATCTATTGGGGTGCCAAGTTATCCATCGCCGAGATGATCCGTTCGGGTACCACTGCGTTTGCGGATATGTACATTCATATGAATGAGATTGTAGAAGCGGTTGAGCAAACGGGTATGCGGGCATCGCTTACACGTGGGATGGTATTCATGGAGGATGATGGGGGGCGCAGATTGCAGGAGGCGATTGATCTTGTACAACGTTGGTCTGGAGCGGCCGATGGGCGGATTACAACCATGTATGGACCCCACTCACCCTACACTTGTCCCATGGAGCCGCTACGTGAAGTCATTGCTCTGGCTGTCAAGGAGGATATCCCGCTACATATTCATCTGGCTGAGACGAAGGAAGAAGTTGTGAAGATTCGTGAGCGCTATGGCATGACACCGACAGAGTATCTGGAAGAGGCGGGGATGTTCGAACAGGCACATGTGTTGCTTGCGCATGGTGTACACCTCAATCGCAGGGACATCGGCAGATTGAAGGGCATGCGCGGCGGTGTAGCACATAACCCAGTCAGCAATCTGAAGCTGGGGTGTGGAATTGCTCCAATTACCGAGATGTTGGCTCAGGGAATTAACGTGGGAATCGGAACGGATGGAGCGGGAAGTGCCACAACCGTGGATATGTTCGAAGAGATCAAAGCCGCTACCTGGCTGCAAAAGCTGGATTATGGCGATCCCACTCGCTTGCCAGCCAAGGATGTACTAAGCATGGCTACACGTGGAAGTGCTAGTCTACTTGGTCTACAGGATGAAGTGGGGATGCTTGAGGTGGGGTGCAAAGCTGATCTGATCCTGATCGATCTGGCGAAACCACATCTTCAACCGGTACATGAGGTAGAAGCGTTACTGGCTTACAGCGTAAATGGGGCGGACGTGGACACCACGATCGTGAATGGTCAGATCCTCATGAGAGGCAGAAAGCTGCTCACGATTGATGAGGATGAACTTTACCGTGAGGTGAAGGTTAGAGCCAAACGGATTGTTGAGGGAATTTAATTTTAGGTGAATATGATCCGAACTGGAAAATGATTTGTGTTCAAAACGCTATGGAGGCTTACTCCATGGCGTTTTTTGTCGAATCACAACTGGAAATAGTTCCATAGTCCTGTTCAGAATCGGTTCAGAATGACTCGTTATACTGAGCATGTAGTTGTTCAAATTTGAAATGTATACGAGGAGGAACATGAATTGAAGGGGAAACAAAACAAAAAACGGCTTAAGCCGATATTGAAAAAAAGCATGTTGACTGCACTCGGTTTGGGCATTGCGTTGCCTATAGGTGGAGCGCTTCCTCAAGCTAATGCGGGAGAAATTGGTCCAGAGATTAACATTTCACGGCCTGTGCTCAACGACGGCATCCATTGGTTAAATTATTCATCGGAACAAAACGATCCTTCTTTTGTGTCCGGTGTACCCATCGAGGTAACGAACAATAGAGTTAGAATTGATTTGAGTACCCATTTACGATCTGATGAGTTTAGTATGCTCACAGCCAACTCAAGTGATAACAGTATAGCTAGGGTGTATGTAGAAACGATAGAAAATGAAAATACATTGGTTGTTATTCCTTACAAGAGCGGCAAGATCAATATTGAATTGAAAGCTCAATATACTGTATCTGATGTACCGGAAACGGTTACGGATAACTTTGAACTTAACATTAGTAAAAAAGGGGATGTAAATGCAGACGGAAAAGTGAATTCTGCGGATGCAGCAGAACTTTTGACTTATCTTCGTAATATGGTCAGTCGCCGCGGTTATTCTTATGTAGAGATGAACCGAATGGACGTGGATCGTAATGCGGAACCCACTTTGGGGGATATGAATGCGTTGTTAAACGGATATGCCAATAAAACACTTGGCGCGAAAAACAATGATTATGTGTTGACCTTTCAACAAGTGGACGATGCGCCGTATGTGCTGAATGGTCAATTGAAGAATTACATGGAGAACACAATTGCCACAGATTATTATTTAATGGATGTTGATGGTGATGATATTGATTACATTAATACTCCCTCTTATCAGTGGTACCGCGCAACAGACCCTTCAGGAGAAGATATGGTTCTAATAGAAGGGGAGACACGAGAACAGCATACCGTTACATCTGAGGACGAAGGTTATTATCTTGTGCTCGAAGTGACTGCTCATTCCACTTCGGATACGAATACGGAGTCTAGACGAGTATACATTGTTGGAAAAGAAAAAATACAACGCCCTGATTAATTCATATTTTTTAATTTAAATAACGAATAACAATATTCTTTTTATCGTCACCATACATTCTACCAATTGATACAGACATGGAGGCTAATACATGTTTCAACCGAAAAAGAAACGTCCAAGAATCAGAAGAACAATGTCAGGTCTCATCGCACTGACGCTACTCTCGTCTCTCGTATTCCCGAGTATAGCTGGGGCAGAACCGGTAGAACCATCACAAGTACAATTTGCAAATGTTAGTGTACAGGCGGGGCAGACGGTTCATGTCCCTGTTACATTAAAGCAGTCCTATTCTCAGGTTAGCGCTTATAATATGCAGATTGATTATGATACATCTGCCCTGGAAGTTGTCCGTATCACGCCTAAATCTGTCAGCACGATTAGCACATCTCCAGAAGAAACCGGTACAGGAGACTTCCAGTACGTAATTAATAACGAAGAAGGCTGGGTACGGATCATCTGGGTTGATTTCAATGCAGGTGAACGTCTGATTTCAGATGAACAGCAATTATTTGATATTGAGGTCAAAGCCAAAAGTAATGCGACTCCTGGAACAAAACAGCTCACAGTGGTGCAAAGCGATTCAGAACATTGGCATTTTACAAATGTAGAACACAATAGTGGTGCTCAGTTGTCTGGTGGAACAATCACAATTATAGCAGCAAACTCAGGTGGCGATAATTCTGGTTCGACACCTACACCGAATCCTGGTAACTCTTCAGGTGGAGGAGGAGGAAGTGTATCGCCAACTTCACCAGTCGTTACCCCAGTTCCATCGACTCCGGCGGTAACCAAAGGTGTAGACATCTATGTGAACGGTCAGAAACAGGAACAGTCTGCTACGGCTAGCACATCAACGGTAAACAATCAGGTTACCACCACGGTTCATGTGGATAATGACAAAGTCATCAATCAGATTGGAAGTGGACTAAAAACGCTTCTGCTGCCTATTACAGGTACTGGCAAGGGTGCGGTCGTTGGTGAACTGAACGGCAAGTTGGTCAAAACAATGGAAGGAAGTAATGCCGAAGTTGTCATTCAGACTGATAGCGGTACGTACACACTTCCAGCTAACCAGATTCAGGTGGATCAGATTCTGAACCAATTCGGAAGCACGGTTCCATTGGAAGATATCACAATCCAAATCGCTATTGTGCCTAGTGCCACATCTAAACAAACAGCAATTCAGGCTGCAGCGGATAAGCTGGAGAACACAACGGTGATCGCAGCTCCGATTGATTTTGAAGTAAAAGCGATCTGGAATGGACAGCAAGTTAATGTAGATCGTTTCAACTCTTATGTAGAGCGCTCCATTACTTTGCCAGAGGGTGTCGATGGTTCAAAGATCACGACAGGAGTTGTGCTTCAGCCAGATGGCAGCCTTCTGCATGTACCGACCAAGGTTATCAAAGGTAACGTGCAAGATTCTGCTATTATTAACAGCTTGACGAACAGCACTTACGCTCTGATCTATCATCCGGCAACATTCAGCGATGTATCAAGTCACTGGAGTCGTGATGACGTACAGGATCTGGCATCCCGTCTGATCGTACAAGGCACCGGTGAGAACGTGTTTGCGCCAGACCGGAGTATTACACGGGCAGAGTTTACGGCTGTTCTGTTAAGAGGTTTGGGGCTGCATTCCCCGCGCAGTACAGAAGCGGCATCGTTCACAGATGTGAAGACTGGCAGCTGGTATGAGGATGAGGTTCAGACGGCTGTGTCCTACGGCCTAATCTCAGGTTATGCTGACGACAGCTTCCGTCCGAACAGCGAAATTTCTCGTGCTGAAGCGCTGACCATTGTGTCACGTGCGATGAAACTGGTCGGTCTGGCACAGGCCGACGCGTCAGAGACAACAAGTCTGTTGAGCACATACAGCGATAGCGCTAAAGTACAGGCTTGGGCAGCAGAGCCAGTTGCATCGGCGATTAAACAAGAGCTGGTACAAGGTGCTGATGGCAAACTGATGTCAGATGCAGACATTAGTCGTGCGCAGTCAGCCGCGATTGTGAAAAGGCTGCTGGCAAAAGCGGGATTAATCTAAACTTTATAAGTTGAACTAAAGATTATTTACACTGACACTACGACGACAGAATAACCTTCCAATCGCTGTTATCCCCAGATTTTTTGAATCCCTTTTCCAAAGGTGAAAATCCGGGGATAAAGGCGAACGCTTCGCTTTTTCAGGTTTTTTCTGTCTTCTCCGTTATCGTGTAAATGATTAGTTTAACTTATATTATCAAATGCAATAACGAAATAAGACAACCCGAGTCCTTATATCTAAGGATTCGGGTTTTTTGCATATAGTTCTTTTGAACAACCTCTTATAGGTGCAATGGTCCAGTTCATTATCAGTTCATACTGATTTGTTACGATATGAACATCAAATAGATAGATATCGTGCATGATCAGGAGAGGAAGAGATCCATATGAAAATACTGGAAGTTAAAAATGTGAAGAAATCATACACCTTATATGGAAAAGAAAGAGTTCCGGTACTCCACGGTTTGAACTTAAGTTTTGAGACAGGGGAATTTGTCTCCATCCTCGGCGAATCTGGCTGTGGTAAGTCGACACTGATGAATATCATTGGTGGTATGGACTCCGACTATGAAGGGGACGTCGTTGTTCGTGGCAAGAACTTAAGTGCCATGACAGAGAAGGAAATGGATGATTATCGGAAGAATAATATCGGCTTTGTCTTTCAAAATTTCAATCTGATCCCGCATCTGTCTGTCCTCGAAAATGTAACGATTGCGATGCAAATGACGGATACCAATGAGAAGGATCGGAACCAACGTGCTGTTGATATATTGACAGAGGTCGGACTGAAGGATCATCTGAACAAACGTCCCAACCAGTTATCTGGCGGTCAGAAGCAACGGGTTTCCATCGCACGGGCATTATCCAACAATCCGGATATTATTCTTGCAGATGAACCGACGGGTGCTCTGGATAGGGAAAACGGAGATCAAATCCTCGCTCTGCTCGACAGTATAGCCAAAAAGGGAATGCTGGTGATTGCCGTAACTCACTCGCAGAAAGTCGCTGACTCCGGTACACGTATTGTGAAGGTTGAAGAGGGGCGTATTAGTGATGATATTCACCTGAAAGATCCTTCTACGGCTGTTTACGAGAGTGGTCAGGATTCTTCCCGTAGCCTGAGCTTGCTTGCTTCATTCAAGATGGCACTTAAAAATATGAAACTCAACGGCAAGCGTAATGTTCTGGTCGCTTTGGGTGGATCTATAGGTATATTAAGTGTACTCCTGATGCTCTCCTTGGGGAATGGTATAACGACGTATATGAATGACGAAATCAATTCAAGTATGGACCCTTTGCTCGTGGATATAACAAAGCCGAGTGAAGAAGCCAAGGACATGCAAGGCCCCGAGGCCTTGATGGCACCAGGTGAACCGTTCACCGAAGCTGATGTAGAGACGATTCGCAATTTTCCTAATGTGGATCATGTAGAGACAATTACGACCATTACAGGCAAATCGACTATGGTGAATGAAAAACAAAGTGTAGGACTCACACAGTTAACAACGTTAACGGATGCTTTTGATCCAGCATTGATGACAACTGGTGTTCTGCCGGTAGAAAATCAGATGCTGTTACCTCTCGATACAGCGAAACAATTAAGCGGAAATGATCAAGCTGAAACCATGATCGGCAAGTCCGTGTTTTTATATATCAATGAGATGGATGGCAATAATAAACCAGTAACTTTGGAGAAAGAAGTAACCATCTCAGGGATCTACGAAGCGGCAGATCCACGATCTCCAATGCAGCAATCCCCGGGATACATTTCATCAGAGACGTTGGAGCAAATGTATGCGGACGAAGGAATAACGATTGGACCAATTCAGGTTAACGCCTATGCTACCGATATGAAATATGTAAATGATATCAATGAAGCTGCTGTAGACGCTGGTTTCGCAGGCTCCCAAATGGCCAAGGTCATGGAGAATATCACCACATATGTAAGTATGGCTTCCATTGTACTTGCGGGTATTGCAGGTATTTCGTTGATCGTATCCGGTATTATGATACTCGTAGTACTCTACATTAGTGTCGTGGAACGGACAAAGGAGATCGGAATTCTTCGGGCGATTGGAGCAAGAAAGAAAGATATCAAGCGAATATTCTTCTCCGAATCTGCCTTATTAGGCGTATTTAGTGGTATTATTGCGGTAATCTTTGCAGTGATCATTAGTTATGTGTTAAACATTCTTTTGGACAATGCGTTTGGAGCAAAACTCATTAATCTCTCGGGATATTATATCTTGTTTGGTATCGTGGTAAGTACAGCGATTAGTATTGTTGCCGGTTTGATGCCATCATCAAAAGCGGCGAAGCTGGACCCGATGGAATCCTTACGATACGAATAAATATCAATTTTGGAAAGGATAATGGCTACATGAACACAATTCTGGTGGTGGACGATGATTCCCATATCCGTAAATTAATCCGAATTTATCTTGAAAAGAATCAATTCTCCGTGCTGGAAGCACCAGACGGTCAAGAGGCGCTAGATATCCTCTCGCATACAAAAGTTGATCTGGCGATTGTGGATGTGATGATGCCGCGAATAGACGGTATTGAACTGACGGAAGATATCCGGTCTTATCTGGATATTCCCATCCTGATGGTGACTGCCAAGGGAGAATCCAAGGACAAAGTCAGAGGATTTAATGCCGGGTCAGATGATTACCTGGTTAAACCATTTGATCCTGTGGAGTTAATCTTGCGTGTAAAATCGTTACTGAAGCGATATAACAAAAGTTCATCAAACATGATTCAGGTTAGCGGTGTAACGATTGATTTGGGCAACTTGATGGTCGTTGCGGATGGACAATCTATCGAATTGAAAAAGAAGGAATGTGAATTGTTATTTTCTCTGGCGAGTTCGCCAGGGAAAATATTCACACGTACACAGCTTATAGATGACATATGGGGCATCGATTACGAAGGAGATGAGCGTACGGTTGATGTACATATCAAACGGTTAAGGGAGCGACTTGAACCTGTACCAGAGTTAGTGATCTCAACGATAAGAGGACTCGGTTATCGGCTGGAGCGGGCATGAAAATGTTTAGGAAAAGCCTGCGACTTCGCATCGTAGCTACGTTTATCGGGATTGTTCTGGTGAGTTTAATTCTCTCCTTTATGATAAATAACGGGTCCCAGGAAAAGACACCGAATCGTTTTATGGTTACCTTTGCTCAAGATCTCGCTACACTGATTAACCTGATTGATGATCCGGAAAAAGTACAATCAAGCTTAGGTATCTTTGCTCGCTACGGCTTAAATATCACTCCCGTGAATGAACAAAGTGAAGTGTTATCTTCCTTGCCAGAGGACAAAGTTCATTCGTTATTTGAGGCGGGTACAACGGATGCCATTTTTCTGTCCAGTAAAGATGGAGTCGCGACCATAGGTGTTCCTGGAACAAACGAGGGGATCGGCACATTTCTAATTCAAAGCGATTTCTCCTCTCTTTTTCATACACTGCGAAACACGCTCTTAACCTCACTGTTAACGGTTCTGGTGATTGGCAGCTTATTAATCCTGTTCATGTCCGGGTACATTGTGAAACCGATTAAGAGATTAACGATTGCAGCGAAGGAGATGTCCTCAGGTGACCTGTCGGTCCGCTTGAAACATAATAATCAGGATGAGTTTGGCGAACTGATGGAGAGCTTTAATCATATGGCCAGTGAGTTGCAAAAAATCGATTCGGTTCGTGATGACTTTGTCAGCAACGTCTCTCATGAAATGCAGTCTCCGCTCACCTCAATTAGAGGATTCACCAGAGCACTACAAGATGGTGTTATTCCATTAGAAGAGCAGAAAGAGCATTTGGATATTATCTATGAGGAAACGCTGCGCTTATCGAGGCTCAGTGATAATCTGCTTCGGCTAGCCTCGCTGGATTCAGAGCATCATCCGGTTCATTTCACCACGTTCCAGGTAGATGAACAATTAAGAAGGGCGATTTTACTGGCAGAGCCGCAGTGGGCTCAGAAGGACATACAGATCGAATTGGATTTGTTGCCCTGCGAGATCACAGTGGACAAAGATTTGTTTGATCAGGTCTGGCAAAATTTAATAAACAATGCGATCAAATACACCGGTCCACAAGGTATCATTCATGTCGAAATTGAGACGTCATCTTCATTTGTGAAGGTATTGATTAGAGATTCTGGACAAGGAATACCTGAGGAAGCACTCCCGTATATCTTTGATCGATTCTACATGGTGGACAAAGCGCGAAGCAGCTCGCTTCGAGGGAATGGATTGGGTTTGTCCATTGTGATTAAAATATTGAAATTGCATCAATGTACAATTGATGTAGAGAGCGAAGTAGGAAAAGGCACACAGTTTATTGTCACGATCCCCAGATCGACCATTACACCTTAAGGCAAGCCAGAACAGAGAGAGCAATATGGAAACAATCGGTCCCTGTGCGTTCAGGATTCAGATTGCTGCCAGATTGCTTTTTTGATATCTGTATTCGCGACAAAATTTCACATATAGTTTTGTTTAGCAGTGGATCATTTGATAAAATAGAAGAGACGTTATGTGAATCTATGAACTTAATTAATTTAATCATACAGAGAATGGAGCCATCCAATGAAATATCGCAATATGGAAGATTGTATTAACGATCTGGAGCAGCATGGTCATTTGATTCGGGTCAAAGAAGAGGTTGATCCTCATCTTGAGATGGCAGCGATCCACATGAAAGTGCACGAGGCTAAAGGCCCGGCGTTGTTATTCGAAAATGTAAAAGGCTCAAAGTTCCAGGCCGTATCCAATCTGTTCGGCACGGTGGAACGAAGCAAGTTCATGTTCCGCGGTACGCTGGAAGGCGTACAACGGGTCATGGCAGTTCGTGACGATCCCATGAAGGCGCTTAAGACACCATTTCAGCATGTCCAAACAGGTCTTGCTGCGTGGCAGGCGCTGCCAAAACAGAAGTCTATTAGTCTACCCGTGTCCGCGCAAGAGATTCAAATCTCGGACTTGCCTCTCATCAAGCACTGGCCTATGGACGGTGGGGCATTTGTGACTCTACCGCAGGTTTATTCGGAAGATCCGGACAAACCAGGAATCATGAATTCAAACTTGGGGATGTACCGGGTTCAACTGGATGGCAATGATTTTGAAATGAACAAGGAAATAGGGTTACACTATCAGATTCATCGCGGAATCGGTATACATCAAGCCAAAGCTGTCAAAAAGGGAGAACCACTGAAAGTTAGTATTTTCATTGGGGGTCCACCTGCACATACACTTTCAGCGGTTATGCCTTTGCCTGAAGGACTAAGTGAGATGACATTTGCCGGTTTGCTCGCCGGACGTCGCTTCCGGTACAGTTACAAGGACGGGTATTGCATTAGCAATGATGCCGATTTTGTCATCACGGGTGATATCTACCCAGGCGAGACAAAACCCGAAGGTCCGTTCGGTGATCATCTGGGTTATTACAGTCTGACCCATGAATTCCCGTTAATGCGTGTGCATAAAGTCTATGCCAAACCTAATGCGATCTGGCCGTTTACAGTTGTTGGTCGTCCACCGCAAGAGGATACGGCTTTTGGCGATTTGATTCATGAGATTACTGGAGACGCGATCAAACAGGAGGTTCCAGGTGTCAAAGAAGTGCATGCGGTCGATGCAGCAGGGGTTCATCCATTGCTGTTTGCCATCGGCAGTGAACGTTACACCCCATATCAGGCGGTGAAGCAGCCGACAGAGTTGCTTACGATTGCCAACCGTATTTTGGGTACGGGTCAGCTGAGTCTGGCGAAGTACCTGTTTATTACTGCTGAGGATCAGCAACCTCTGGATACCCACAAGGAAGTTGAATTCCTGACCTATATCTTGGAGCGTATGGATATGCAGCGGGATATTCATTTCCATACCCATACAACGATTGATACACTCGATTATTCGGGTACAGGACTGAACAGCGGAAGCAAAGTTGTTTTTGCAGCGTATGGCGACAAGATTCGGGAGCTGTGTTCGGAAGTGCCAGAGTCTTTGAAAAACATTCGTGGTTATGAGAATCCACAGCTCATCATGCCGGGTATCGTTTCGATCCAGACATCGGCCTTTACGAGTTATGCGGATACAGCACAGGAGATGCAAGCATTCACGTCTCTATTGAAAGAACAGGGAGGTCTGGACTCGTGTCCGATGATCATTCTATGTGACGACAGTTCGTTCTTGAGTGCTAACCTCAGCAACTTCTTATGGGCAACCTTTACTCGCAGCAACCCTTCACATGACATGTACGGGGTTAATAGCGGATATGACCACAAGCATTGGGGCTGTGATCAGGTGATTATTGATGCACGTACCAAACCCCATCAGGCACCACCGCTGATTCCCGATGCTTCGGTCGAGAAGAGCATTGAACGATTTTTTGTTAAAGGTGCTAGTCTGGGTTCGATCAAAATCTAATTTGAGATGTCTTGAAGAAGTTCAAACGGAGCGTTTGAACTTCTTTGGCTTACTCTGATACGGCAATGAGGCACAAAAGTGTGTAAAAGTTTAAAACCGGGACTAATTTGGATGTTGGAGTGAGGATAAAGTCTTAGGCGTTCGTATTTACCATTGTGATTAAGGTCGTTTGAACTATGTATGAAATGAAGAATTATAACGATATAAAGAAGTATAGGTATTTTTGTGGCCCCGTTCCGTTGGGTGCTGTTACTATAATGAATTGTTCAGGGGGAATACCGATTTGAGAATCCATATTATGAACCTGCAAGACGGAGACCGTCTAACTGCGGATACATTCAGCGATGCAGGATTACACGTTCTCGGGAAGGGAACTGTGATCAAAGGTGAGGATATCACCTTGCTTATGCAGCACCGTGTAGATTATGTAGATATTGAATCACGCGAAGAAGAAATCACTGAAGCAGAATTTTTTGCAGCAGCCGCAAAGCATGCTTCGGGGATAACTACGAAGGAAGAACCGCCTGAAGAAGAGCTGAAGTCCCAATTTATTCAGACTGTACATAATTATCAAAATGCTTTTCTCGAAGCTCTGACCGTTGGCAAGTTCAACGCCACCATGGTGGATGATGCACTGCAACCGATGGTTGAAGGACTGGATGAGCAAAAAGATGTCGTTCATCTCCTGATGATGCTGGAGCGGGATGACGTCAATAACTATACACATTCAATCCAGGTAGGATTGTTGTCATTCTACCTCGCGAATTGGCTTGGATATTCTCAGAAGGAGAGTTATCAGATTAGTCGCGGTGGTTATCTGCATGACATTGGAAAGTGCAAAGTTTCCCACCGGATTCGGAACAAAACAGAACCGTTGACGGCTGATGAGCAGCTTGAAATGCGGCGTCACACTATATATGGCCATGAAATTATCAAAAATTCGATGACGGATGAAGCGACAGCACTGGTTGCTCTGCAACATCACGAACGGGAAGATGGGTCGGGTTATCCGATGCAACTTGAGAAAAGTGAAATTCATCCATATACACAGATTGTATCTGTAGCGGATATCTATATAGGCATGAGATCAGGGAATCACGGAGGAAGCAATCCAAATCTGATCAACAACCTTAGAGATATCTATGGAATGGGATTTGGTAAATTGAATGAAAAACCGGTTCAGGCATTGATGCAACATTTGCTTCCTAATTTCATCGGGAAACAAGTACTGCTCAGCAATGGAGAAAAGGGTGTTATTGTCATGAACAATACATCTGATATTTTCAAACCACTCATCAAAGTGGAGTCTGAAGAATATCGCGATCTCTCCAAAGAGCGTACGCTTGCCATTGATGAATTGCTTATTTAATCTAAGTATTATCTGTATTCCTTATTTATATTGAGAACGGGCCTCCTGTAAGAAGACAGGGGACCCGTTTTTTGTTATAGCATCCTAGATGTGTTGTTCGACCAAGGAAGCAAGCGTATACTTTGCAAAGACCTTATTTTCCTGCCAAGGAGCGATCGCCATGATTGAAGTGACAACCGAGATTACAATACATGCCTCGATTGAACGATGCTTTGACTATGCCCGGGATATTGATGTACATACTCAGACCGTCTGGCAACATACAAGAGAGCGAGCAGTTGCAGGAGTAACCACAGGAAGAATTGGAGCAGGGGATACCGTTACATTTCAGGCTACTCATTTTGGGGTCAGACAGAAGTTGAAGTCCCGAATTGTGCAGTTCGAACGACCTTTCCTCTTTGTGGATCAGATGGAGAAAGGGGCTTTCAAGAGCATGCGACATGAACATCATTTCAGCGTAATTGGGGATCAGATGACTTGCATGAGAGATACACTTCGATTCGAAGCTCCACTTGGATTGCTGGGATGGGCAACCGAACGACTTGTGCTGAAGAGATACATGCAGGCATTTCTGGAGGATCGTAATCGTAAGCTCAAAGATATGCTTGAGCAGTAGCCAGAATTAAATGGATAGAGGAGAGAAGACATTTGATGGATAATGAATATTTTGTAGGTTGGGGCACACTTGCCTTGATTAATGCCGGACTGGCTCAGGGAAAAAACAGAAGTGGTCGGAACTGGTTTCTGATTTCCCTGTTATTTGGTCCGTTGGCAACTCTTTTTATTGTGGTGTGGAATAAACTGGACTAATTCAATGATCGATATTCCGATGCATATAACGATCGATCATCCAGAATACAAGGGCTGCTGCACTAACGCCAGCACCTAACCAGCAAACGGCTGTCCAGCCTGCCCATGCATACACTTGGGTAGAAACGATGGAGCCGGTTGCACTGCCGATGGAATAAAAGATCATATAAGCTGCCGTCAGGCGGCTCTGCGCTTCGGGACGAACTTCGTAGATCAGACTCTGGTTGGTAACATGTACGGCCTGCACGGCGAGATCGAGCAGGATAACACCCAGGATCAGAAACCAGAGAGAATGATGGACATAACCGATGGGTAGCCAGGACAAGAGCAGAATGACAAGGGCGACACCGGTTGTTTTCTGCCCAAGGCCCCTGTCGGCAAGTTTACCTGCACGGGCAGCAGCCAATGCTCCCGCCGCTCCTGCGAGACCGAATGCACCTATGACTGTATGAGACAGGGACAGTGGAGGGCTGCTTAGTGGCAGTACCATAGAAGTCCATAAGATGCTGAAGGCTGTAAAAATCAGCATGGCCAGCACACCTCGTACTCTTAACACACGCAACTCACGGTACAGTTGCAAGACGGAACCGAGTAATTGGAAGTAGCTTTGTTTTACTTGTGTTGATTGTTGCCTTGGGAGAACAAAAAATAAGGCGAAAATTCCGAGTAATGTAAGGCTGGCGGAGAAGAGATATACCGATCTCCACCCGAACCAATCGTTCAGCGTACCTGCAACCGTTCGTGCAAGTAAAATGCCAATGACGATCCCGCTGGTTACCAACCCGACAATGCGACCACGTTCGGAAGGGGCTGCCAAGTGTGCAGCAAAGGCAACGAGCGTTTGCGTAATGACCGCGAGTAGACCTACGACAGCCATGCCCGTGAATAAAAGTGAGCTGGATTGTGCGGTTCCTACGAGAACCAGTGCAAGCACGGATAAGAGCATTTGAATGATGATCAGCTTGCGACGATTTAAGAGGTCTCCAAGGGGAACGAGAAGGAACAGCCCCAAGGCATAACATATTTGAGTCACTGTGATGACAATCCCTATGGATGATGGAGAGAGGCTGAATTCTTGAGAGATGGAGTCCAGCAAAGGCTGAGCATAATAGATATTGGCGACCGCAAGTCCACTGCACACGGCAAAAAGAAGAGCAACTAACCGTGACATGGCAGGACGATCCTTATTGGATAATTGTGCATCTGGAGAAGAAGTTTGCATGAGCAGTTGTCACCTTTCTATTGTGTACTGATCGGTATGTTATGTTTCGGAATAACCATACTTTATTTGCGTGAATTCTGTCAACAGAGAATTGGGTGAGGGTTAAACTAAAGATTTTTACCCAGAGAATGTGACGACAAAATAATTATCCGATCGCTTCTATTCCAAATTTTCCGATTCATTTATAGCTAAAAACTCCTTTCCGGTTATTAGGTTTTGACTTTGTAATAAGAGGGAGGTTAAAATATATAAACATACTGATCGATACATAAAGAGGTGAATTGTATGGTTAGACAACGGGAATTTGATACGGATAAAGCACTCGATGCAGCGATGCATACGTTTTGGGACAAAGGGTTCGAAGCGGCATCTTTAAATGATTTGACGACCGCAATGGGCATACAACGTCCCAGTCTGTATGCGGCTTTTGGAGATAAAAAGGAATTATTTGAAACAGCACTTCGCAGGTATACCACTCAGCACGCGGCTCAAGTCAGAGCCAGACTTCAACAGGGCTCTTTCGTGCGGGAAGCCTTTCGTGGATTGTTTG
This sequence comes from Paenibacillus sp. BGI2013, assembly GCF_002843485.1. Classification (NCBI taxonomy): domain Bacteria; kingdom Bacillati; phylum Bacillota; class Bacilli; order Caryophanales; family Paenibacillaceae; genus Paenibacillus; species Paenibacillus sp. BGI2013. The sequence goes on from NZ_PJFA01000005.1 coordinate 220,176, forward strand.
AACATATTGGAGCAGAGGGGAGTGTGACCGAGCCTAGCCACGGCTGTTTTTGCATTAATACGATGGTTGAGCTGGCTCCACATGATCCCAAATTCGCTATCCTTACACGGGAGCATCAGATGTACCTGGGTGTTCTTTTCAAAGAAACGATAGAACGAGGGCAACAGAGCGGGGAGTTGTCTACTGACATGAACGCGAGTGCGGTCGCACAGTCTCTGGTTGTATCCATGATTGGACTGACTGTACTGATGAAATCAGGACCGGACCGCTTATTTGTAGAGCAGAGCATCCAAGTTACGCTGTCTTTGCTGCAGTAATAGGGATTTATTCTGTTTAAAGTGATGCGGAGTTGCTACAATATATTTAAGAATTGAGCAGATATAGGAGGAGATCAGGAATGAATACGAAGTTGCGCTGTGCCATTTTGGATGATTATCAGAACGTTGCGCTGACGTCGGCGGACTGGGGGCCGTTTGTGGATCAGGTGGAGATTCAGACATTCAACAACTATATGGGCTCGGAAGAAAAAGTCATTCAGGAATTGCAGGATTTCGATATTGTGGTTCTGATGCGGGAACGTACACCGTTTCCAGAGAAGGTCATTTCGCAGCTCCCTAAGCTAAAACTTCTGATTACAAGTGGTATGCGCAACGCGTCGATAGATCTCAAGGCTGCTGAGAAGAACGGCATCATTGTGTGTGGAACTGAGGGAAGCTCTAATCCGCCGACGGAGCTTACATGGGCACTAATTCTGGGACTGTCCAGACAACTGGTTACAGAAAATAATGCACTTCGCTCCAATCGAAACTGGCAGAGCACGGTCGGGTTGGATTTGCATGGGAGAACACTTGGATTGCTTGGTTTGGGCAAAATAGGCACTCGCATGGCTGAGATCGCACAAGCATTTGGTATGAATGTGATGGCCTGGAGCGAGAATCTGACACAAGAGAAAGCCGAAAAACATGGTGTGATCTGGTCCGAGACCAAGGAGCAGTTGCTTGCACAGAGCGACATCGTATCCATTCATCTGGTATTGAGTGATCGTACGCGGAATCTGATCGGACAAGCCGAATTTCAACAAATGAAATCGAGTGCGCTATTAATAAATACGTCACGAGCGGGCATTGTCGATCAGGAAGCTATGGTGGAGGCATTGCAAAGTGGTGTGATTGCTGGTGCAGGTCTGGATGTATATGAGCAGGAACCGCTACCCGTTAACCATGTGATGCGAACATTGCCCAACGTTCTGGCCACACCGCATCTGGGTTATGTGACTCGTGGGAATTATGAGATCTATTATAATCATACCATAGAGAATATAGCGATGTTCCTGAAGGGAACACCGATCAGGCAACTGCTTTCTTAGAATGAACGTATGCGGAGTATGACTCTGCTATAGTTATATAGAATCAACGACAAATAAGGTGCTGCCAGGAAAGAGTTAGACCTGAGCAACACCTTTTTAGTATATCTGTGTAGAAAACAAATGAAGGGACGGATGTAAAATACATTCTATCCCGGTGACCCATCCCCCTCACCAAATTTAACTGTGTGGCCCTCGCTGGGAAGAATGAATCATGGCGACGCTTGATTCACGAACGATTAAGCGCGGTTCAAACTGGATGTGTTCGTAATCGGTCGTGCTCATCTCCCGAATTCGTTTTAACAACAGCTCAGTAGCAAGTCTGGCGACTTCTTCGCCCATAATGGACACGGAACTAATCTGAGGAGACGTGACGGTTGTCCATTGATTGTTATCCACACCCACAACAGCCACATCTTCAGGTACACGAACCCCTAACTCCTTGAACCGATTAACCAATCCGATGGCAACCATATCATTAATGGCATAGACGGCATCTGGCATATGCGTAAGTCCGTAAAAATAATCTGCAGCATTGGCACCTGTATTTAATGAAAAGTCCTCACCAAAGTAGACGAGAGAAATGTCCACATGGCCTACAGCTTGCTCATACGCACGAAAGCGCTCTTCAATAATGTCCTTCGGTGCTCCCGCATAAGCGATTCGAGTCCGGCCGATCTTGAACAGATGTTCCATAACTAGTTTGCCTTCAGGTTGAGAGAGAGAGACGATATCTGCCTTCATGCCAGGTTCCAGTTTCTTGCCGTAATTAATCATGGAGATAGGGAGCGGCGCTTTATCAATCAGTCCGGGTAACGTTTTGGGGTACGCCAGAGGCATGAAGATTAGTCCGTCCACATGCAATTTTTTGACATTACGAATGGTTTCAAGCTCCGTTCTGGCATTGCCTGCCGTATTGATCTGCACGACATGGTAACCATGCTGCTTCGCCGTTTGCTCTACAGACCAGGAGATTTCCGGAATGATGGCGTTACGTATGTCGGGTACAACAAGAGCGATCTGGTGCGTTTGCCGGATTTTCAGACTCTGTGCCGAGGTGTTGGGTACAAACCCCAGTTCTTCAATGGCCTGCATCACCTTATCCCGTGTTTTACTGCTGATGCCTTCTGAATTGTTGATGGCCCGGGATACGGTAGCGATGCCCACGCCGGCACGCTCTGCAACGTCCTTGATCGTAAGTTTCTGTTCTTTCCTCAATGTACGGTTACCTCACTTTATCGGAAACGATTCCGAATTATTAGGAATATGTATGAACTTCACGATAGTTATATAACTTGATTATAACATTTGAACAATGAAGTATCCCGTGAATGGGCCAGATTTATGGCGAGGCCTGATTAAATTTCGATAGAACTACAATAATATTTGTCATAATATATGTTAATATCAAGGATTACATCGTTTGTAATACCGCTAAGATCACTTGAATTAAAGTACAAGCATTCTAAAGTGAACTCGATATGATCATGAAATAGCCATATTAATGGAGAGATATGTTTGACAGTGTATCTAAAATGTGACATATTTAATTTACGGAAACGTTTCCGATTATATCAAAAATTATGATCTGGGAGATGAAATGAATGAAAGCATTACGTTGGCATGGAGTCAAAGATTTACGTCTCGAAAATATTAATGAACCTCACCCTGAAGAAGGAAAGGTCAAAATAAAAGTGGAATGGTGCGGTATCTGCGGCAGTGATTTGCACGAGTACACAGCAGGTCCAATCTTCATTCCCGCTCAAGCACCGCATCCGCTAACAGGGGAACAAGCGCCTATAGTTATGGGGCATGAATTCTCAGGACAGGTGGTTGAAGTAGGGGAAGGTGTTACACGTTTCAAGGCAGGCGATCGTGTTGTGGTAGAACCCATCTATGCATGTGGACACTGCGAAGCTTGTAAACAGGGCAGATACAATCTGTGCGATCAGATGGGTTTCCTTGGACTCGCTGGAGGCGGCGGAGGATTCTCCGAGTATGTAACTGCTGCAGAAAACATGGTACATGCCATTCCGGATTCAATCTCGTATGAGCAAGGTGCGTTGGTTGAACCTTCAGCTGTAGCACTTCACGCTGTGCGACAAAGCAAGCTAAAAGTGGGAGATACAGCAGCCGTGTTTGGCGCAGGCCCAATCGGACTACTGGTCATCGAAGCGCTTAAAGCTTCGGGAGCGTCGGATATTTATGTGGTGGAGTTATCGGATGAACGGAAAGCAAAAGCCGAAGAGCTCGGTGCCATTGTGATTGATCCAATGCAGTTTAATGTCGTGGAAGAGATCCATCAACGTACACAAGGTGGCGTTAACGTAGCCTATGAAGTAACCGGTGTTCCACGTGTTCTGCAACAAGCCATCGATTCAACACGTATTGGTGGAGAGTTGATGATCGTCAGTATTTTTGAACAGGAAGCGCCGATTCACCCGAACTCAATTGTCATGAAAGAACGTACAGTTAATGGCATTATTGGTTATCGCGATGTGTTCCCGGCGGTTATCAGTCTGATGGATAAAGGTTTCTTCCCGGCTGATAAGCTGGTGACCAAACGAATTTCGTTGGATGAAGTGGTAGAGCATGGATTTGAAGCACTGTTGAAAGAGAAAAATCAGGTTAAGATTTTGGTAAAAGCTGAATAGAAATCACAGACATTAAGAACAAGTAGACAGCACATCAACAGATGTGATTGTCTACTTTTTTTGTATAAATAGGGCGAAATTTGTTGCATGTGCGGGTGGTTTTACATAGTATAAAAAGATACAAATTGTATCATCTTGGTGTGAAGGTAATGATGATGAAAAAATGAAGGAGGAAGCGGACATGCAGAGACATACAAAATGGACAGCCGTAATTTTGACCATTGTCGCAGGAATGAGCTGGATGCTTATGGGGAACTCCAAGCCGAAAAACACCACGTCAACAAGTCAACCCCCTGCGACGGAACGTGGGCTTGCCAAGGTGTCTAATGCACCGATCAGTTCAGCGGATGTAACATCGAAGATCGAACTGCTAGGCAGACCTTTTACCAAAACACCATATGCTAATAACGTCTGGGACATGCAACTGTACAACGGCAAAATATATTTGGGCCACGGAAATAGCAGCAATCTGGGCGTAGCTCCTAATTCAGGCCCTATCCCAGTCATTTATTATGATACAGCGAATGCAAAATTCAAGACCCAGTCGGTGACGAACAGCAACCCGGGCATCTTGCCATCAACGAAGATGTATGTGGATGAGGAACAGATTGATATCTACAGAGTACTAAACGATAAGTTATATATTCCTGGCAATGATTCTGATAGTGAACAGTGGGAACTGGGCAACTTCTATCGTCTGGATGGAGAGGTGTGGACCAAATATCGCAATCTGCCGCTGGGTGTACACGTATACGATTTGGCATCTTATCAAGGCAAGATGTTTGCCGCGCTGGGTACAGAGTCCAAACCAACCATTCTAATCTCTCATAATGAAGGTGAAACTTGGCAAAAATATGCGACCATTAATACGTTTGGTTTCCGGGCTTATACCATGTTCCATCTTAATGGCAAGTTATATGCATCTGGCATGATGTATCCTGCCAATAAAATATGGAATGACAAAACTAATATTTTGGAGATTAATGAAAATCTTGAGAAACGGGATGTTGTCATCTATGGTAACAAAATGCTACCTGGACTAACCTATCAAACGGGCACAATTCCTTATAATAAAATAGGCAAAAATGTTAACTTCAATAACAAGTTGCTCTATATAGCGGGAGGCGTGTTTAATGATGGGCAGCTGCTGCCCAAATCTTTGAATGTCATGACCGACATCAATCAGGCAAGGCGAGTTAATCTCCCGGATGCCAAGGCGCTCCCAACCGATGTGCTGTTGCGTGATGGCAAGGTGTATGTGCTTACGTACACTCGCCAAAGTGCCAATCTGTATATAAATCGGGTCTACCAATCAACGGATCTGACCACATGGAATGAGATTTTACGTTTTAACCAGGACACCTATGCCAAGTCTTTCGAAGAGAACGAGGGTGACTTCTACTTTGGTCTGGGTACCGATCCGGATGTGTTATCAACTTCATCAGGGAAATTGCTTCGAGTGAACCGCAGTGATATCCCCGTGAATGCTAATTAAATTGGAAGGAAGATTATGGATTATATACTATGCTACATCCACATTATTGGTGACCGGGAAAATACTTTAAGATGTAGTAGAGTGCATGTCAGACTGCTTCGGTAGTGTGATCCAACAGAGGCTGCCGTAAGGTAGCTTTCTTTTTTTTTCTATAAGAGTAGTTTGAACGCCCAACTTCGAAAATTTGAAAATAAAATTAAGAAACTATAAAATGGATAGAGAAATAATCCTAAACCAGTCAACTGGATTACACGTGTTACAATATACAAAAGCATGTCGCATTTCATGTGGATGCGGAGTTCCACACTTCCAATTGCAAAGGAGCAATGTACTATGAACGTACCTTCAGCATTATTCAAACCTTTCACCTCGGACAAGCTAACATTGTCTAATCGAATCGTTATGGCACCCATGACTCGCGGATTCTCACCAGAGGGCGTACCTGGACCAGAAGTTGCTGAATACTATCGTCGCAGAGCAGCAGGTGGAGTGGGGCTCATCATAACGGAAGGTACAGGCATTAATCATCCATCTTCGGTTAGTGGAGCGAGTATTCCATTATTCCATGGTGAAGATTCGTTGCAAGGATGGGCTAATGTAGTGAAAGCAGTACATGAAGCGGGTGGCAAAATTATGCCACAATTGTGGCATGTGGGTACAGCACGTCGTTCCGGTGACTTGCCTAACGCAGAAGCTGACCCTGTAAGTCCGTCAGGGGTAAGCATGGCAGGTGAACCATCACGTGAACCATTAACGGATGAGGAGATTCAATGTCTTGTACAGGCATTTGCCCAAGCGGCAGCGGATGCACAGCGAATCGGGTTTGACGGCATTGAACTGCACGGAGCCCATGGATACCTGATTGACCAATTCTTCTGGGAGCAGACGAATCGACGGACCGACAATTATGGTGGTGATTTGGTACGGCGAACCCAATTTGCGGTTGAAGTGATTAAAGCTTGTCGTGCGGCGGTTGGTCCTGATTTCCCAATTGTGCTCCGGTTCTCCCAATGGAAGATGGGGAATTATGAGGCACGTCTGGTGGAGACGCCAGAACAATTGGAGCAATTCTTGGCCCCACTTAGTACTGCTGGCGTGGATATATTCCATTGCTCTACACGCCGGTTCTGGTTACCGGAATTCGAAGGATCTGAGCTGAATCTTGCGGGTTGGACGCAAAAAATAACGGGTAAACCAGCTATTTCAGTTGGATCGGTAGGTCTTGAAGCTGAATTCGTAGACAGAGCAACCGAGAACCAGGGAACAGGGGATGCCCATTTGGATCAATTAAATGAGAAGTTGGAGAACAATGAATTTGACTTGATCGCCTTGGGTCGTGTTCTGCTTAGTGATCCCGAATGGCCTGCCAAAATTCGTGAAGGTCGCATATCCGAAATCATTCCATTTACAACGGAAGTGTTGCAAACACTCCATTAATAGAAGCCTAATAACGTTTGGTGAAAGATGAACTAACGCTGAACGGCAACGATTTACAACAAAAAGTAAAACAAAAACGAACAAATAGGCCGCCTTTGGGCGGCTTTTTGATCTTACTATACAAATAATTTCAACATATGAAAAATTCACAATAGAAAATCGTTTTCTGCACCGTTACTCCTTTTTATTCTCCACATACATCGCACACGCGCCTAGTCACAACACCATTAAGTTCCACATCTCAGGTTCCAGTGCAACCACTTTTTTTACCGCTTAAGTGTCTAAACAACGATTCAATCTTCAGTACGACTTATTTTGAAAATCCACCACCTTATGATAAGGTTAGGCCTGAACCCAAGGGTTGCCAAGATGACATTACATAAGGAGGATGAATATCCTTGCACAACTATAGGTACAACTCGAACAATAAATGGAGAAAACCACTGCAGATGCTGTGTCTTCTGCTGGGGATCGTACTGCTTTTATCGGCATGTGGCCAAGCACAGAAACCTTCCTCCGCAACGGACTCGAACACCGGATCGAATGCTGGCTCCAACTCAGGGCAATCTTCTTCATCGCCGGAGCAGAATACCGCTCCACCGCAGGAAGAAGTACCAGAGGAACCGCAAGAAGAAGTCGATCCGGTGCAGGAGCAGCTTAGTTCATTAACGTTAGAAGAGAAGATTGGACAGATGATACTGGCCGGTGTTCAAGGGACAACGTTGGATGATCAAGCCAAACAGATGATCACCGATCAAAAGGTAGGGGGCATTATTTTCTATGCCAACAATGTATCAACACTCGAGGGAACAGCCAAGTTTGTGAAGTCCATCAAGGAAGCGAATCAGTCCAACCCGGTACCGATCTTCATGAGTGTGGATCAGGAGGGCGGCAAAGTCAGTCGTATGCCAGAGACGGTGGAATCCATTCCTTCCAGTAGAAAAGTAGGCGAGACGAAAGACAGCGCGCTTGCTGAAACGATGGGCGAATTGTTGGCGAGACAGGTTCAGCTTGCGGGTTTTAATGTGGACTTTGCTCCTGTGTTGGATGTGAATAGTAACCCGAAGAACCCGGTGATTGGAGATCGTTCATTCGGCAGCTCGGCAGAACTGGTGTCACGTATGGGGATTGCAGAGATGAAGGGACTACGTAATGAAGGCATTATTCCGGTAGTGAAACATTTTCCGGGTCATGGTGATACGTCCGTGGACTCCCATCTTGATCTTCCTGTCGTGAATAAAACGGAAAAACAACTGGCCGAGCTTGAATGGATTCCATTCCAGGCCGCAGTGAAGGAGCAGGTAGAGGCGGTCATGGTTGCACACATTTTGTTCCCGAAGCTGGACCCGGACCATCCGGCTTCCTTATCGGATGTCATTATTGGTGAACATCTGCGCGGGAAGTTCAAGTATGATGGTGTGGTCATCACAGATGACCTGAGTATGGGTGCAATCGCGAAGAACTACAAGTTGGACCAGGCAGCCCTAGCAACGGTTAAAGCAGGAAGTGACATTCTGTTGGTAGCTCACAGTTATGAGAGTGCCAAGACGATTTTTGATACGCTAATAAGTGCAGTAAAGTCAGGCAAAATCACCGAGTCCCGAATTGATGAAAGTGTATATCGTATCCTGGCATTGAAGCAACAATACAAGTTATCCGATGATCAGAAAGCTTCCGGAGACCTGAAGCAATTGAATGCAGATATTGTGGATTGGCGTAAGCAAATCGATGCTAGATAATAAATCCTGTGTTATGATTTTGCCAGAGGTGAGATCCAATAATGTATACCATTATGATAATAGAGGACGATCCCAAGATTGCGGGATTATTGAAATCACATATTGAACGCTACGGGGACCGGGCCGTACTGGTCGAGGATTTTGAGATGATTGTACAACAGTTTGAGCAGGTACAGCCACATGTGGTCCTTCTGGATATCAACTTGCCCAGTTACGATGGTTTCTATTGGTGCCGCCAGATTCGTACGCTGTCCACATGCCCCATTTTGTTTATCTCCGCACGGAGTGGGAAGATGGATCAGGTCATGGCACTGGAGAACGGGGCGGATGATTATATTACGAAGCCATTTGAGCATGAGATTGTTATAGCAAAAATTCGAAGTCAGCTGCGCCGGGTATATGGGGACTATGCTGCACGTGACGAAGAACGCAAGGTGGAACTGGACGGTTTGGTCGTGTACTTGGAAAGACTGGAGATTCAGCTTGGTGATCGCAAAGTGCAGCTGACGAAGAAGGAAACGATTCTGCTGGAAACGTTACTGCGGCGCAGTCCAAAGCTTGTGAGCAGAGAGACAATCTTGGAGAAGCTGTGGGATGACTCTTTTGTGGATGACAATACACTCAGCGTAAACGTTACTCGGGTGCGTAAACGATTAGCCGAACTTGGTATTACGGACGCACTGGAAACGGTCAGAGGTTCGGGTTACCGATTGAACAATACCTGGAAGGCCTCTTCACCATCATGAGATTGTTTATACGAGAACATCTCGCTTTAACGTGCTGGGTTGTTGCCATCTTGTTCACTGTTGTTGCAGTGTTCTGGTATGACGGTTACAACGATTGGGTCACGGCTACTTATGCCGTAGCGTTGGGATTATTTTTATACATCGGATATTTGGTGTATCGTTATTATTCACATCGCTCCTTTTATACCCGGATGTCACGGTCGATGGATTCGCTGAAGGAATTTGTACCATTGAACGAAACAAGTCCTTTATCACTGGCGCTGGAGAAGTTGTTGGATTCACAATACGGCCAGTATCATGCTCATCTTCATCGGCTGGAACAACGGCAGCAAGAATATCTGACATTCATGAACCAGTGGGTCCATCAGATGAAGACACCGTTATCCGTTATTGAGTTGACCGTGGAAGGTCAGGAAGATGATGATCCTCGGCTCGTAAGCATTCGGGAGGAAGCGGACCAGATGAGGCGAGGTTTGGAGACTGTGCTGTATGTGGCCAGGTTGGATACCTTCGAACAGGATTTCAGTGTGGAACCTGTGATACTGAGGACCGCTGGGGAAGAGGCGATCCATGAGCTGAAACGGTTCTTCATCCGCAATCACGTCTATCCAGAGATACATATAGATCCTGCGCTGGTTGTGCAATCCGATGCCAAGTGGATTCGGTTTGTCCTGGTACAGTTACTATCGAACGCAATCAAATACTCCGCGGGCAGCGGGCAAAAGATCTATGTGCGTGCGTATGAAGCCGAACGCTCCATCATACTGGAAGTGCAGGATCAGGGCATCGGAATTCCGAAGTCTGATCTAAATCGGGTATTCCAGCCTTTCTTCACCGGGGAGAACGGGCGACATTTCAAAGAGTCCACTGGCATGGGGCTGTATATTGCCAAAGAAGTGTTAACACGGATGAATCATCGGATTGATCTTGAATCCGTGTACGGCGAAGGAACGACTGTCCGAATCACATTCAACTCCTGAAGTGACAGATTGAGGTAAGATTGGGCCGTGAGGTGTGTATTTTTGTTGAAGAAGTGTGAGTGGAGTATATATTACAGTGTAAGTGTAAGTATAGACGTCTATTGCCTGATCGGGGCGAAGGCGTCTTTTTGATTTTCATGATGCAACCTTACAACATTGTCATGTTGATGAAAGGTTAAACCATAGGAGAATGGCCGAAACTTCGATAGACTATAGTCATAAGAGTACAGGAAAGGCCACGCACAATACGCATGCACACAGCATGAAAAGTAACTTGATTTTGAATTCATATATCACTAAGGAGTTGTAACCATGGAGATTTGTTCTGTGAAACAGATCAGTAAAATCTACAAAGGCATCGTATCTTATGAAGCGTTATCAGGTATTGACCTCAGTATTCAGGAAGGTGAGTTTGTTGGCATCATGGGACCATCGGGTAGTGGCAAAACAACGCTGCTGAACATGATCTCAACCATTGATCACCCAACATCAGGCGAACTGCGGATTGCAGGAAAGAATCCGTTTGAATTGAATCAGGACGAACTCGCGCTGTTCCGGCGCAAAGAGCTTGGATTTGTTTTTCAATCGTTCAATCTGTTAAATACACTGACAGTCAAGGAAAACATTGTGCTGCCACTGACTCTTGACGGTGTTTCGCTAGCAGAGATGAACACACGTGTCGAACAGCTGGCAAGCAAGTTGGGGATCGAGGGTATTCTGAACAAACGGACATATGAGATATCAGGAGGACAGGCACAGCGTACGGCCATTGCCAGAGCGCTTATCCATTCCCCGAAGCTGATTCTGGCCGATGAGCCAACAGGCAACCTGGATTCGAAGGCGGCAAGAGATGTCATGGAGATTCTCGAAACTCGCAATCAGGAGGATCAGGCTACGATGCTGCTGGTCACTCATGATGCAGTAGCTGCAAGTTATTGCAGTCGGGTTGTCTTTATCAAGGATGGCAAACTGTATAATGAAATTCACTACGGCGATAATCGCGCAGCCTTTTACCAGAAGATTATTAATGTATTATCCCTAATGGGAGGTTCAGGACATGAATTTTCGCCAGTTCGCCATTAATAACGTTGTTCGCAATAAACGAATTTATCTGGCTCATTTTCTGAGCAGTACATTTTCCGTTATGATCTTTTTTACTTACGCATTGCTCCTGTTCCATCCTGATTTGAAAGCGGGGTTAAAGGGATCAAGTGGGACGGTTACGTTGCTTGCAAATCAGGGGTTTGTGATTGCAGAGATCATTATATTCATCTTTTCATTCCTGTTCCTGCTCTACTCCGTTGGTTCATTTCTGAAGACGCGCAAGAAGGAATTTGGTATTTTCCTGATCATAGGCATGACACGTAAGCAGATGAACAGACTTCTGTTTATGGAGAACATGTGTATCGGATTAGCTTCCATCATTACCGGGATTGGACTCGGAATTATTTTCGGCAAATTGATTCTGCTGATCTGTGGCTCCATGCTGGCTGTTGAGAACAGTCTTCGATTCTATTTTCCGCTAAAAAGCATTGCCCTGACGGCAGGTGCATTTCTGCTGCTGTTTGTTGTGATCGCGATGTCCTCATCCTTGCTCATTCGCAAAGGAACTCTCATTGACCTTGTGAAATCAGAGGAAAAACCGAAACCGGAACCCAAAGCCTCACGTCTACTCGCCTTGTTATCCGTATTGTTGATTGGTGGGGGTTATGCAGGAGTATTCACTTTTGTATGGATAAGCTTCTCCTTTCCGTTATTACTCGCAAGTGTCGTGGTTGTTATTGCAGGTACGTACTTTCTGTTCACGCAGCTCAGTGTATACATCATTCGGGCACTGAAAAGAAATCCAAGGTTGTTTTTCCGTAAAACCAATCTGCTCTTCCTATCTGAACTTACCTATCGAATGAAAGATAACGCCATCATGTTTTTCATGGTAAGTATCATCTCGGCTTCTTCATTTACGGGAATTGGCACCATGCTTGCTATTGCTGACCCGGGGTTGTCGTCCATGTCGAATCCGTACGCATTCAGTTATATGAATAACTGGTATACTCCAAACTCCGAGCGACATATTCGGCAGATTGAAGAAACGTTGATTGATAATCAAGTTCCCTACGTGAAGGGCAGTTATGCTCCTATAGGTGAAAATAATAATGGGAATATTATCAAACTGAGTGATTATAACCGTCTTGCGAAGGCACTGGGGTATGAAGAACGTACGTTGAAACAAATCGATGAGTCATTTATGACACCAAGCAATTTGGCGATGCGCAAGGAGTACCGTGAACAGGTTGAAAAAGGAGCCTCGGGAGGAAAGATCAATCTGGAGGTTGATAATCAGCACATACCTGTCCAGCTATCGACACCTGGTACCGATATTGTGATTCCTTTTCAATATGAAATTTATCTCTACGTCGTAACCGACGAATTGTTTAATAAGATGAGACCTGCGTACAACGAGGAAGTTGGCATGCCTGAAGGTTTCTATTCGAGTCGAACGATACAATTTATCGTGAAAGATTGGATGGGTACACGCAGCTTTGCTCCTGAATTGATCAAATCCATTCAAGATGATCATTCCGAAAAAGGTTATTACGAGGTCAGCGCGCTTGTGGTGGATTGGCTTAATTCCAAGCAGACCAATGGCATCATTCTAATTTTGAGCGGCCTGATCGGCATTGTTTTCTTCACCTTTGCAGCAAGTTTCACGTATTTCAGACTTTACGCAGATCTAGAACGGGATGAAGCGCAGTATCGCATGATTGGCAAAATGGGACTGAGTCGTCCCGAACTCCGTAAGATCGTAACAAGGCAGCTATTGCTTATGTTCTTCCTGCCGATTCTGGTGGCGGTCATCCACAGTTCGGTTGCCTTTGTGGCGTTGCAGCAACTGGTTGATTTCTCGGTCTTTGGATACAGCCTGCGCATCTTCTTGGTGTTTGCTTCCATGCAGATTTTGTATTTTGCACTCGTGCGCTGGCGGTATCTGCGTCACATGTATTCCAAATTAGTCTAAAATAGCATGGCCCAACAGACACCGGACTCATCGCTCGGTGTCTGTTGACTTTTCTAGCTGAGGCACAGTACTATTTCATTAGATACAGAATGTATCATTACATAGTTTTTCAAGCAGTTAGAAGGATGGAGTTACAGAAATGTCAGGCCGGTGCCTGAGAGGGAGGACATATCATGAGTATCACGATGTCTCGTGGACAAGCTTACATTCAACGTTTGAATGATGAGCGGAATGTATGGCTGGACGGAGAGCGTATCCAGGTAACTGGGCATCAGGCCTTTCAGGGAACACTTCAAACCATAGAAGGATTGTTCAATCTGGTGGATGACCCGGAGACAAGGGAAATCGTGGCCTATTGGGACGAACAGACGGGAAGTTACGTGCATCGCTCTTTTCTTGTGCCTCGTTCACTTCCTGACGTGAACTGCAGGGCGGATGCTTTTCGGCTGTGGGCCGATCGGACGTACGGAGTGATGAGCCGATTGTCTGATTATGCCCGATCCCGGCTGACCGGTTGGTATGCAACACGACATGAGATGACAGCGCATGACCCGGCATTTGCAGGTAAAATATCCGCATATTTTGAACAAGCCAAGCGAAACGATGCATTCCTGACAATTGTACAGCGTGACCCGCAGATTAATCGGTCCTTGCCTGTTAGAGAAGATGAGGATGCCATGCTGCGAATTGTCAAAAGGAATACGGAGGGCGTTGTGATCCGCGGGGCCAAAATGGTGGCAACAGCAGCGCCTTATGCGGATGATATCATTGCTTATCCCGTTCAACGAATTCCAGGCCACCTGCCAGAGCTGGCCCATATGGTAATCGTAGCTGCGGACAGTCCGGGTTTGCACATGATGTGTCGTGAATCTTTTGCCACAAAAGATACAGATAAATCACATCCACTCAGTGCGCAGTATGATGAGATGGATGCTGTATTATTTTTTGATGATGTATTTGTACCCTGGGAACGTGTATTACTGCACAATAACCCTGAAGCCGTATGGCAGATTCGCTGCAATACAGCTTCGGCCAGTCTGGCCTATCATCAGAGTGTCATTCGATTACACTCGAAACTGGAGTTCATTACAGCCGTGACCTCATCCATTGCCAAGGAGATCGGGGTGGACTCTTTCCTGAATGTACAGGAACAACTCGGAGAGCTGATCAGTCAGATGCAGACCATCGAGGGACTGATTATTGCTGCTGAAGCACAGTCCAAGCCGGACGCATTTGGCAACTGGCTGCCGGAATTCAAATATATTGAAACCGCACGTAATCTGGGCAATCGCTATTACCCCCGCGCGGTGGAGATTTTGAAGACCATTGCTGCGGGTGGTCTGATTCAGATTCCTTCAGGTACGTTTGAGATGAATGAAATGATGGGTTCCATGATTGGCAAATATCTTGGTGGAGTAACGATGCAAGCCCCGGAGAAGATTCGTCTCTTTCAACTCGCATGGGAACTAACAGGAAGTCCACTCGGAGCAAGGCATGATCTGTATGAACGTTTCTACGCGGGTGATCCCGTGCGCAATCGGGCGAACCAATATGTGCAGTATGACAAGGAAAGCTTATTGGGGAAAGTTGAGCCGTGGCTTCGTTCGCTTAAGGACTGATCTGATGATCTAATACAAATGCTCCGAATGAAGATTGAAAAGCCTGAATGAAGAACGAAAAGCTTGAATGTAGGCTGAAAACAGCCCTTTTTTAGTTAATGCCTTGGCATGAGCCAGGGCTCTATTTCTATTTATTTAGATTATCTTTAGAAATGATTTAGGTTGAATTAAGAGACGTAGTATATAGTAATAATGTAGAGATAGGCATAGAGTATAGGAAATGAGAGGAATATCATGAGATACACCGTATTAATTGCAGATGACGAACCAGAGATTGTTGAACTGCTTCAACTATATCTGGAGAAGGACTATACCATTAAAACTGCGGTGAATGGAGCCGAGGCATTACAATGCATACGTTCAACACAGATCGATCTGGTCATACTGGACATCATGATGCCTGTAATGGATGGATTGCAGTTGATCAAACAGATCAGAGCCACATATCACATGCCTGTACTGTTCCTATCCGCTAAAAGTCAGGATCACGATAAAATCCTTGGACTTGGACTTGGGGCAGACGATTATATAGCGAAGCCGTTCAACCCGCTTGAGATTGTCGCCAGAGTAGAGGCGTTGCTCAGAAGAGTTAATCAATTTGATGCAGCGGAGATCCCCGAAGCGAAAGAACAGAATCTGGTATTAGGTGAGCTGACGCTGGATCGATCCCAATGTATCCTTTTTCGTTCAGGAAGTCCTGTAACATTGACCTCTACAGAGTATAAAATTATGGAATTGTTGCTTGATCAACCTGGCCGAGTGTTCACCCGTAAAAAAATATACGAAGCGGTCTGGGGCGATTATTATGCACACGAGGACAGCACGATTATGGTACATATCAGCAACATTCGGGAGAAGATCGAGCGTGACTCCAGACAACCGGAATATCTCAAAACGATAAGGGGACTGGGATACAAAATTGAAGCGCCCATGGAAAGCTAGAGAAAAGCGACTGTTGCAGACATCCCTGACTTTGGACTTCTTGCTGTTCAACTTCTTTTTGCTGTTACTGGTATTGATTGTGTACCTTATGGTTTCACTTGATGTCGTGGATTTTCGCATTTCGGATCAGGTGGTAGACCCGAATCTGAATGTTGAAGCCCACATGTATGTGGAGGAGCTGGAGAACGAATTTTATTCCGGTGGAGGTTCGGTGTCGAAAGGCAAAGACACAGAGATTCAACGTCTCAAGGATAGCGGGGGCTGGATTGAAATTCTGGATGCGAATCGCAATGTCATTCATCATGTGGGAGACAAGCAAGATGCGATCACGCAATACAGTGAAGCTGATCTATATGATGGACTGGAAAATCGGAGTGACCAGGAATACTATTATTCGATCACTCCTCTCTCGACAGAAGGAGCGGCAGCGTATGTATTGCTCAAAATCCCGCGTGATCTGGTCAGCGTGCGAATTAATGATAATCAGTTGATTACTAATCTGAAACATCCATTATCCTTTTACATTATGATTGGCATCGGTTTGGTTTTATTATTGATCTTTGTCTACAGCTACTGGGTCGCACGGAGAATCAAAAAACCACTCAGTATCCTCTCCTCGGGTCTTACGCAGATGATACAGGGGAATTATAGTACACGGATGTCGATCTCGGCCGAGAGGGAATTTGTCCAGATTGGTGAGACCTTCAACTACATGGCGGACGTTATTGAGAACACCTCTGCGGAGAAACGTTACGCCGAAGAGAGCAAACAGCGACTGATTGTAGACTTATCACATGATCTGAAGACACCGATAACATCCATACAGGGATATGCGCAGGCATTGGTGGAAGGACGTGGAGAGGACAAGGACAGGCAGCAAAGATATCTGGGATACATCTATAACAAGTCTGTTCAAGTTGCACGCATGATACAGAATATGTTGGAGTTGCTCAAGGTGGATTCGCCCGATTTTCGCATGCATATTCAGAGAAGAGAGATTGGAGAATTCCTGCGCGAGATTATGGCAGATACCTATGGGGAGATTGAACAGAAACAGTTTGTCCTTCATGTACTTGTTCCTGATGAGGTGATCTACGCGAGGTACGATCCGGAGCTGTTATCCAGAGTCATCCAGAATCTGATTACCAATGCTCTGTCTTATAATCCAATCGGGACCGAACTGCGCGTCGAACTCATTCCGCTTCATACCCATGTGGTGATTGAAGTGGCAGATAACGGAGTGGGCATACCTCAAGAACTATGGTCAACGATCTTTGACCCGTTTGTACGAGGGGATGAGGCGCGGACAGCGACCGGAGGCACCGGACTTGGTTTGTCCATCGCACGACGTAATACGGAGAAAATGGGCGGACGGCTGATCCTTTCCCGGCGTGGGCGAGAGACCACCGTGTTTAGCATTGAGATTCCAAATTAAATAAGAGAAGAAATGTCCATGTGGAGGGAAATATTTTGTTCAAAGTAAATACGTTTGTACGGTTCAGTATTGCACTGGCGCTGATATTGGTTAATATCTATTTATTATCACGTGTAAGCTTCATCTTTCAGCCGCTCGTCACCATGATCACGGTCATTACCGTGCCGATGATGTTGTCGGTGTTCTTTTATTATCTGCTAAGGCCGCTTGTGAATTATATGGAGAAAAAGAAAATAAATCGCACGCTAAGTATTTTGCTAATCTATCTGGTTATTGCTATTCTGGGAGTGTTCTTCATCATTGGTTTATGGCCATCGTTACGTGAGCAACTGATCAATCTGGTCGATAACGCACCAAGTTTAATTAATTCATTAAGTGACCAGCTCAGAGAGCTGGAGCAAAATGGTGCCATTCAGGCCTTGTTCCCTGAGGGCTCGACACCTTTCTCCCAGATCACGGAGTATATCAACAAAGGATTTAACTTTGTAACCAACTATGTAAGTGGATTTTTCTCACTTGTTTCCAGTTTTGCGATCATCTTGTTTACACTACCGATTCTTTTGTTCTATATGCTGTTACAAGGCGAGAAATTTGGTCGTAAATTGGCACATATCGCTCCAAAACGTTTCCAAAATGACAGCCGTGATGTTGTAATTGAGATTGATCAGGCGTTGAGTGGTTTTATCGTGGGAAGAGTTTTGGTCAATCTGGCGCTGGGTGTATTGATGTATATCGGTTTCCTCATCATTGGACTGCCGTACGCATTACTGCTCACGGTAATTGCGGTCATCATGAACTTTGTTCCGTTTATCGGAGCGATTGTGTCGTCCGTACCTATTGTGATCATGGGTCTCGTGGTATCACCATCGGTTGCCATCTGGTCTCTGATTATTATTCTTGTCGCTCAGCAGATTCAGGACAACCTGGTTGCACCGTACGTATTCGGCAAAAAGCTGGATATTCACCCGCTCACGACCATCATTCTGGTGTTGGGTGCAGGCGACCTGGGTGGAATTATTGCCATCCTGATTATTATCCCGGTTTATATGATCGTTAAAATTCTTTTGGTTCGAATCTATAACATGTTCTTCAAGGACAAATGGCAGAATGCATAGAATTTAATTATTCGAAGGAGTGGAGCACATGTCTGAAATTATCGAAAAACAATACAATGAACCTGAATATATTGCACCTCAATCTGTTCAAATGGGTACCATTCACATCTCGAATGATGTGTTATCCAAGATCGTGGGGATGGCCGCTCAATCAACGGCTGGTGTATCCTCCATGTCCGTTGGACTGACTGAAGGGATTGCCAAGAGTATTAGCGGCAAGAGTCTGCAAAAAGGGATTGACGTACACGTCAAAGACGAACAGGCAACCATCCAGCTGCGCATCAACATTCAATATGGCAACAAGATGCACGAGGTCTGCCGTGAACTTCAACATAATGTTCAACAGGCTGTAGAACAATTAGCCGGCGTCATGGTCGATGAAATCAAAGTGCAAGTTGTTGGCATATCCATGCCGGAGATGGTATAAACCAATGAAAAGAATGTAAGGAATAACGTTTGTAAGGATAAACGATTAACAAAAACAGCACCTTCCCAATTAATAACTTAACTGGGAGGGTGCTGTTTTATGTTTGCGATAATAGGTGGGCGCTTCACCCATCACTTTTTTGAACATTTTGGAGAAAAGCAATTGATCGGTGTAGCCCACAGAACGGGCAATATCGCCAATGGTCAGACCGGGATCAAGCGTTAGTTCGGCTGCCCTGCGCATCCGATAATGGACCAGATACGACTGAATACTGCTTCCCATCTGGTCCTTGAACAGAGAGCACAGATAACTGCGCTGCAAACCGACATGGGCGGCGATGGACTGAACGGTAATGGCATTGGCATAGTTCATTTCAATGAAGTCCATTACCTGCGTTACATACGTTTCCTTCGAATAATCCGGCATGGGTTGAAGATGCTCTGAATTAGCCTGATCAATCAAAATAGAGAAGAATTGATACAGTAAACCAGTCATGCTAATCTCCCAGCCTTTATGGGTATTGCGAGAATTGATCATTCGGTGCAGGCAGGATCGCATCTCGTCATCCTCATTACCCAGTTCAAAGATCGGGTGATGCTCGGACAGACAGGCCTGCTGTAAAAAGGAAGAACTATTGCTGCCTTGAAATGCAACCCAGCTGTATTCCCATGGATCATCCTGATCTGCTTCGTAATGCACGACGGAATGCGGAACGATCAGAAATCCTTGCCCTTTGTGCAGTGTATACTTTTTGCCACCAACTTCGAAGGTGCCTTTGCCATTCAAAATATAATGAATTTTGTAATAGTCTCGCATGGCAGGGCCAAAGTGGTGACCTGGTGTACATGCTTCCGTACCATAATGAAGGAGCTGTAGCTCCTGAAAATGATTGTTTTTGAACATATACGTAATCAAGGGTATTCACTCCTGTACGATTTCGTCTCATCTTGCATTTTAACATACTAAATAGTTGAAAAGATTAATTATTTAACATTAGTATATATAGATAACAATCATTATTCCATATGTTCAAAGTGAAATGCCATATTGTTTATCCAGGAAAATGTCTAAGATGAAAAGGAATTCAACAAACCTTACAGGAAAGTGAGAATAACGATGCCCTATACTGCGAGTGAACAACGATATGATGAGATGAAATATGTACGTTCCGGCAAATCCGGAATCAGACTTCCGCAAATTGCGCTGGGTTTATGGCAGAACTTTGGTGGCAACCGTACATTGGATATTCAGGAAGAAATGATTTTGCGTGCCTTTGACCTCGGAATTAACCATTTCGATCTGGCGAATAACTATGGTCCACCTCCAGGATCAGCGGAAGAGAACTTTGGCGTGATTTACAAAAAACATCTTCGTCCTTACCGGGATGAACTGCTTATCTCATCGAAGGCAGGCTACCATATGTGGAATGGACCTTACGGCGAGTGGGGCTCCCGTAAAAACCTGATTGCCAGTCTCGATCAAAGTCTTGGTCGGATGGGACTGGATTATGTAGACATTTTCTATCATCACCGTCCAGATCCGGACACGCCATTGGAAGAAACGATGACGGCATTGGATCATATCGTGCGGCAAGGTAAAGCATTGTATGTGGGCTTATCCAATTATAATGCAGAACAGACACAAGAAGCGGTGACCATTCTTCGTCGTCTGGGTACGCCATGTCTGGTTCATCAGCCAAACTACTCGATGTTAAATCGCTGGATTGAAGACGGTTTGCAGGACGTACTGGATGAGCAAGGCGTAGGTTCCATTGCGTTCTGTCCACTCGGGCGCGGTCAGTTGACGAATAAATATGTCGATAAGATCAAGGAAGAACGCGTCAATCCAACAGGAAATTTGAAAAAAGAAGCATATACGGACGAACGGATTGCCAAGTTCGATGCACTTCAGGCGGTTGCGGAGCGAAGAGGGCAGACGATCTCTCAACTGGCTCTGAACTGGATTTTGCGTGGTAACCGTGTAACTTCTGCATTGATTGGGGCAAGCCGTGTGTCCCAGATTGAAGAAAATGTAGCTGCGCTCAGCGCACCGGATCTGACAACGGAAGAGTTGAATGAGATCGAAAGCATTTTGGACGGAATGGGTAATTATCCGTGGTAACATACACAGTATAGCTGTGTGAAAATTATAGTTAGGTAAAACTAATGTAATATAAATGAAGAATGAAAATGGCGCCTACCTGATCAATCAGGAAGGCGCCATTTTGTATATGTCATTTTCATTATAGGATAAGATCTATTATAATAGTTCATTAATTGACCTATGTTTATTTTTTTCAGAATGAACCTAGTTCATAGCACCTGGTCCTAGGATTTAGGGTATAATATATAGAAGCTTTACAATTGAACTACGAAGGAGAGGCTCCATTTGAACTTTGAACAGTGGATTTCGCCTGAAAGCTATAACCTGACATCCGAGATGGAGAATCATCCATCAGACCGGATTGCACTTAGATGGCTCAGCGATCAACGAGAATTGGAAGAGATCACGTATGGTGATTTATTCAAGCAGGCGAATCGTCTTGCTGGAGGTTTGCGTGAACTTGGACTAGAGAAGGGTGATCGGGTGTTGGTCATGGTACCACGCCGTATTATTGCCTATGTCATTTATATTGCTTGTCTGAAATTGGGGATTGCCGTTATTCCTTCCTCCGAGATGTTACGGGCAAAAGATCTGGAATATCGTCTGCGTCACTCTGAGGCGCGGGCTGTTATTGTATGGTCCGAGACGACCTCAGAAGTGGAAAAGATGGACGCGGATCTGCCGTCACTGGCACATCGCATCGTGGCATCACCGAATGAAGAAGTTAGCGTACCTGCTGAAGGTTGGGTCAATGTGCATCAGTTAATGCAGAATCAACCCGACGAGATGGCTGCGGTGGAGACTCATCGTGATGATACGGCTATCCTTGCTTATACTTCGGGCACAACTGGTAATCCCAAAGGAGTTGTACATAGCCACGGTTGGGGATATGCCCACCTGCGGATCGCTTCTTCATTATGGTTGGATATTCAACCTTCAGATACCGTATGGGCAACGGCTGCACCTGGCTGGCAAAAATGGATCTGGAGCCCGTTCCTGTCGGTACTCGGAAGAGGCGCGACTGGACTGGTCTACAATGGATCATTCCAGCCCAAGCGTTATCTGGAACTGATGCAGGAACATCAGATTAATGTCCTTTGCTGTACACCAACCGAATATCGGTTGATGGCCAAAGCAGATGATCTTGGACATTATGACCTGTCTCATCTGCGCAGTGCTGTTTCAGCGGGTGAACCGCTCAATCAGGAAGTTATTGAAATCTTCCAGCGTCATTTTGACCTGACTATTCGGGACGGATATGGACAGACCGAGAGCACGTTGTTAATCGGCAGTCTCAAAGATGCGCCTGTACGTATTGGCTCGATGGGTCAGTCAATTACACCTGGATTGATTGAAATTATTGACGATGAGGGACAACCTGTGCCTCCGGGTGAAGTAGGAGATATCGCGGTACACAAAGAGATGCCAGCTTTGTTCCGGTCCTATTATCAGGATGAGGGACGGAAGGAAGCGAGTCAGCGTGGCGATTATTTTGTAACAGGGGACCGTGCACGCAAAGACGAAGAAGGATACTTCTGGTTTGAAGGTCGCAGTGACGACATCATCATCAGTTCGGGTTACACGATTGGACCATTTGAAGTGGAAGAAGCACTCATGAAACACGCCAGTGTGAAGGAATGTGCGGTGGTTGCAAGTCCGGATGAGATCCGTGGCAATATTGTCAAAGCTTTTGTCGTGTTGAGAGACGATTCACTGGCTTCACCGGAACTGATGCGTGAACTGCAACACCACGTCAAGGAAATTACAGCACCTTATAAATATCCACGCAAGATCGAATTTGTTACGGATCTGCCAAAGACCAACTCTGGTAAAATCCGCCGGATCGAGTTACGCGAACAAGAAAAACGTAATAGTTAGATCATTTTGTATAGATGAAATTTTGGGAATTGTGCCTGCGTAGTGAAAGAGAAGGAATCGATTCTGCAGAAGCGAAAGCGGTCGTACAATATATGAAACAGGAGTGAACACAACCATGAGTCAATTTGAACAAACCTTTGAAAAGTCATTGGAACAATACGCAGAACTAGTTGTTAAAGTTGGCGTGAATATTCAAAAAGGACAGGATCTGCTCGTTACTGCACCGATCGAAACGCTTGAATTCACACGTCTCATTGTGCAAAAAGCCTATGCGGCTGGTGCAAACTATGTACAAGTGGACTTCGATGATGACAACATTACCCGCAGTCGTTTTGAGCATGGTTCCAATGACAGCTTTGACTATTATCCAGCGTGGAAAGCGGATATGATGGAGAAGTTTGCGGAAGCAGGTGGCGCTACCCTGACGATTAAAGTTCCAGATCCTGAACTGTATAACGGAATTGACTCCGACAGCGTTTCCCGTGCTACCAAGGCAGCTGCACACGCACGTCGCGGATATGCCAAATACACACGCAACCATGAAATTAGCTGGTGTCTGATTAAAGCACCGACCAAGGCTTGGGCGAACAAAGTATTTGCCGACATCCCGGAAGAAGACCGAATCAACGTGATGTGGGAAACGATCTTCAAAATGAACCGTGTAGATGGCGGAGACGCCGTACAAAATTGGAGAGAACATCTGGATACCCTGAATACCATGAGTGATCTCCTGAATAAAAAGAACTATAAGAGCCTGCATTACCGTGCGCCAGGTACAGATTTGAAAATTGAATTGGTCCACAACCACATCTGGGGTGGCGGTGGTAGCGAAAATAAACAAGGTGTATACACCGTTGCCAATATGCCAACTGAAGAAGTATTCACCATGCCTAAACGCAGCGGAGTGAATGGATATGTCAGCAGTACCATGCCTTTGAACCTGAACGGACAACTTGTAGACCAGATGAGAATCACATTCAAGGATGGACAGGTTGTAGCGTTTACGGCAGCATCCGGTGAAGAGCATTTGAAGAACCTGTTTGCCACCGATGAAGGAGCACGTTATCTGGGTGAGGTCGCACTAGTACCACATGACTCCCCAATCTCCAACCTGAATCGTATTTTCTACAACACAGGTATTGACGAAAATGCATCCTGCCACTTGGCTGTGGGAAGTGCGTATCCATTCAACATGAAAGATGGCACAACCATGTCGAATGAAGAGTTACTGAAGCATGAGTGCAATGTGAGCTTGACTCACGTTGATTTCATGATCGGTTCTGCTGAACTGGATATCGATGGTGAGTTACAAGACGGTACAATCGAGCCGGTATTCCGTAAAGGCAACTGGGCATTTTAATATCTTAACAAGTCTTAACTAGCTAGTAGTAACAGTCGTTAACAAAAAAAGTGACTTCAACCTGAAGTCACTTTTTTTGTTTCCTCGTAACATGAATTACACGAGTTTTACAGGCACACATATTTCGCAATAATGCTGATTAAGCAGTTCCCAACGATATCGTTCTATAACCGGCTTGTTATCCATCCGATAACCACTTGTTTGTAAATGAGGGATGATCACATTCCATGCCTGCTGAATAGCTTCTGCCGTATGTCTCACCTTGCAGATGAGATAATCTCCGCCTGATAACTCGCCAATCTCAACAAACTCATCTTCCAGACGTTCAGATTCAGTGATAACAATACAGGCATCATATCTACATTTTTCGGGCGGTGTGGTAGTTGGGTCATCTTGTGGAATACCGAATAAAATTGCTGCTTCATTAAGCAGTTGTTTTTTGTCTGCCCATTGTTTCAGCGTATTCATCGCTTGAGCATTGGCAGGCCCATACGGACCAACTTGTCGCACATAGGCGATACGATATGACGTGAGGTTTTCGATAACCATTTCCATGAAAATCTTCCTCTCTGTACGATTTCTCTTACATATTGGATGCTAACATGGTATAAAAGAATTTGCTTAGGTAATTGTTGAATCCCGGCGACGAAACTCATAGAATAGTGATAATATGTTGGAAGACTGTTCCAATAGAGCAAAACGAGAGGGGGAGGGGTTATAACATGGATATTACTTATGCCTTCACGGATGAACATTTCAGGCAAGTTGTGTTGGATCGTTTTTGTGATCAGCGGGATTTCATCCAGGAGAGAGACGTTTGTGAGGTTGAGATATTAGAACTCTCAAATCACAATATTAGCAATCTTGATGGAATCGAGTATTTCAGGGGTCTTCAAGAGCTGGATTGTGCCTATAATCAATTGACCGGTTTGGTTCTAGCTCAGAATCACAAGCTGAGGATATTACGTTGCAGAGAGAATCAGCTTCTTACACTGGACCTCAGTTCCAATTTGGAATTGCAAGTGCTGGATTGCAGTTTTAATCGACTTCGCAAATTGGATCTTTCTCATAATCCCAGGCTTGTAATGGTGGAGTGTCATTGGAATATGTTATCGGAGCTGGCTTCGGAGCCCCTTGAGCAGTTGGAGGAACTTAGTTGCAGTTATAACGCTCTTTTCTCACTTGAACTTGAACACAATAAGCAACTGCGACGACTTGATTGCGCCAACAATTACATGTTGGAACTTGATGTAACCGGTTGTCCAAACTTGATTGAACTTCGTTGTAACCACAACCATATTAAACAGTTGGATTTTCGTTCAAATATGGTTTTAGAGAGTGTCCGTTGTTTTAACAACCATATTAGCAAGCTGGATATTCGCCATAACGTACAACTAAAAGAGTTGTACTGTTCCGAGAACAAATTAAACGAGTTGGATTATAGCGCTAATCCCAAGCTGGAAAGACTGCAGTATGCAGATAATCTAATGTTTGAATCCAATCATGAAGTTCCGGGTATGGGGTTGTTTCAGTATGACGTCTCGATGTCCAACTATCAGATGAGCTTACTTATTCAGGATAAAGAACTGGTAGTCACTGCACAGGTTTCAACCAAGACAGAGATGGAAGCCTTATCCTCATATATGGAAGAGACGTGGAAACGTTGGGACATGCTTGGTGAGCAGGCACTTAAAACCATTGCCGAGGCTCATCCGGACGAAGATATCAATACATTGATTTTGGCTGATGCAGAATTTCAGGGAGATCAATATTTCCGATTGGGTTATGATGCGGGGGATACACCTGCTGGTCGACTGTACATATATGCGGAGTTTGACGATGAATTTCACATGTTGGATACGTTGATCTATGAAACGTATTAAAGCCACGAGATCGTGGCTTTTTTGCTGTGTTGAACTAAAGATTATTTACACTGACACTACGATGACAGAACAACCTTCCAATCGCTGTTATCCCCAGATTTTAATTCCATTCCTTTTCTAAAGGGGAAAATCCGGGGATAAAGGCGCACGCTTCGCTTTTTCAGGTTTTTTCTGTCCTCTCCGTTATCGTGTAAATGTTAGTTCAACTTATATAATTGGTTATATTATATGTTATTCAGCGTGCATTTTGTTAAAGCTAACATATTCGTTAATCGGTTTACGGTAACCGCGTGGGCGCTGTTTGGCTTCCGACTTTTTGCCGATGGTGATCAGCATAACGGGTACGTAATGGTTAGGGATTTCCAAACTCCGTTGCAATTCTTCCGAGTCAAAGCCAATCATTGGACAAGTGTCCCAACCGCGATCCTGAGCGATCAGCATCAATTGCATGGCAGACAGGCTGGCATTGCGAATCGCATCCTCACGTTGGAAGAATCTGCCGCGAGATTCGTAAAATTCGGTGACACTTTGGGATTCCTGCTCGTATTGGAACGGAGTAAGAGCGCCTAGGTTCAGCAGGCCTTCGTTAATCGTGCGGATATGATGATGCGCGTTGACGTCGCCCAATACCACGATGACTGCAGAAGCTGTTTTTACCTTATATTGCTGGGAAGCCTCATAGACTTTCTCTTTCTGTTCCTCGTCTTTAATCACAAGATAGTGCGTGTGTTGCAGGTTAAAGGCAGATGGTGCAAATTTGTTCAGGGCAAACATTTCTTGCAGTTCCAAATCCGAAATTTCAATTCCTTCTTCAAAAATAACGGCCGATCTACGGTTTTTGACTAGATTCTCCAACTCACTCATGGTGGTTTCCCTCGCTTATGTATAATTTATAAACTGACTATAACACACTTAGTTACTTTATGTAAGTATTATTTTAGAATAAGACAAGGATTGTCTGCCATACGCTAAAATAAAACACTAGAGGTGATTCATGAAAGCATTGATCGCAAGGTATATGGGAGGACATGACCCTCATGAATTTCGGGTATATGTGATCCAATCTTCGACGTTAAAACGTTTTGTAGTCGTGGAGATTATTCTAGGCCCTATCGTGTACAATGTCGCACTTTATTTGTGCCATAATGTAATACTTGCTGGAGTAGGCTCTTGGGCTGGAACAGAAGGTCTGAAGAGACTGCCACTGGTCTTTAGAAAAATCGTTGGGACATGATGAAGTGTGTAAATGAAAAATTGAAGCAGAAGAGGGCCAGTTGCGGCCCCATCTTCTCCTTCAGTCATGTTATCTATAGTCACGCTTCTTTTATCTAAACACATAATTATAACTGTCTAAGCTTTGGGTTCAAACTTGCCTTATTTGGCACGTTCCAAATACTGCTCCAGCGTAAGTTTCTGGTTGGTAATCTCACCAGCAATATATACTCCGACATAACGTACATGCCATGGCTCATAGGAGTAACCAGTCAATTTCTCCTGATCTTTGCCATAACGGATGATGAAACCGTACTTGTGGGCATTGGCTTTCAGCCATTTGCCTTCTTTGGTGTTGCCAAAGCTTTGCTGAAGATCATAACCAGCCGAAGCGCTGGAGATATCCATGGCTAGACCCGTTTGATGTTCGCTTTGTCCTGGCCGAGCACTTGTTTTATTGGCAACAGCTTCACCTTTGATGCTGGCATTACGGTCAAAGATCGATTTTTGGGTCGCATAAGAGCGATAGCCAGACACCGCTTTGATATCGATGCCGTCTTTTTTAGCAGCGGCAAATAATTTCTCTATCGCGGTTGCGGCCACTTTACGCATCTGTTTCTTCGGACTGGAACCTGAGAAGCTAAAAGGAATATTAGGTACAACCAAATCTTGTGGTGTATAAGTTGAAGGCAGATTTCTCTTTTTATTGACAAGCACAACTGTACTGGACACATTGGTCACAGTTGCCACATTTTTAATCGTTTTGATCGTACGACCAGGTGCATTATCATGCAGAAATTGAGTGAAGCTGGAGCTTGCAGCAGACGCGACGGGATTCAGGCTTGAAGTGATGGGAAACGTAGTAAAAGCAGAACCTGCTACAACAGAGCCTACGAGAATTGTAGATATGATGGATTTACGAGTAAAAGGTTTCATGATGTGTGTTCCTCCTCGGAATATATGAATCTATATACCGAGTATACTAGAGGATTATATCCATAGGTTCTCCAATTGTTTCCGAGTTGTAAACAAAGTTTGCTAGATTCTTCTTCTTCTTCAACTCTCGTAGAGGCAGTATACATGAAAAAGCCGTTGCATTAGATGCAACGGCTTTCGATGTGAAGAGAGATAATGCTAGATTACTCCAAGTATGCTGGAGACTGTGTTATAGCATGCAGGCGTCGGATCCACCGGAGCTTCCCGCAGTTACTGCACGGGTGTCACGAACGCGTACGTTGGCGCTGAGCACACCAGAATCACTGCTTAATTTGAAAGAAGGATAATTCTCTTCTGTATCCAGCTTCATGTGTTGTTCTAGGTTCAGCTGCTGCTTCGGATCAACATAGAACGGAACCAGATTGGTTTCAATCTGCGCGTCGAGAGCCGCAAGTTCATCAACAATGATAATAGCGATAACTCCGTTACATCCGCAACCTTCCAAGTCATAGATCACTTTGAAATATCCAGGTTGGTCATTCAGGCTTTCCGTCAATCGTTTTGCTGCCAAATCTGTAATTTGAATATACATATAGGTACACTCCTTTATATGTGGTCATGGTTGGTAAATGGTAAAAGAATTCATTCATCTTCTATTCCCATTATACCACTTTGGCAAAAATCAAAGCATTTATTTTCTTGACTGATCAGTCTGGAAAAGGTATTCTTTAGTTAATGAATAGGGAGGTGAGGTCTGAAATTGGGAAGAGCCAAGGAGTTCGACACGGAGACTGTTCTAAGAAAAGCAACGTCTGTATTTGGAGCGTACGGTTATGAAGGTACATCTTTGAGCTTACTGCTGAGTGAACTTGGCATTGCGCGGCAAAGCCTGTATGACACCTACGGAACTAAACATGATTTATTTGTCTCTGCTCTTAAATTCTATATTCAGCAGAAGACAGAGGCGGGGATCAGACTATTAAATGAATGTACAAATGTGAGGCAAGGCGTGACGGAGTTGTTCAACGAAGCGGTTAACGTGTTGACAGACAACGAACGTCGTAATGAATGTTTCATCATTAATAGCGCGGTTGAACAGGCACCACAAAATCACGAAATCGCGGCCTTTATTCAAACCACTAACCAACAAATGGAAGATGTTTTTCATACTGCGCTGTTACGAGGCCAGAGGAGTGGCGAACTGAGGCATGCAGAGGAAGAATTGCCCGGTCTTGCCCGTTTTCTGAATTATTCCCGACTCTCATTGACCTTTACGGCGAAGAGCGGTGCAAGTACAGAAGCGCTGCGAGATTTTGTACAGATGACCCTAAGGGCTATGGATTAGCGTTTTACATGATTCGAGTAAGAATTCTTTACGTTTTCTTGAAAATGGACGCTTAAGGCGTTTATTTTTTGACTATTATAGACCGATTGGTCTGGAAAAAGAACACGAAACAAACTGAAGGAGGAAATAAGGATGACACAATCTCAGCAGTTGGAAGAGGGCAATAGTATACCGTATCGGATCATGCATGGATTTACTCAATTGCTACTGGAGGGAAAACTAGAACAATGGTTGGAGTTATATACATCTGACGCTATTTTCGAATTCCCATATGCACCAGCAGGATATCCTCAGAAACTGGAAGGCAAAGCCGCAATTACGAATCATCTTCATAATCTACTGGGGATGATTGAAATTCAGCAGTTTTCTGAACCGGTGATCTTGGCTGATTCCACGAAACAACAGTTTGTGGCTGAATTTACTTGTAAAGGGCGTTCATTAGTTACAGGCAAGCCTTACAACCAAACGTACATCTCTGTAGTGAGCCACTCTAATGGAAAAATTACACATTATAAAGACTATTGGAATCCGATGGTCGTACTCGAATCGGACTTAGGAGGAAACAAGCATGATCAATGATAAACCGTTGACACTTATTACCGGAGCTAATGGAAAGACAGGAAGCCGTGTTGCGGCCATACTTCAAAAGCATCATTATCCGGTGCGTTTGGCAGGAAGAACTAAACCATCTCTTTCTGGTTCTGCCGATAATTATGTCTATTTTGATTGGTATGATTCCGAGACATATGCGCTGGCGCTGAAAAATGTGAATCAGGTGTACCTTGTCATGCCGGTCATGGATATGAACCCAGAAGACGTCATCATTCCGTTCATCAAGGAAGCATTGTGGAACGGCGTTAAGCGATTCGTTTTACTTGGCAGTGCTTCAATTGATGAAGAGGGTCCTATATTTGGCAAAGTACATCAGTATATAAAAGCCCATGCTCCTGAGTGGGCTGTATTGCAGCCTTCCTATTTTATGGAGAACTTTACGGAGGGACCGCATCGGGAGACGACGAAGCAACTCGGGAAAATTTAC
Source organism: Paenibacillus sp. BGI2013 (assembly GCF_002843485.1). Taxonomy (NCBI): domain Bacteria; kingdom Bacillati; phylum Bacillota; class Bacilli; order Caryophanales; family Paenibacillaceae; genus Paenibacillus; species Paenibacillus sp. BGI2013. The sequence goes on from NZ_PJFA01000005.1 coordinate 250,900, forward strand.
AGTGCTACGGGTAACGGAAAAATTGGATTTGTTAGTGCAGATGACATCGCGGCGGTGGCCTTCCATGCTCTAACAGATGTTGTTCCTCATAATACGGAGCATATCATTACAGGGCCGGAGACGTTGTCCTATGGACAGGTTGCAGACGTCTTGAGCCGTGTACTGGGTCAGTCCATCCAGCATGAATCTTTGTCCGATGATGAATTGAGGAACAGCATGATTCGCGCAGGAATGTCAGAAGAATACGCTGCTGCCCTCGCAGGACTGGATGTGCCTATCCGGGAGGAGGGGAGAGAAGATCAGACGACGGATACGGTGAAAAAATTAACGGGGAATAACCCGATTTCATTCGAGCAATTTATTCAGAATCATATGGAAGTATGGAAATAATGGAAGAAACATTTTCATATTATGAGAAGACGGTGCCTAGTGCCCGTCTTTTTGCATGTCTACCAGCATGTTGACATCGTTGATTCGAATATGGATCTCTCCCTAACAAGGGACACTAAGGAAAGCAGTGATTATACGAACACACTTTTGGGGAAATAGATGAAGATGAATGTTAGGGCGTGTCTGAAACACGCCCTAGATAAAGGGGCGAAGAGAGCGAATGATTCAGTTCGAAAATGTATCAAAACAATATCCTGATGGAACAACGGCTTTGCGTCAGGTTAACCTCAACATTAACAAGGGAGAACTGTTTGTCATGATTGGTCCGAGTGGATGTGGCAAAACCACCATGCTCAAAATGATCAATCGCCTGATTGAACGAACAGATGGAACAGTGCGCATTAATGAACGCCCAATCGATGAATACAACATTCACGAATTGCGCTGGAATATAGGATATGTGCTGCAACAGATTGCACTATTCCCGCATATGACAATTGCCGAAAATATTGCAGTTGTTCCTGAACTCCGAAAATGGAAGTCAGATCAAATCAAGGAGCGTGTACATACGTTACTGGACATGGTTGGTTTGCACGGAGATACATACAGTGAGCGTAAACCGTCCGAGTTATCCGGAGGACAACAGCAGAGAATTGGTGTGTTGCGTGCACTCGCTGCCGATCCCGAGATCGTTTTGATGGATGAACCGTTCAGTGCACTCGATCCAATGAGTCGGGAGAAATTACAGGACGATATTTTGGATATCCAGCGTCAGATGAAAAAAACAATTGTGTTTGTCACCCATGATATTCAGGAAGCGATGAAGCTGGGGGATCGCATCTGCATTATGAAGGATGGACAGGTTTTGCAGGTAGGCACCCCGGAAGAACTGATCCGACAGCCAGCTAATGACTTCGTACGTGAATTTGTTGGAAGTCCTAACACCGATACGAGTTCACAATCTGATTTTGATCTCGAATCCATCATGTCACCACTCTCACCGGGTCATGTGCCAAAATCAGCCAAAACTGCCGTTCCTGTATCCATTACGTTGACGGAGTTAGTTGATATCATGGCTTCCCATGACCATCTGCTGGTTGAACGTAACCGCCAGATTATTGGCGAGATCAGTCGAGTTGATCTGATGAAATACTGGTCTGGTCAGTTACAGGAACGAGGTGAAGGACATGAGTAGATTCACGGAGGTGTTCAGTGAGCGCAAAGGTCAGTTGTTGTCTGCTCTGCTGGAACATATTCAGATCTCATTTATCGCATTGTTCTTTGCTGTCCTCATCGCTATTCCGCTTGGTATTTACTTGACACGCAAGCCAAAAGTCGCTGAACCGATTATTGGGGTTACGGCTGTGTTGCAGACGATACCTTCCTTGGCGCTTCTCGGATTGCTCATCCCGTTATTCGGCATAGGCACACTTCCTGCAATCATTGCACTGGTGGTGTATGCGCTGCTTCCGGTACTCCGCAACACGTACACAGGCATATCCGAAGTTGATCCTTCCATGGTGGAAGCGGCGAATGCGATGGGTATGAATAGTTGGCAACGTCTAATCAAAGTGGAACTGCCACTGGCGATGCCTGTCATTATGGCCGGAATTCGGACCGCGATGGTGCTTATTGTAGGAACGGCGACACTTGCTGCTTTGATCGGCGCAGGAGGTTTGGGTGCATTAATTTTGCTGGGCATTGATCGGAACGATACGGCACTGATCATCCTTGGAGCCATTCCGGCCGCCTTGCTGGCTATTTTGTTTGATGTACTATTACGTCAGTTCCAACGATTATCCTTTAAGAAAACATTGGTTACCCTTGGTTCGCTGGCAATAATCGCGATACTTGTGATTACCATTCCCTTCGTGGCACGTGGTGGACAGAAGGATCTCGTCATTTCCGGGAAATTGGGGGCGGAACCCGAAATTCTCATTAATATGTACAAATTGTTAATCGAAAAAGACACAGACCTGACCGTTGAACTAAAACCCGGATTAGGCAAAACGCCATTCCTTTTCAATGCACTCAAGTCGGGTGATATTGACATCTATTCCGAATTCACGGGGACAGCGATCTCCGAATTTATGAAGGAGACGGCTGTGAGTACGGATCGAACAGAGGTCTACGAACAAGCAAGAGATGGAATGCTGAGCCAGTTCAACATGGTGCTGCTGAACCCAATGGATTACAACAATACGTATACGTTGGCCGTTCCAAAGAGCATCGCAGATCAATACAATCTCAAGACCATTTCGGATCTCAAACCGGTTGAGCAGCAGATCAAAGCAGGATTCACACTTGAATTCTCGGATCGGGAAGACGGATACCTTGGCATACAGAAAAAGTATGGGATTGAATTCCCGAACGTTGCAACAATGGAACCCAAGCTTCGCTATGGTGCTCTTCAGCGCGGAGATATTAATCTCGTTGATGCTTACTCCACAGACAGTGAGTTGAGACAGTATGAACTCGTTGTGCTGGAGGATGATCAGGAGTTATTCCCACCGTATCAAGGCGCGCCGATGCTTCGTCAAGAAACGGCAGATCAATATCCACAACTGGTTGAGGTGCTGAATCAGCTTGCTGGCAAAATTACGGATGACGAGATGCGTCAGATGAACTATGACGTGAACGTAGAGGGAGCGAATCCTGAACAGGTTGCGGCAGAGTACCTTAAACAGGCTGGATTGCTGTAACTTTAGGCATCCCTGCAATAGATGTACCAAAAGGATGAGGAGGAACCATGATGACACAAGAAACGTATGACTTGATTGCGATTGGCACAGGAAGCGCGGCAAGCTCTGTAATTACCCGTTGCGCTGAAGCTGGATGGAAAATCGCTGTAATTGATGAACGGGAGTTCGGCGGAACGTGTGCACTGCGTGGCTGTGATCCCAAGAAAGTGTTGGCTGGAGCGGCTGAGCTGATTGACTGGAATGAACGGATGCAAGGGAAAGGAATTCAGGGACAGGCGACCATCAACTGGTCTGAACTTATGGCCTTTAAACGCACCTTTACCGAAAGCATACCTAGAGCAAGTGAAGATCAATTCAAACAGGCCGGAATGGATACGTTCCACGGTAAAGCTTCATTTGTCGATGAAAATCATATTCAAGTGGGAGAAGAAGTGCTCCATGGAAAACACATCCTGATTGCTACTGGTGCAAGACCAGCACCACTTGAGATTGAGGGCTCAGAGCATCTTATATACAGTGATGACTTTCTGGATCTGGAACAGCTGCCGGATCGATTAGTTCTGGTAGGCGGTGGATACATTGCATTTGAGTTTGCGCATATTGCGGCCAGAGCCGGGACGGAAGTCCATATCCTGCATCGGAGTGAACAGCCTCTGAAATCGTTTGATGTGGAGCTGGTAGAATCTTTGTTGCAAAAATCAAAAGAGATTGGCATTCATGTTCACTTGAACGCGGAGGTGAAGTCCATACGGCAAGAGGGGAACGCCTATGTCGTTCATGGCACACGTAATGGTGCAGATCACCAGTGGCAGTGTGGACTTGTCGTTCATGGAGCCGGGCGTGTTCCTAATGTGGATGGGCTGGAATTGGAGAAAGCCAACGTCAGCTACAGCAAAAAGGGGATTACGGTGAACGAGTACTTGCAAAGTGAAAGTAATCCGAGAGTGTATGCTGCTGGCGATGTGACCGATACAAAAGGGTTGCCTTTAACCCCGTTAGCAGGTCAGGAATCCCGGGCTGTATCGTTCAATTTGTTGGAGGGAAACCAACACAAACCAAATTATAAAGTGATGCCTTCCATTGTGTTTACTGTCCCTGCCCTTGGAGCTGTAGGTATGAGCACGGAACAAGCCAAGAAAGAGGGCTACGAGGTGCAGGTAAATGATATGTCGAAATGGTATACTTACAAGCGAACTCATGAAAAATTTGCCATGGCCAAAGTGGTGATCGACAAATCAACTGGACGTATTCTGGGTGCGCATGTGCTCGGGAGCAAAACAGAAGAATTGATCAACCTTTTTGCAATGGCGATTCAGTTCAATCTGACTATCGATCAGTTAAACACCATGAATTTTGCATATCCTACTGCTGCATCGGATCTGGGTTCTTTAATTTAGAAGTGATGAAGTGGTGATGAACTCCCCTTTGGGATGGAAGGAAGGATGAAAATAACGATGTCATCGGATTTTATTGGGCTTCATGAAGGCAAGTGGACTAAGGAACCCGTTGCTGCACGTATGGATGGGGATCGTTTCGTTGTGGAAGCTCGGGAAGGCAGTGACTTCTGGGAGAACACATTCTACGGGTTCTGTCATCGGGATGGACATGCCATGCTTGCTCCATGGGACGGAACGGAAGCGATTGAGGTATCGTTTGATCTAAGCTCATTCACCCAATTATATGATCAGGCTGGACTAATGTTATGGTACGGAGAAGACCAATGGATCAAGGCCGGAGTTGAGGTTAATGATGGCGTGGCACATGTTGGAGCTGTCGTGACGGATACGTATTCAGATTGGTCACTCTCTCCTGTGCCAGAGTGGGGTGGACGAATCGTAACAATCAGAGCCTCCTACAGTAATGAGGCTGTTGTCATTCGTGCTCGCACAGATGAGCATCCTTGGCGTACGATTCGGGTTGCACGGTTTGCCTATCCGACGAACAAACATGCAGGTCCATTTCTGTGTTCACCAAAGCGTGCAGGGTTCGAGGTAGCCTTTACCAAGTGGAGATCCACGACACCCGATCAAGACTTGCATACAGATCCGCCGATTACAGATTAAAACAAGTTAAGATGCACGATAAACCATGAAACATGAACAGGTGTATGGCTTAGAAAGCAAGACAACAAAAATAAGCAAGTCTTCCATTGACGGAGGACTTGCTTATTTTTGTTGTTTAAACTTTGGACTGTGAAAAGTCTCCAGTTACTCATTTCATCATTCACCGGGGTCAGTGAGTTCTTTTCGCACATACAATAGAGTGCTTGCGAACTTTACTTGAGTTTAACGTTTATTTACTCGGGTCCGTATCCAGGGACTGGGGTTCAGTCTCTTTTTCACCCTCATCATCATTGGACTTATTGAACTCCAGCATACGCTCCTCGTAATCGTCCAGGAACCATAACGGGTCCATACTGTCTTCCTCACCGTTGTAATTGATCACGATTTCTTCGCCAGCTTTGATGTCTGTATAAGCGTAGAAGTCAAAGGTATGGTTATCAAAATTGATATCATAAGTAGCGTTAGGTTCATAGGAGTGGTTGATCAGACTGCCATAGCCGAGCAGAATGGCGGTATGATTCGCCCCATATTCGAACACGTAATCTTCCAAAATCGTTTTTTCGACATGCTCATGATCTTCATTTGGGTAAGGCACAACGGGTGCCTGATGGATAAGCGTTCCTTTGGCAATATCAACGGTAGCAAATACCCCGCGGTTAAACTCACCACCATCACCCAACTTGGATTGTTTCACTTCAATCATAATCTTCACCTGATGCTCTTCGAAGAGCTCCGTTCTATATAATAGTAATTCGTTAAGGCAAAATTTTAACCCATACTTTCATATAAGGCAAATTTCAGACAAAAAGGTGCAATATTTTTTAATAGGGCGTTGAGTTGTGCAGGATATAACGCTTATAATATACAAAGGAGCATTTTGCATAAATCCCCTGAGCGTCTTCCAATCAGCAAGATATAGATCGAAATGATTTTGTTCGTCTATATCTTGTACCCGTGAGCGGTAGGATTCGAATTATGCAAAATGCTGAAAGAATTAAGTCTATATAGAAAAGGTGTCATGAATGAGTATATTAAATGTAGAAAAATTAAGTCACGGTTTTGGTGACCGTGCTATCTTTAACGACGTTTCATTCCGCCTCTTGAAGGGCGAACATATTGGTCTGATCGGGGCCAATGGTGAAGGTAAATCCACCTTCATGAACATTATTACAGGAAAACTTCAGCCGGATGAAGGCAAGGTGGAGTGGTCCAAACGGATGCGTGTTGGTTATCTGGACCAGCATGCTGTATTGAACAAAGGCCAATCAATCCGTGACGTACTTCGCGGCGCGTTCCAGTATTTGTTTGACATGGAACAGGAAATGAATGATATGTATGGCAAAATGGGCGATGTTACCCCGGAGGAACTTGAACAACTTCTTGAAGACGTGGGTACGATTCAGGATACGCTGACAAACCAGGATTTCTACATGATCGATGCCAAAGTGGATGAAACCGCACGTGGTCTGGGTCTGACGGATATCGGTCTGGACAAAGACGTTAATGACCTGAGTGGTGGACAGCGTACCAAAGTACTGCTTGCCAAGTTGCTGCTGGAAAAACCCGATATTTTGCTGCTGGATGAGCCTACGAACTACTTGGATGAATTGCATATCGAATGGTTAAAACGTTATTTGCAGGAATATGAGAATGCATTTATCCTCATTTCTCACGATATTCCGTTCCTGAACAGTGTTATCAACTTGATCTATCACATGGAGAACCAGAATCTAACTCGTTATGTGGGCGATTATGATCACTTCCAGGAAGTGCATGAGATGAGAAAACAGCAGCTGGAGTCGGCTTACAAGCGCCAACAACAAGAGATTGCTGACCTCAAGGATTTTGTAGCGCGGAACAAAGCAAGTGTTGCTACACGTAATATGGCGATGTCCAGACAGAAGAAACTCGACAAGATGGATGTCATCGAGATCGCCAAGGAGAAACCGAAACCGCAGTTCAACTTCCGTGATGCAAGAACATCCGGCAAGCTCATTTTCGAAACCAAAGGTCTTGTAATTGGATACAACGAACCGTTGTCCAGACCACTGGATCTGCGTATGGAGCGCGGACAGAAGATTGCCCTTGTTGGTGCGAACGGAATCGGTAAAACAACTCTGATGCGCAGTATTCTGGGTGAAATTCAAGCTCTGGAAGGAACCGTTCAACGAGGTGAACATCTGGAGATTGGTTACTTCCAGCAAGAGATGAAGGATGCCAACTACAATACATGTATTGAAGAGATCTGGCAGGAGTTCCCTTCCTATACCCAATTCGAGGTGCGTGCTGCACTTGCAAAATGTGGTTTGACTACAAAACACATTGAGAGCAAGGTAGCTGTACTAAGTGGTGGTGAGAAGGCCAAAGTGCGTCTCTGTAAGCTCATCAATAACGAAACGAACCTGCTAGTACTCGATGAGCCGACGAACCATCTGGACGTAGATGCCAAGGAAGAGTTGAAACGTGCGCTCAAGGCTTACAAAGGCAGTATTCTTCTAATCTCCCACGAACCGGAATTCTACCGTGATGTCGTTACGGAGACGTGGAACTGTGAGTCGTGGACAACAAAAGTATTCTAAATAGAGGTTGTTCAAAAAGTCCGCTTTTGATTACGAATCATGTGCGAGCTTGCGAACAAGCTCGAAGCGTGAGAAAAGGCGCGAATTTTGCTTGCAAAACAGGCAGAACTCGCGCCTTTTTTACGTGGTTTTAACGAAAAATGTTTGAACCCAATTCACAGTTGACAGCTTGAATAAGGCAATAATATAATTCAGGAAAGCGATTACATTTATATATTAAAAACCTGTTTCACTGCATAGGGGCAAAGAAAACACGGTATTCCGTATGGGTATCATTGCACTTAGAAGGGAAGACGGGTCTTTTTTTGCACTCCAATGAAACCGGTTTCATTAAAATAAGGAGGTGGACAAAAGCTCGTTACTGACCACTGGTTGCTGAGTATAGGCTGAACAACAACATCGCGCATACAAGAACCATGCTTTCATCTTTCACGCCAAAGGAGAGAATGAACATTGGATAAACTCAGGAAACCCATGATATTTATGTTATCAGCAACACTTGCGCTGTCTTCGGGACCGTTGATGCTACCGAGTAAGGCGTATGCCGATCTGAGCAGTATACCCACCACATTGTTGCAGGACGATTTTTCGGATGGGAATTACACGGAATCACCCGCGTGGAATGTAAGCTCGGGCAACTGGGAAGTCTTTGCTGACCCGACAGATGCGTCCAACTCCACGCTTATCCAGAGCGATACCAATGAAGGCATCATCTCTACTGGAGACTCCATCTCGGACATGACCGTGTCCATGCGCTTTTACACGGGAGCCGGTCAGGGATATCCGGGAATATTGCCGCGGTTTCAGGATAAGAGCAACTTTTACTATTTTCAAATGCAAGTTCCTAGCAATAAACTCGTTTTCTCCAAACGGGTGAACGGATCAGACACAACTTTGAAAACGGTGGACTATGCATTTGCCAAAAACACATGGTACACACTCAAAGTGGTGTTATCAGGTACCACCATTCGCGGGTATATCGCGGAAAACGGCTCCGATCGGTTGGTATTTGATCTGGTCGATACTACATACGGGTCAGGTACCGTGGGCATTCGGAATAAGTGGCAGTCGGTACATGCAGATGACGTGATCATTGCCGAGCAACCGCCTGGGAACGATATTCAGCTCTCTATTGCTGAGCAGACAGCTTCTTCGGTTTCACTGCAATGGTCTGAAATCGCGGGAGCATCAGCCTATCGCTTGTACCGTTCCTCTACGCCTGAAGGCGGTTATTCCCTGGTAACCAATACCGGGACTATGGGACACACGGATGAAGGATTAAGCGGGGATACGGTGTATTATTACAGGCTCGCTTATGAATACGGAGGCCTAACCGAATCATTATGGACTGCTCCGCTGGAAGTTCGGACGACAGCCGCAGCACCACAGGCTCCGGGCGAATTAAAGGCCGAAGCACTCAATGCCACGAGTGTGAAGCTATCTTGGCCCGCCGTGGACAAGTCAACTGGTTATCGCGTGGTTCGGGCCGAATCTGGCAGTGAGCAATACGAGCAGATATACGAAGGGAAAGGGCTCACATTCACGGATAATGCACTTGAGCCGGGCACCAGCTACAGCTATCGCGTAACAGCCTATAACGCAGCTGGTGAGTCAGCATTCACTGTTGCAGAAGCCACGACATACTCCATTGACTCTCCAGCAGAGTTCGCTGCCACAGCTGTGACGGACACATCAATCTCTCTGGGGTGGAATGTCTTGCCTGGATCTGATGTAACGTATATCGTGTCCCGTTCAACCAGTGCTACGGGTACGTATCAGCAGGTCTATAGTGGCAATGAAAACACGTTTAACGATAGCGGTCTGACGATGGGCACAGGATATTTTTACATCATTCAGGCGACCGTGGACGGCGTAACTTCTCCAGCATCCGCACCGCTGGGTGTTGCCACAGTTCGCACAAGCATTACACCAGGGCAATTGTGGCCAGATCTGGACGGGAAGCCGATTGATGCTCATGGGGCTGGCTTTTTCTATGATGAACAGACGGAGACCTATTACTGGTATGGCGAATATCATAAGGGCGGCTGGCCAGCTGTTGGAGTGCGTGTGTATTCATCCAAGGATCTGATGAATTGGAAGGATGAAGGCATGGCTTTAACAACACTTCAATCCATGGATGATTTTGACAATGACCCGTTGATCTCCAAATTGTATGCGGGGCGTGAAGACCGCGTGGATATCTGGGCAGATATCCGCAAAGGACGGATTATTGAACGACCAAAGGTCATCTACAACGACAAAACGAAGAAATACGTGATGTGGGCCCACATGGATGGCGACAAAGACCCCTATAACGATAATGCGAATTATGGTAAGGCGCGGGCCGGTTATGCGATCAGCGACTCTCCAACAGGGCCTTTTGTGTATCAGAAGAGTTACCGGATGGACAGAGCTCCCGAAGGGGAGAAAGATTTCTTCCCAACCGATAAGGGTATGGCACGTGATATGACGTTGTTCAAGGACGATGACGGCACTGGCTATCTGATCTACTCCAGTGAGGAAAACCTGACGCTCTATATCTCCAAACTGAATGAAGACTACAGTGACGTAACAGGGTGGCATAAGGAAGGACGAACGGATGACAAAGGCAATCCGGTACGAGATTCCACCTATCAGGCGGAATACGGCGTCGATTACGTGCGTGTGTTCCCGGGAGGGCAACGCGAAGCACCGGCGATGTTCAAGTATCAGGGGAAATATTATATTTTGACTTCCGGAGCTTCTGGCTGGGCCCCTAACGAAAACAAAGTGACGGTGGCGGACAACATCTTTGGCCCGTGGTCAACGCAGACCAATCCGTTCGTGCGCACGTTGCCAACCGATCCTGATCCAGGCAAGGCATTTGGCACACAGACGACTTCTGTCATACCGGTTGATCCGGAAAAAGGCAAATTCATTTACGTGGGGGATACGTGGAATGGTGGCAATTTCTCGAATGATGCTGCAAAATACGTGTTCTTGCCAATTGAGTTTGGAATAGGCTCCGACATCGCGATCAAGTGGTATAACAGCTGGACACCTGATCTGCTGAATTCGATGGGCAAGGTTGATATTGCTGATCCGTTGCCAGAAGCCGTGGCGCTAGGCAAAGTCCCATCCCTGCCAACAACATTGAATGTGCGCGAGGGTGGAGCACTGGTATCAACGCCAGCAGTATGGACGATTGATAACCGGGCCATGACGGCAGAAGATTTTGCTAAGCCAGGACCGCTCACATTACAGGTAACCACACCGGAATATAACAACAAAAAGCAGGCAGTTCACGTAAACGTCATTCCGGAGAATACACTCTATTTTGTGAACAGCGGAGGTTACGAAACGGCTGATTATAGCCTCATGGGTGCTTATATGAAAGGAACGCTTGCCAACCCGGGAACGCCCGATCAGATGTACGCTCAGGCTGAGGGACGTAATTGGGGTTATGTCAGCGCAGATGCACTGGCATCCGGTTCGAATGGCGGGGATATATTCTCGACCGTACGTTATCTGAACGGTGGAAATGTCAGCAATTCTCCTAAAGGCACGGACTTAACCTATAGATTTGATGTGCCAAACGGGACATACGATGTGTACGCCGGATTCAACGATCCGTGGAGCAATACATCGCGCAGAGCGAATTTAATCATCAATGGCACCAATACCGGTGCAGTTACTTTTACGCCTGCCAACGTTAGAGCCCAGAAAGGCATCAGCGTGTCGGACAACAAGCTGGAGTTGACCGTGCGCAATACGGCATCGCAGGACCCGATGATTAGCTGGATTATGATCGTTAAACCTGACGCCGCTCCACCTGCAAATGATAGTGCTGGTCTTAATCCTGATGCGTTGAATTCAACGAGCGCAACGCTTCACTGGGATGCTCATCTTGGTACAGCAAGCTACAAGCTCTACCGCTCAGATCGTGAGCAAGGTGAGTATAAGGTGGTTTACAGTGGCAATGGACGGAAGTACACGGACAGTGAACTGAACCCCGGCACGGAATATTATTACAAAGTGGAAGCTTTTGATGCGACGGGGCAATCCTTGAGAGGTGTATCTTCCGCTTATCAGGTGCACACGGCTCAGCAGAGCGCTGCCGATGTAGCTACAGGCATCACAGCATTGGAACAGCCTTCCGCAGGTGCAAAAAAACTGAAGTTACCATCCGTGCCGCAAGGTTTCACGGTGAAGATCGCTTCCAGTTCGGTACCGTCGGTCATTCAAACCGATGGAACGATTGTCCCACCATCCAAGGAAACAACAGTAACACTGGAGTTGGAAATTACTCGAACTTCTGACGACAGTAGAGCCCTGACTATACCGTTGACAGTGAAGGTGCCAGCATCTGTTCCTTCCCCTGGAGGCACGGACCCTGGTTCGGGTGGTAATTCAGGTGGCAATTCCGGTGGAAATCCAGGAAATGGTTCTGGTTCATCCAGCAATGGTGGACAATCCGGAAGTGGTAACTCAAGTGCAGAGAATGCGGTACCACAACCTAAACCGGAGAAGGACCGTTCTGTTCTGGAGTTGCAGGGACAGTCTGATCAGAAGGGTGTAGTGCAGTCCAACGTGGATGTTTCAACGATTAAAGATGCTTTTAAAGTTGCCCCCTTAACAGATGCGGGTCAGCGCTTGGTCGAACTTCGGCTGAAGCCGGTTTCGGGAGCAACGGTATATGAAGTATCTCTGCCTGCCTCTGCGTTAATAGATCAGGGTGAGTCACATGTGTTCAACATTGTTACAGAGCTGGGAATGTTGGAGCTTCCTGCGACACTGTTAATGAAGGATATCGTTGGTGATGGGATTGCATCAATCCGATTGGTCAGAACGGAGCTGTCAAAAACAGTCTCAGATCAGCTTGGCACGCAATATGGAGTCCAGCTTGAACTTCAACTGGATGGTCAACCATGGCCATCGGAAAGCCAGTTAATACTTCGTCTGCCTTTCCAATCCTCACAAAATGCTCAGCAGGATCGGATTGTAGCATTTGCCATTGGAGCGAACGGTGTGGCAACCCCATTGCCGCAAAGTTACTACGATCAAAAAAGCGGGCAACTTGTATTTTCCGTCACATCACTCACAGGAAATTATGCTGTTGTGTCTGTGGAGCAGACATTCGCAGATCTTGCAGAAGTGCAGTGGGCCAAGAAAGCAATGGAGGCTTTGGCTGTCCGAGGTGTAATTGATGCTGAGGCAAGCGGTGATTCCACGCAGTTACATCCAAAAGAGGAGATGACCCGCGGCCAATACATGCAATGGTTGATGACTGCGCTGGGTTTGAATGCTGCATCCGGGAATGCGTTCTCTGATGTAAACGAAAATGCTCCGTACTACGAAGCAGTTACAGCTGCGCGTTCGCTAGGTATCACGAGTGGTACCGGTGACGGGCGCTTCTTGCCAGAGTCCACGATCACTCGTCAAGAGATGATGACGTTGACAGTGAGGGCACTTGCGGTGGCTGGACTGGTTGACTCTGAGACGGCTGTAACAGATAACCTTACTCGTTTCCGCGACGCTTCCGAGATTCGCTCCTATGCCCGGGATAGTGTGGCATTACTTGTGAATCTGGGCATCGCCCACGGGTACAACGGTGAGGTGAAACCACTTGCCGAATCGACCCGAGCCGAATCGGCTACGTTGTTATATGCGATGATGAGCAAACTGGTATGGAAGAAATGATGTTACACCAGAATCGTAGCGTGTGAAAAAGAAGGCTTACTTTGACCTGGAACCCAGGTTGGAGTAAGCCTTCTTGATTGTACGCCCATCATGGGCGAAAAGTCAGTTACCCAAGGAACGAGTAACCTCCTATCGTTTTGCAGTTGTTATCTGTAATATCTGCGAATTGTTATTTGTAATATTTGCAAATTGTTAATTGTAATGTTTGCCGATTTGATATGCTTGCTCCAGCAAGCTTTCGATATGTTCTTTGGATTCTGAAATGGTTTCATAGAGGAATTCGACTCGGGATTCCTGCATTCTCGCATAGCCTGCGATCCCATTATTTAGATAGTTGGAAATCATGTTGTAATAGTCGTATTTATGGAATGAAGCCTCCGTTCCCCCAGCTAGTGCAATCCACAGTGCCTTTTTGGAGTTTGCCTTGTTCAGCAGCCCCATGTTCCATACCTTGTCCAGATAAGCTTTGAGCATGGAGGGAACGTTGTACCACCAGATCGGGAAAACAAATACAATGGCATCAGCCGCAAGCACACGATCCAGCTCTTTGCGAATCACAGGAGCATGCTGTTTATCGGGATTTTGCCAGTCTCGCTCATCTTCTACACGATATAGGGGATCGAATCCGTCATGATATAGATCGAGGATATCGATTTCATGGGAATTCTCCTGCATACCTTCTATAAAACGATTCATCACGGCAAATGTTAGGGAATCCTGTCTTGGGTGAGTAACGACCAGTTTAACTTTCATGTAGGAGTAACCATCCTTTTTTCTTTTTTATTTTGGTTAAACATTCTGACCAATGTTATTATAAGTTTCATGACATCTTATTGAGAAGTACGCACCTGAGAGTGCTGTAGATACCTTGGGGTTCTTCGGTTACTTTTAATAACGGATATACATATATGTGAATTATGGGGGAGTACAAGTGGAACAAGAAATGAAAAAATATGAGAGTGGTGTGCAGGCGATGCTGGAACTGGTCGGTGGAAAATGGAGGATTCTTATTCTGCATCAGCTGATATCAGGTAAAAAACGAACAAGCGAACTTCGCAGAGCTATTCCAGGCATTACCCAGAAGGTCTTAACCCAGCAGCTGCGTGAACTGGAAAAGAATGAAATCATCCATCGGATCATTCATCCCCAGATTCCGCCCAAGGTAGAGTATGAGATGACAGAGTACGGCTTGACACTGCAGGACATCATTGACCGCATATGTCTATGGGGAGAGAATCACTTGGACAAAGTATACGGAGATAAAAGCAGAGTGCTGGGAAATCATTTTAGTGACTATATTCCACTTTCAACTTCAACTTGAGCTGGCTGCCAAATTTAAAAATATAACAAAACCGTCCTTGATTTAAAAAGGAGGGTTTTTGTTGTTTTTTGTCCTTTATCAGCGAAACTGATAAATGCTATAAAATCATTGAAATTGACCCTCAACACCCGGTGTGTTAGGTTTTAGAGAGAAGAAATTAAATTAATGTGATGATTTTAGTCGGAATTAAAATCGAAGCAATGCGCGAGGTGGCAAACAGTGGAACTTCAAGTGACAAACAGCCCTTTTAATCAAGAACAAGTTGAACTGCTTAATCGTCTTATTCCTACATTGACCGATGGACAACGTACTTGGTTGAGCGGATATATTGCAGCAATTCAGGCAAGCGCGACAATAGCGGCTCCAGCTAACCTGGTACAGGCTGCACCAGCTACAGGTATTGCACCTGTCAGTGCTCCGCCAGTATCCCGGGAAGTTACCGTGCTTTTTGGTTCACAAACCGGGAATTCCAGTGGCCTATCGAAAAAGCTGGCCAAGAAACTTGAAGAGCAAGGTCTTCAGGTAACGTTGTCATCGATGGGAGATTTCAAACCGAACGGACTCAAGAAAATTGAAAATCTCCTCATCATCGTCAGTACGCATGGCGAAGGCGAACCACCGGATAATGCGATTCCGCTGCATGAATTCCTGAACAGCAAACGGGCTCCGAAGCTTGAAGGACTTCGTTACTCGGTGTTGGCTCTCGGAGATACCTCCTATGAGTTCTTTTGTCAGACAGGTAAGGACTTCGATAAACGATTGCAGGAGTTGGGTGGTACAGCCCTTGTACCACGCGTTGACTGTGATGTTGATTTTGATGAAGCAGCTGCAGAGTGGATGAATGAAGTACTGGCATCCTTAAGCAGTACATCTGCTACTGCGAGTACGGTAACCACGGAGGCTGTTACAGCTGCGGTGAGCGGCGGGGAATCCGAATATGATCGCACGAATCCATTCAAGGCTGAAGTGTTGGAGAATCTCAATCTGAATGGCAGAGGATCGGACCGTGAAACACGCCACATTGAGTTGTCTTTGGAAGGTTCCAGCCTGGATTACGAGCCAGGTGACAGCCTTGGGGTATTCCCTGAGAATCATCCGCGCCTTGTAGATGAATTGATTGCAGCCATGGGATGGAATGCCGATGAACGTGTGACCGTGAATAAAAACGGCGATCAGGCATCTGTGCAAGAAGCGTTGCTGCGTTATTTTGAAATTACAGCTGTGACGAAACCGGTCGTGGAACAACTTGCGAAACTGAATCCTGGGAGTGGCCTGACAGCGTTACTCGCAGATGATTCCGAATTCCGCACGGTCATGAATAGCTGTGATCTGCTGGATCTGGTTCATGATTATAATCTGAAAGGGATTCCTGCCGGAGAATTTGTAGCTGCTCTTCGCAAAATTCCGGCACGTCTATACTCCATAGCGAGTAGTTCGAAGTCTTTCCCGGATGAAGTTCATCTTACTGTTCGTTCGGTACGTTATGAAGCACGTGGCAGAGAACGTTACGGTGTATGCTCGGTACATCTGGCTGAACGAATCGAAGCTGGCGACACCTTGCCTGTATATATACAGCATAACCCGAATTTTAAGCTACCTGAGAACCCGGATACACCGATCATCATGGTTGGCCCAGGTACAGGTGTGGCGCCGTTCAGATCTTTCCTTGGTGAGCGTGAAGAAACAGGAGCAGAGGGCAAGACATGGCTGTTCTACGGAGATCAGCATTTCGCCACGGACTTCTTGTACCAGACGGAATGGCAACGTTGGCTCAAAGATGGTGTGCTCACGAAGATGGATGTAGCCTTTTCACGTGATACGGAACAGAAAGTGTATGTACAACATCGCATGCTGGAACACAGCAAAGAACTGTACCAGTGGCTTCAGGAAGGTGCAAGCGTATATATCTGTGGTGACGAGAAAAAAATGGCACATGATGTGCATGCTGCGCTCACCACGATTCTTGTACAAGAAGGCGGTTTATCGCCTGAGCAGGCATCGGAATATCTGACACGGTTACAGCAGGAGAAACGTTATCAGCGGGACGTCTATTAATCACCGGCCCAGCCGGATTGCACCATCCCGCAGAGACGAGAGGAGAAAGCAGCATGGTTTATAATAACTTACTTAACCCACAGCGCACGAATAGCGATGTGGAAGATATAAAGATCAAAAGTGATTACTTGCGCGGAAGTCTGACCGAAACGTTGGCTGATCGTATCACGGGGGCTATTCCAGAGGACGACAACCGTCTGATGAAACACCACGGTAGTTATATGCAGGATGACCGTGACCTGCGTAATGAGCGTCACAAATCCAAGCTGGAGCCTGCATACCAATTCATGTTACGTGTGCGTGCTTCCGGTGGGATTGTAACCCCGGAGCAGTGGTTGATGATGGATCGGGTAGCGCATAAATATGCGAATGAGACGATTCGTCTGACTACACGTCAGTCTTTCCAACTGCATGGCGTACTGAAGTGGGATCTTAAAAACACCATTCGCGAAGTGAACGATTCGTTGTTAAGCACACTGGCTGCATGTGGTGACGTAAACCGTAACGTGATGTGTAACCCGAATCCGAATCAATCTGATGTGCATGCTGAAGTGTATGAGTGGGCATGTCAGGTGAGCAATCATCTGGACCCTCGGACCCGGGCTTATCATGAGCTGTGGCTGGACGGAGAGAAAGTGGTTGATTCCCAGGACTCGGACGAAGAAGTTGAGCCAATCTATGGCAAAGTGTATTTGCCACGGAAGTTCAAAATCGGTATTGCTGTACCACCATCCAATGATGTGGACGTCTATTCACAGGATCTTGGCTTTATTGCTATTGTGGAGAACGGCAAGTTGCAAGGCTTCAACGTTTCCGTAGGAGGCGGCATGGGGATGTCTCATGGTGACGCCAAAACCTATCCTCAGGTGTCCAAAGTCATTGGTTTCTGTACGCCGGAGCAAATGATTGATGTTGCAGAGAAAACAGTTATGATTCAGCGTGATTATGGAGATCGTGCAGTTCGTAAACATGCTCGTTTCAAATATACGCTGGATGATCGTGGTGTGGAGTGGTTTGTCGAAGAGCTGACCAGCCGTCTGGGATGGAAACTGGATGCGGCACGCCCGTATCATTTTGAGACTAACGGAGATCGATATGGTTGGGTAAAAGGTAATAATGGCAGATGGCACTACACGCTGTTCATTCAGAATGGTCGTGTAAAGGATGTTGATGGATATCCTCTCATGACGGGTTTACGTGAAATTGCCAAAGTGCATACGGGTGATTTCCGTCTGACTGCGAACCAAAATCTAATCATCGGTAATATTAGCGGCCAGAAAAAGAAAAAGATTGAAGCACTCATTCAGCAATATAACCTGACTGATGGTGCACATTACTCAGCGCTGCGCAGAAGTTCAATGGCTTGTGTTGCGTTTCCGACCTGCGGCCTTGCGATGGCTGAGTCCGAACGTTACTTGCCGTCCCTGATCGACAAACTGGAGCCTGTACTCGACGAAGCCGGGCTGAGAGACGAAGAAATTGTCATTCGGATGACCGGCTGCCCGAACGGATGCGCAAGACCTATGCTGGCAGAGATTTCATTTATCGGTAAAGCACCTGGGAAATACAATATGTATCTCGGTGGCAGCTTCACCGGACATCGCTTGAATAAGCTGTATAAAGAAAACATTGGCGAAACTGAGATTCTGGACACGTTAACTCCAATGGTGAATCAGTATGCCAAGGAGCGCAATGAAGGGGAACATTTCGGAGACTTTGTCATTCGTGCGGGTTATGTTCCTGAAGTGTTGGATGGTCGACAATTTCACGCTTAATTGACCGGGTAAGATAACTGAAATTAGGACTGATTTAGGGCGGAAGCATTCCTTTATGGGGTGCTTCTTGTCTGCTATATATGGAGTGAATAGAGGTAACGTTAGTTGCTGCTGAGAGATTTATAAGAGGATAAACTGAGGTTAATCTTCAAATGGAGATGGATAATCACCGCAGTTATTCCCATTATTTCGTGTGTATTAACTTGTTGAAGTACGCTCAACAAGATATAATGGCATAGTAGAAAGCAGATTAAATGTTGAAAGTGAGCGGAAACGATATGGGTCGTAAGTGGAATAATATCAAGGAAAAGAAAGCTTCAAAAGATGCAAACACGAGCCGGGTCTACGCTAAATTCGGCGTTGAGATCTATGTAGCTGCCAAGAAGGGCGAACCGGACCCGGAAGCGAACCGTGCACTGAAAGTCGTGCTGGAACGTGCCAAAACGTATAATGTACCCAAAGCCATCATTGATCGTGCGATGGAAAAAGCAAAAGGCAGCGGGGATGAGAACTATGAAGAGTTGCGTTATGAAGGCTTCGGACCGAATGGTGCGATGGTCATCGTTGATGCACTCACTAACAATGTGAATCGTACAGCGCCGGAAGTACGCTCTGCGTTTAACAAAAATGCCGGAAACATGGGTGTCAGCGGTTCTGTTGCCTATATGTTTGATCCAACAGCGGTTATTGGTATAGAAGGCAAAAACTCCGAGGAAGTACTGGAACTTTTGCTCGAAGCAGATGTGGATGTACGTGATATCGTGGACGAAGACGATGCTGTAATTGTATATGCAGAACCGGATCAATTCCACGCTGTACAAGAAGCATTCAAAGCTGCTGGTATTACTGAGTTCACAGTAGCCGAGCTGACGATGCTTGCGCAAAACCATATTGAACTTCCAGAGGATGCACAAGCTCAGTTCGAGAAACTGATCGATGCGCTTGAAGACCTTGAAGATGTTCAGCAGGTCTACCATAACGTAGAGTTCGTTTAAGAGAACGAGACGATACGTGGTGGTATGATTGTATCATTGTAGCCTTGTCAGGGTAGGACAAATATTAAGAATTCATCATTTTTATAGCTCAGCGAGGGTATACCTGTTAGCGCTTGGTGATTTTTATGATGATATATGTTTTCCTATCTAAGATGTCTAAGGGCAGTATTAAAACTCACTTTTTGTATGGGAAAATCCATATAAGGAGTGAGTTTTTTTATGTTATTTGAAGATGTTTACAAAGAGTTTCTTTTTGATTAGGAGATCAAGGACTATAGTATCCCCACTATAAAAGGATATAGAAATAACAATAGGGTATTTCTGAATTACTTATGTAATGAATTTTCAGTTGTTAAAGTAGAAGAAGTCAACACCTCTCACATCAAAGCATATCTTATGAACTTGGAATTGAAAGGACTATCAGAGACCTACATTAATGGAATACAAAAAAATATCCTTCATTTTTAAAATTCATTGTGGAGGAAGGGTATATCGATGAAAAGAGAAATCCAGTGCTAGGTTTGAAATGGATGAGAGAACCTAAAGTTAAACTAGTGAGGCTGAAAACAAGGCGAATGGTAAAGAAGCAGCAGCATATTTTAACGAAGATGGAAGTTATGTTACTGTTGAGGATGAATCAGGTTTAATTATTCAAGTAAGTAACAGAAACGATCAGATTGGGAACCGGATAGTACAATAAAAATTCTTACTCACCAAGAAAGGAGAAAAAAATGAGTCTTTCAAAGAATAACATTATAGACAAAGCAACAATACGTGGTGGTCTGTATTTATATAGTTTTTCGGATGCGATTGATCTAATTACTTACTGTAAGGATAATAACTTGAGCATCTTAGGAATCGATGCTTTTATAATCTCCAAGGATAAAACACAACCAGTAAGTGAGCATAGTGTTGACTATTCTGCTTCTCAGCAAAATGGGAATTGGGACAGGGCTATTACATTTATCCAGAGTAAATCAAGTTTGAATCATATGTATGAAGTTATTTACTCATAGGAAAGAGATACATCTATTGAAGAACGAACATACTCCGTTCTGGACTTGATGGCATATAAAGCTATGGTCCAATTCGTTACTAAATATTCAGAGAAGAATCCTTCTGCTAGTTTTGAACAGTTTTAGAGTTTGTGAAACTTTCGGATTCATGTACTCCAATCGACTCTAACTCATGGAAAGTGGAAGAACAATCTCGTTAGATAGTCTTTTAATTTACTTTGTGCGAAAAACACTATTAGCACTGAGCTATTAGTGTTTTTTGTGTCTCATTATTTTTCTCATTGGATGAATTAAGCATTTCATACTGTTCCTGAAAGTGCTTAGTGATGGCTTCTTTTCTAATTTAATCGAATGTTTTACCCTTTGTTTGTTCTGGTATATCACCATGTATAGGTCCTAATGATCCGACCACATCCAATAGACTTTTCTTCTTAGATGCATTCTTGTTTTCGGTCATTAACGATCATTCCTTGTATTCTGTTAAAACAGTACATCCTAAATGTGTTTTTTGGTGATCACTTGCCAAACTTTTAATCCTAGTGAATAAGCAATGAGAATCATAGTCTGATTCCATTGAATCTTATATTCCTTTTTATCAATTGTAGCCTCTGTAAGTATATTCGTGATTTTATCAGCTGTTAATGGTGTATTCAATTTCTCAAATCGATTTAGGTGCATATAATGTTCTTCATTCTCTTCCCCATTGTAATCATCAATTTCAACAATACCTGTAGCTATCCCTCTTGCAATTATCCCTACACCACTACTATAGAGATAAACAATATCGTTTGCTTCGATTGTGTCGATATAATGCTTCCAAGGGCTATAATAAGCGGCACATTTCATGTTACTAATCATGTCACTTTCAGCTTGGGGGTTGTTTGATTTATTTGTATTAATGATATACACCTTGGGCATGTTCTCATTCCTTTTCACAATAGTAACTATAATTATATACAGTTTTAACCATAAATGATACGATAGGTAAAGGATTTCATAAAAAAGTGGAGGTATATTTATATGGCTGGAGCACCTGAATGGACAAAATCTGAAAATCTAGCTATTTACATGTTTTTGGAGAAATATCCTCACAAATCAAGCGAAGAAATAGCTGAGGAGATTTTCAATAACAGTTTACTAAAAAATCACTTCTTCATTTATAGAAATAACGTGAATACAATTAAGCAGCATGTAGACTTGCTACGAAAGCCTGAGCATCAGGGTAGGCTCTTTGTACCAGATTATAAAAATCTTGAAGAAGGATAGAAGAGTACCAATTTACATAAAGTTGACAAAGATTGATGCAGTGCTAATTGCACTGTATCTTTATATTACACAAAATGATTAAATATAGTACGATAAAGAATGTAATGTTGTATAATCTCAATTTCATCTTGTGTATTTAGTATAGTGCTGCAACTGTTTATGTTGTTGAGATTTAAGGGTGAATTTCAAGTGATTAGGAGCTAATTATTAAATGATTCCACAAAACATAGTTAAACAAAATATCTTAGATGCTATAGCTGTAATACATAAAGAGGGTGTACCAAAAGAGAGAGAATCAACTAAATATCATTTAAGGTATAATGGTGGGCTGTATCCACCGAAATATGTAATAAGTGTTGCAAATAGGTTTGCTAATGGACATGCTTTAAGTCGTGATAGGTTTAATGGGGGAGCAGAAACTAACAACTTTCTTAAGCGATTAGGGTTTGAAGTTATAGAAGAAACTTTAGCTACAAAAAATGAAATGCAAATGTCAGAAGAACAAACATTTAGAGTGGGAGAGTATTATTCGCGGAATGATATATATCAGAAATTAAATGTTCCAAAAGCTAAACAAAAAGGCCATTGGAATACTGGATATACTCAATATGAGAAGGATTCTTTCATCTTTGCAAATGTGGGAACCGCAGGGCGAACAGGACATGACCATCCAAATCGGTTTGATGGAAATGATCTTATTTGGTATGGGCGAAATAAAAGTACATTAACACAGAGTTCTATACAATCCCTAATCAATCCAGAGGGACGAACATATATATTCGCGAGAGAAGATAGTAATGATCCTAAATTTTTGTTTTTAGGAAATGGAAGAGCAAAAGACTATTTTGATGAAAGTCCAGTTAAAATAATATGGTCTTTTGATAATGAAACTGAAAATCATCCAGAAATTCTTGCGGAAGAAGTCAATGAACTTGAAATATATACTGAAGGTTCTGTAAAGAAAGTATCAGTAAATGTATATGAAAGAAATCCAATAGCTAGGAAGAAGTGTATAGAACATTATGGATTAGGCTGTCAAGTATGTGGGTTTAACTTTGTTAACATTTACGGAATTATCGGTGAGAACTTTATCCATGTTCATCATTTGAAGCCTTTGCATGAGATTAGTGAAAAATATGAAATTGATCCAGTGGAAGACTTACGCCCTATATGTCCGAACTGCCATGCTATGTTACATAAACGTAAACCGGCATATTCCATTGAAGAACTAAAACGGATTATTAAAGATAAAGTTACCGATACGCCTCATTGATGTTGTCTCTAATGCTTATAACTACATTTAAGAAGGATAAACATGTAATCTGTTATAGTAAAATCACTCATAATTTGGTATGATAATGTATAAAATTTCATACAAAAAGTGAGAGAAATACAAATATAAGCACGCTGTACAAGAAGCATTCAAAGCTGCTGGTATTACTGAGTTCACAGTAGCCGAGCTGACCATGCTTGCGCAAAACCATATTGAACTTCCAGAGGATGCACAAGCTCAGTTCGAGAAACTGATCGATGCGCTTGAAGACCTTGAAGATGTTCAGCAGGTCTACCATAACGTAGAGTTCGTGTAAGAGAACGAAACGATACGTGGTGGTTTGATTGCATAAAAAGAGTGTCTGACCAATCTGCGGGATTGGACGGACACTCTTTTTTTTGTTCGTTTATGAGTCAGACTGAAGTTTTCCAGGGGACTGCTCTGATTTTTCCGATTTACCCCCACCAAACTTGAACAATATAATTCCCCCAACAATGACAAGTACACCAAGCAGCTGATTCCACGAAAAAGGAATTTGCTCCAGACCGAGCCACCCCATGGAATCAAACAATAGTGCAAAGCTCAGCTGGGATGTTAGCACGATCGAGATGGCATATGTGGGACCAAGCAGCTTCATCCCTTGCACGAGACAGAAGACCACGCCAACGCCGATGGCTCCACTGAGCCAGTACCAGGGCTGCATATGCTGGAAGCTAAATGTGTTCTTGCCCTCCACTAGCAGAGAGATGAGGAACGAAGCAATGAATCCGGTGAAAAGCACCATCGTTGTTGTGGACCATGAACCGGTGCGTTCATTGACTTTGCTATTAAAAATCGTTTGCAGACTGACAAGTGCACCTGCCAGTAGTGCAAGCGAAATACCTGTGATTAACATGGTTGTCGAACTCCTTATTCATAAATATTGTGACCTGTTATTTCCCTTAGACCCGCTCGATCCTTGATCATAATCAATCCCTGATGTCGTTCAATTAACCCGTCTGCACAGAGCTTCTGGATGACCCGGTTCAGGTGTCGGTAACTGGTGCCGATCAGATTCGCGATGTCGGTCAGATTGAACGCGTCCAGCTCTTCATGAACGACGTTGCCCGCTTCTTCTGTTGAGATGGAGAGCAGGTAGCTGACTAGACGAACCTCAACGGGATACATCAGGTTGAAATTGGAAAAGTTCGAGTCAATGTAGAATTTGTGTGAGATGATTTTAAGCAAAAATTTAAGTAAAGGTGCATAATCGCTGGCAAGCTCAGCGAGCCATTGATAATGAATGCGAAGCATCACCACAGGTGACACAGCCTGAACCGTATTAACAATATCGCTTTCACGGACATACTCTATGTCACCGACAACTTCAAGGGGTGTTTTGAAACAAAGCACCAGCGTTTTGTCCTGTGCGGAGGTGGTGAAAATCTTGATTTTACCTTCGACCAGTACGTACAAATATTCGGAAGTTTCCCCTTCACGACAGATCAATTCACACTTCTCGAAATGGCATAACGTCATATGTGTACGCAGGGGCTCGTGAAATACAGTTTCGAGTTGATATTGCTTCAGATATTGTATTAATTGTTGCTCGTTATGGATCTCTTGCACGCTGTTATTCACCCCCGACGATATGTTTCAATCCTTCTTCAAAAACTATAGTTTCATAATAATGACACCAGTCACCATTAAGGCAATGCCCAGAAATTGCGGCAGTTTCATCTTTTGTTTCACCACGCCGAACCATCCGTTACTATCCACCAGAAAAGTCAGGAACAGCTGAGCAATGAGCAGAGCCGAGATCGTGAACGTAACCCCAATTTGCTGAATGGCCGTCACTTCGCTGAAAATAATGACGGCGCCAAAAGCACCTCCAGCCAAGTACATAGGTTTTACTTGTTTGAGTCCTTGAAGGTTGGTGTCTCTAACAAACATTAGGATCAGCGCCGCTAAGATGAAGCCTGTCAGTTGTGTAATCGTAGCGGCCTGCCATGTGCCCATGTCGGTGCTAATCCGAGTATTGGCAACACCTTGGAGCGTGATGCACGCGCCGCCCAGTAATGCAAAAATAATTCCTCTCATATGTACGCTCCTTATTCAATCACTTTGACTTCTATTATTAAATGATAAATTGACTCTGAACGCCAAGGACAAATGTCCTGAGCTTTGAAGTCACAGCATCTAGAGTACAATAAAGAACTCGGAAAATCCAGATGGGGCATGAAAAGATGCGTGGCATATGTGCTTAGTACTCATTTTTCATCATAATCTAACGAACTAGTGACACCTTATTGTACTGATTCGATTGAATTGAGAAATCTAACAAATCTCAGCGACGTTAAATGGGCTATGTTGGGTAGAATTGGCGGTAAAACAGGGGGAATGGAGGCATAGGGTGTCTACGATTCGTTACTTTTGAAAATCGGCTAATATTCGCTAAATAGAGTGTGTCAGGTTCGTTAGCTATCCAGGAAATGAAACGAGAGTCTGCCCAGCGTACCCCGGAGCATAGAAAGTATCCAAAGCTCCAGGGTAGGACAGGCAATGAGAATAGAAGCAATCAGCTAGAAGATCCTGATCCTCTCCATACAAATCAAATGATCCTATTAGATCACAGTGTACACAGGCTTCTCGCCTATAAAACGAACAGACAATTCGGGAAAACGTTCTGCCAACCTGTTTGCCAATAGCTTCATTCCCGAAGCCTCGCTCTCTGCATGCCCCACCATGATCAATGCCTTGGACTTGCCTTGTTGCACAGCATCACGGATATATTCCGGTGTTTCCCATTCGAATCCTTCTCCAGCGATGATGAGATCCAATTGCTCATTCTGAATCAAGGGAATCGTCACAGGGCCATTGCCACGAAAACCTACCAATACCGCTGCACGTCTACAGACTATTTCCGCATTGCCTGCAACGCGTACATAATCGATGCCCAGGGAACTTTTCACATGGTGAGCAATAGCTTCAACGGTGCTTCCTTCCGGAAAAGAAAGAATGTCTGCTTCCGCTAGTCGTTGTTCCACATAAGAGGACCATCCCAAGGTCTGAATCAGTCCTTCGGTAATGCCGTCCGGTTGGAAGCGGTGGATGATATCATGACATCGATAGATGGAAATGCCTGCTTCGTCGATCAACTTTCTTTTAGTTTCATAAACTGGATCATTGGCTAACCAATCGGTATGACTGTGATGGTTGTAGAAGGGGGATTCATGAGCGATAATTAGATTGGCCCCACGTTGTACGGCATGTTCAATGACATGTTGAGTGGGCATAAAAGTAACAAACACACCTGTGACCGTTTGGTCGGACGAGCCAGTAATCAGCCGATCTACCGTGTTCTCCGGTAACTCTACATGGGCTGTGAGATACTGTATAATGTCTTGAATGGTTATATTCATGAACATAAGTCCTCCAAAATAATAGATTTTATAGTTATTGTATCATTTTGAAGAATAAACAGTAGGATAGAAAGGTCTTGCTTGAAGTGACAAAAGGAGTTATACTAATCAAACATAACGGAATGAACGTTCATTCCTGTATAAAGGAGGGATAGCCAC
This sequence comes from Paenibacillus sp. BGI2013, assembly GCF_002843485.1. Classification (NCBI taxonomy): domain Bacteria; kingdom Bacillati; phylum Bacillota; class Bacilli; order Caryophanales; family Paenibacillaceae; genus Paenibacillus; species Paenibacillus sp. BGI2013. The sequence goes on from NZ_PJFA01000005.1 coordinate 277,574, forward strand.
ATGGCTAAAAGCAGCAAAAAAGATGATATTTTTGCAGCTGCTTTAACGCTTTTTGCCGAGCGGGGATTCGATGCAACAACCATGCCGATGATTGCCGATTCGGCTCAGGTGGGAGCAGGAACTATTTACCGTTATTTTACGAACAAGGAAGTATTGTTGAATGAACTTTTTCAGAAAAGTATCAGGGAGTTTCTTGATGCCTTAAAACAGGGATTTCCGAATGAGCCGATACCTGTACGAGACCAGTTTCATCATATTTTTCGTGGATTGTTCAAGTTCGCAGAGTCCGACCCGGATCGCCTAAAGTTTATTAATTCTACGGGTAATGCATTGCATTTTCACGATGAAAGCAAGGAAAGTGTCAATGAATTTATGGGGTTTCTGAATGAATGCATACATAAGGGGCAGCAGCAAGGAGCCATTCTTATACTGCCTACAGAAGCTTTAATGAATATAGTCTACGGTGCTTTCATTCATTTGTTTGAACACTTTAACAAAGGTCTCCTGGAAGCGACGCCGGAGCTAATGAACCAGCTTGAGGAGTGCCTGTGGAATGCCATTAGAGTCCATTGATTCTATTGGCCTTTTTTTACAACATAAACGGAATGAATATTCATTCCTATACTAGACATAAGGTGTGTGAAGATAAATCATGAATAAACTAAGGAATCCCAGAACGATTTCCCTGATTTTTTGGATACTCATTACTCTCGTTTCTGTAGTGGCGATGCCTGATTTTGGTCAACTGGTAAAAGAAAAAGGACAGATTTCAATTCCTGAAACGGCACAAAGCCAGGTTGCTGCGATTATGTTGAAAGATATGGATAAGGATAGCGGGAATACCTATTCCATCATTGCTGTATTTAATAGTGGAGAAGATACACAAGCATTAACGAACCAGCAAAAGACGGAGATCGAATCCGTTTTATCCAACCTGAAAAATCAGAAAAAGCAACTGAATATTGAGACGATCACAAGCCATCTGGATGGTGAAGAGCAAGCCGATCGGCTTATATCCGAGGACCGAACCACGATCCTGACTCAAATCACCGTCACTAAAGATGAAAATATTCCTCTTTCGGAAGTGATTAGTCTGTTAAAAGAATCTTCAGCCATCCCTGATGTGGATACATATCTGACGGGAGCTGACCTGATCGATGATGATTTTGGTAAATCTATTGAAGACGGTGTGCAGAAAACAGAAATTATCGCAATCATTTTCATCCTCGTTATCCTGATTATTATTTTTAGATCGCCGATCATACCTGTTATTTCACTGCTCACGGTAGGTGTATCTTACGTTGTTTCATTAGCTATTGTGGGATATCTTGTAGATTGGTTTAACTTTCCATTCTCGAACTTTACTCAGATATTTATGGTCGTTATCCTCTTTGGTATTGGTACGGATTATAATATCCTGTTATATACCAGATTCAAGGAGGAACTAAGTAGACAAAATGGCGATGTGATTCTTGCGACCAAAACGACATTTAAAACAGCAGGCAGAACCGTATTGTATAGCGGCATCGCTGTATTCATCGGGTTTCTTTCACTCCTGCTTGCCAAGTTTCAGTTATATCAGGCAACCTCTGCGGTGGCGATCGCAGTAGCGGTTCTCATTATCGTCCTCAATACGTTGAACCCGTTCTTCATGGTTGTCATGGGCAAAAAAATGTTCTGGCCATCGAAAAAATTCGAAGGCCATGCGGACAGCCGACTGTGGGGATTTTTATCCCGCCAATCGGTACGAAGACCTTTCCTGGCAATCATTCTGGTTGCGGTGATTAGTGTTCCTTTATTATTCAGTTACAGTAATCGACTAAGTTATAATGACCTGTTTGAAGTCAATAATGACTACAATTCCAAACAGGGGATTAATCTTATTATGGAGCATTATGCACCAGGATTCTCAGCGCCAACAACATTGGTTGTGCAATCCGAGCAGGCAATGGACAATCAGACATTGCTGAAGGCACTGGATGATCTGACGGATAAGATGTCCAAGGTGGAAGGTGTCTCTGAGGTTTACAGTGTCACTCGACCAACTGGAGTCCAAATTAAAGAGTTGTATATTAACGATCAAGCAGAGGAGCTTAATCAGGGTATTGGTAAAGCAAACGATGGTGTGGGCGAAATTAAGGAAGGTTTGTCCTCTGCAGCTGGACAGCTTCAATCATCAAATGATTTAAGTAACGTACAGCTGTTGATTGACGGGACAAGCCGGTTGCAAGTTGGAGTAAATGCATTGGGAGACGCCATGAATCAGGTATCTGATGGGCTGAATAATGGGAAAGAAGGGGCAGAGACGTTGAAAAACGGACTTACTACCCTTAAAGAAAAGGTTGGAGTCCTGTCTAAAGGTGCCAGTGATCTGCAAAAAGGGTATACGCAACTTGAACAGGGATTTGGTTCCTTTAGTGGTACTTTCACAAGCATCAAGACAGCCATTAAGGGAGCGCTTGATGCCTATGCTCAGATCGAAGGCAGCATGACCCGTCTAATTGCGAATCATCCTGAGTTACAACCAGAAGAAGATGCTGTACAAGTGATTAGTATTTCTCAAGCGGCTCAAACCGAACTGAACGCGTTATACACACAGTTGGACCCGTTGATGCAGCAGTACAATGGGGCTATGGTTTCTTTCAAGAAAGCCAACGAGTCAATGGCTCAAATTAGTGGCGGTCTGACTCAGGTTGCTGTAGGTGTCGATCAGCTTGAAGACGGTGCTGGCGAGCTATCCAAAGGTTTGGCGACTGGAGCCAATGGAACCAAGCAGATAGCGGGTAAAACATTGGAAGTGAAAGATGGGCTGGGTCAGATTAATGAAGGACAGAGTCAGTTGTTAAGCGGTCTGAACGATTTGCAGGACAAAATGGGTGAGTTGAAATCCGGATTGACCGAAAGTACAAAAGGACTCTCAGATGTGTCGAAGGGTCTTGGTGATGCCGAAGATTATTTGGGTCATATTGGCCAGTCTGATGCTGCGAAAAGCTTCTACATTCCAGAAGAGGTATTAAAAGGAGAAGAGTTTCTAAGTTCGCTCGACATGTATATGTCTTCGGATCGGAAGACAGCGGAAATCTCCATCATTTTGACCGATAATCCATATTCGAAAGAAGCGATGGATGTTGTTCAAAATCTTAACAAGCAGTTGGAAACGGCTTTGGTTGGCACGGATTTGAGTGAGGCGAAAGTGGCACTGGGCGGCATACCGTCACAGAACCTGGATATGAAAGAATTATCCGGAGGTGATCTGAATCGGACGTCCATGATCATGCTGATTGGAATTGGATTGATACTTTTGTTCATTATTCGTTCGTTTTGGCAGACTGTAATCATTATAGGTGCATTATTCCTGACGTATTATGTGGCCCTTGGTCTGAATGAATTGCTGATGGTTGGCCCGCTTGGCGTTGACTATCTGAGCTGGAACGTTCCTTTCTTCAGTCTGATCATGATTGTTACACTTGGTGTGGACTACAGTATCTTCCTCATGATGAAATATCGTGAGATTGAAGGAGATCCAATTCATAAAATTACGGAAGCTTCCCGTAATATAGGAGGGGTCGTGATCTCGGCTGCAGTAATATTGGGAGGTACCTTCGCCGCACTAATTCCTTCCGGTGTTGTTACGCTGATTGAAGTAGCTATTTCTGTCATCATCGGATTGGTTTTGCTAAGTTTTGTCATGCTTCCAATCTTACTTCCGGCTCTAATCAGTCTATTACACAAGTTAAAAAACTGGGGTTCGGGGTCCGATCCCATAAACAAACAAATAAATAAATAAATCATCTTTATATCAAACGATTCCTGACAAACATGACGTCAGGGGTCGTTTTTTATTTTTTTATCCTATGAATTTTAACTAAGTTATCATAACAATGCGGGAAATAATCTAACGTGAAACAATGACGGATTCATATAGTTTTCTCAAACAAGAATAAGTATACTTACATAGAGTCTTGTTTGTATTAAATGGAGCTGATTGCAGCGCAAGTAGTTCTATTTTAAGGCGCAATGAGAATCAGTTGAGGATCAGCATTCATTTGCAACAACAGAACAGATTGTGAAAGGGGATAACTACGATGACAGCAACAACTATTATGGAACGTCTGAAGAGCGAGACAGCTCATTATCACAGACAAGTAGAACAGAACCCTTATGCAAAAGCCATTATGAATCAAACTGTGACTATAGAAGAATATAGAACATATTTAGAGAAATTTTATGGATTCCTGAAACCGCTGGAGGATCAGGCTGTACAACAGCCTTTCTGGGAAAGTACGGGACTGGATATTGAGATTAGAGGCAAGGCTGGACTGTTGGAAAAAGATTTACGAAATCTGGGTGCCAGTGAAGAAGAGATCATTCAACTTCCGCTCTGTGAAGAACTGCCGGATATTTCAACACCTGCCCGTTTGTTCGGATATCTGTATGTAATTGAGGGGTCCACGAACGGTGGACAGATCATGACCAAGCGTTTGTCGCAGTTCCTGCCCATTGAGGCTGATCGTGGATTGGAATATTTCAATGCTTACGGCTCAGAGACAAGAACAAGATGGAGCGAGTTTACAGGTTTGCTGCAGCAGTCCATCAGCACTCCAGAAGATCATGACAACATGGTACACAGTGCATCAGAGACATTCCGACTATTAGATCAATGGATTAATACGTAGGGCGGACTTTATTTCATATATTAAAAGGAAACTATATAAAGTTGAAATAATACATTTACACATAACGGAGAGGACAGAGAAAAGTTAAATAGACATGATGAAAAGAGGGCAGAAATGCCTTCTTTTTTGTGTCCAGGAATGTCTAAATTTCGTCACCGCAGACACAGGACAAGTGATATAATGATCCCTATGGATACACTTGTTCGTATTCTGTCTTGGAGGAGGGTGAGATAACGTTCTATGAAAGACAACTCAAGACAATTGGAATTTATGGAGATAGATCTGAGTGAAGAACCTGAAACAGCAGCAGTTCCGGTTCCTGATCGTTCAACCATTGTGCAGTCTGCACATGATACGATTCAGCATCGTGGAGGCATATTGTCCTCAGAGAAACGTTTTGTAGAGGAAGCAAAGCAGTGGGCAGAGATGGAGGGGGATGTATCCCCGTGGGTTCCCTTTATGAGTTACTGGCCAACGTATGGCGTGATGAATGAAGCCCAGCGCAAGTGGTATATGTTTTGGAGGAAGGAAGTGCGTCAGGGGAGATACCCGGATACCGATCTGTCCTATCTATTTGTTCATATCTACGAGTTAATTAACGGCATTGGCTGGCAGAATCCTCAGGATGGTTATGATCAATTGAAGCAGCTATGGGTGAACTACCGTGAACGGCTGCCCCAATTAAATATATATATGCAAGAGTGGATGGTCGATTATGTGCTGGTCCATCAGATGGAGATGTCCTTATCCGAGGTCATGGGCCTTTCGGGCGGATACCTGCCAGCAGAGATGCTGGATAGGGAGCTGCAACGCATTTTACAGGATAATGTATCGGATATATCGCTGAATATGCTGCAAAGATACTATGATTACGATATTACGCTCAGTAAATTCTACAGAGATGGCGGCAAAGAAGTGATGGAGCAGTACATCCCGCGGGTCATGGCCTTGGTTGATTCGTACCTGGAACGTACGCGACAAGTTGGACTGTTGCCTGAGTGTGATCCTAACGATGAACGCACGATGGAGCGCATTCTGTTTCGCAAAGCAGTCTATGATGATTCGATCTATGGAAGATCGGTATCGTTCAGATATATGCCCATAGGTGAACAGGCTGAATTTGTGCAGATGGTTACGCGGATCTATCGATGTACTGAAAATAAACTTCGTGAACTGCTCGGATTCAGAGGCAGATTGCGAGGACAGACTCTTGAACCCCTACTTGCAAATCTGATTGAACGTTACCTGGACAAAGCATATGCGATCGAGCAGGCGGAGTCTGTGGAACAACCGATGATTCGTATTGATACAGAGAAATTGGCATCTTTACAGCAGGAAAGTGAGTACGTGCGATTGGCGCTTACAATTGAGGATGATCACCCTTCTGAAGTGAAGGATGAAGAGGATAACAACGCAAATGTTACAAGTAATCCATTCGATGTACTGGAAGCAAGGGACGAGATCACTCCAACTGAAGGTTCCATGGAGTCGGAGCCATCGGCAGAAGAGATTGCAACAGGAGCGCAAGTAGAATCTATTAGGTTGCAGTGGGACGAGTCTACTGAGGCTGATCTGGATGAAGAATGGCTGCTCTTTGCCAAGGAATTATCCCCTCAGCAGGTGCAAACGATTCATGTTCTACTTGGCACAAGTCCAGATAGGGAACTGATGCGTCTGGCTGAGCAATATGGAACGATGCCTACGCTTCTGCTGGATGAAATTAATGATGTGGCTATGGAAACGATCGGTGATCTTCTGATTGATGGTGATCGGATTGTACCTGATTATATAGATGTGTTCGAACATGTGAAGAGGTGATACGCAGTGACAGAACTTAAAATACCAAAGCGGCTGACCACCGCGCTTGTAAATTCATTGACAGCTGGTGTTGTCCCGCGCATAGGACTGGAGCAGATTGCTGTTGGTCGGAAACCGGAAGTGGAAGCCATCTTGCGGGATATGGACAATATCGCCGAGGGAGGCGCAGCGTTTAAACTCATTACGGGTCGTTACGGCAGCGGTAAAAGCTTTCTTTTGCAGATGATTCGTAACTATGCGATGGATCGTGATTTCGTTGTGGCGGATGCAGATCTGTCACCAGAGCGTCGATTGGTGGGAACCAAAGGGCAGGGACTTGCGACATATCGCGAACTGATGACTCGTTTGTCTACACGCACACGCCCGGATGGGGGAGCGTTGGAGCCGATTTTGCAAAAATGGATCGCAGGGCTGCAACAATCCACGATGCAGAGTCAGAACTTGCGCCCGGATGATCCCGCTCTGCCGCTGGAAGTAGAGAAGCAGATCTATGCGGTGACGGGTGAGATGCAGAATCTGGTTCACGGCTTTGATTTTGCCAAAGTACTGGCGTCATACTGGAACGGGTACAAGCTGGCTGATGATGATCGCAAACAGGCGGCGCTTCGCTGGCTTCGAGGAGAATTTGCAACCAAAACGGAAGCGAAAAAAGAACTCGCTGTTGGAGTCATTATTGACGATGATAACTGGTATGACTACTTCAAATTGTGGTCTGAATTCACAGCGCGCATTGGTTACAAAGGATTGCTGTTGTTCATTGATGAAGCGGTGAATCTGTACAAAATTACAAACAGTGTCTCCCGCCAAAGCAACTATGAGAAATTGCTGACCATGTTCAATGATACGATGCAGGGCAAGGCGGAGCACCTGGGCATATTTGTAGGTGGTACGCCGCAATTTGTGGAGAATGAACGGCGCGGATTATACAGCTATGAGGCGCTTCGCTCCAGGCTTATTGATGGTCGTTATGCAGCCAAAGCGTATGCGAATTACACAGGTCCGATCCTGAAGCTGGCGATGTTATCGCATGAAGAGATTCTGATTTTACTTCAGAAGCTGCGGCAGATTCATGCCCTGCATTTTGGATACAGCGCAAGTCTGACGGATGAACAATTGGTTGATTTTATGCAAACGGCGGTGAACCGGCTGGGTGCGGATGAATTGCTGACCACGCGTGAAGTGGTACGAGATTTTATGGATGTTCTGCATACGTTACACCAGAATCCTGAAGTGACTTATACTCAATTACTTGGCGAGCGGGTTGCCAAACCTCAGGAAACGGGTAAAGGGGCAGATGCTTCCGCGAATACAGATGATCTGGACGACTTTCTGGCGGAGTTTGAATTATGAGTGATAATCCATTCTATCGGCTGGCGCCGTTTGTTCAGGAATTTATATATAAAAAAAGATGGGAATCGCTTCGTCCTGCCCAGATTGAGGCCTGCAATATCTGTTTTCATACCCCGCATCATATGCTGATTGCGGCGGGAACGGCCTCCGGCAAGACGGAGGCGGCTTTTTTTCCTGCATTGACCGAGCTGTATGAACGGCCTTCCAAGTCGGTTGGCATTTTGTACATTGGACCTCTGAAAGCCCTGATTAATGATCAATTCGAACGTCTTAAGGATCTGTTATCCGAAGGAAATATTCCGGTTTGGCATTGGCACGGGGACGTACCTCAGGCGGAGAAAACAAAACTGATGAAAAATCCGTCCGGTGTGCTCCAGATAACGCCAGAATCGCTGGAAGGTCTGCTCATGAATCGACCGAATGCAATCCCGGCGCTGTTTCATGACTTGCGATATGTCATCATCGATGAGGTGCATGCTTTCATGGGAGCGGATCGGGGCATTCAAGTACTCAGCGAACTTGCCAGAATCGAGCGTATGGCTGGCTGTGCACCGCGAAGAGTGGGCTTGTCCGCTACACTTAGTGACTATGATACGGCTACATCTTGGCTTGCTGCGGGAACGCAGCAGGGAGTGGATGTGGTCTCTTCCCCGGGCGGTCGCAAGCTGCGACTGCGGGTGGAACATTTCTCTTTTCCAGATGCACAGGACGAGGAGCAGGCGGAGCAGCTTCATAACGCACGCAAAGCGTACTACGACTTCATCTATGAGAGCACACATCGTAAAAAAGCGCTGATCTTCACCAACAGCCGAACGGATGCAGAAGTCACCATTCTTGAGATGCGGCGAGTCGCGGCTCGCAGGCAAGAGCGTGATGTGTTCCATGTACATCATGGAAGTATCTCGGCTATGCTGAGGGAAGAGACGGAAGCTGCCCTACGCACTGGATCGGGGCCTGCGGTTGCTGCGGCAACGGTCACGCTTGAACTGGGCATCGATCTGGGCGAACTGGAACGTGTGGTTCAGCTCGGTGCACCGTATAGTGCGTCTAGCTTTGTACAGCGTCTGGGACGTTCAGGGAGACGAGAGGACATGGCATCGGAGATGCTTTTTGTATGTCCGGAGGAAGAGGATGAGGAAGCGCAATTGCCAGCACGTATGCCGTGGACGTTGATGCGTGCGATTGCTGTTATCGAACTGTATGTAAAAACCAAATGGGTCGAGCCGCTTGAAGCCCGCAAAATGCCCATAGGTGTGCTCTATCATCAGACGATGAGCATGTTGAAAAGTATGGGGGAGGCGGAGCCGAGAGATCTTGCGGAAGCCATCCTTTCGCTGGCTCCATTTGCGTTGATTAGACCTGATCAATATCAGGTATTCCTGAATTACCTCATTGAGACGGATCATCTGCAATGGACAGAGGATCGAACATTGATCATCGGTCTGACAGGTGAGAAAATTGTGAATAATTATCGCTTCTACGCCGTGTTTAAAGACGATGAGGAACATAAAGTACTAAACGGCTCGGAAGAGATTGGTTCGATTACAACCGTGCCCCCACCTGGCTATTGCTTCTCGCTCGCAGGCAAACTGTGGAAAGTGGAAGAGGTCGATCACAAGCACAAGGCTGTGTATGTGAAGTCTGCAAAAGGTAAGGTAGATACGTTATGGCTTGGAGCGGGAGGAGATATTCATACGTCGGTAGTACAGAAAATGCGTGAAGTGTTGTCAGACTCAGTGATCTATCCCTATCTGTCACCACAAGCCGTCAATCGACTTGAACGGGCGCGCCGCCTAGCTCGTGAAAGCGGACTGTTAAAGCAGGTCGTGATTCCGGCAGGGGGGGATTCGATGTATGTTCTTCCTTGGGTTGGAAGTAAATCATTCCGTACATTGGAGCGCCTGATGAAGCATAATCTGTCCAAGAAACTTGCCTTGCGTTCGGTTGTGCCCATGGAGCCATATTATTTTGTAGTATCCGGCAAGGTCGACGAACGAACATTGTTAGCCGAGATCATGAGTGAGTGTCGAACGGCTGAAGACGCATCTGCGTTACTGGCTGAAGATGAAGCGCCTTATCTGGGCAAGTATGATGAATTTGTCGCGCCGCCTTTGATCCGTGAGGCTTTTGCTGTGGATGGGTTAGATTTAGATGGATTGAAGGCAGGTTTACAACAAACATTGGAGTGGGACTCCTCAAGCTCCAATCGGACATGACGTTTTTACGTAATCAGAATACTCGAAGTATAGTACAGCGATCGAAGCGACTCGGTGTAATAATTTAGTTCAACTTTTTATACGGAATAGGGTTGACACCATCTCACCTCCCATGTAATATATGAAAAGTCGTCACACACGAATTACATCAAATTGCATATATCATTTCGTATAACCTCGCAGGCCGAAAGTGTACACAGGGCGAGGGTCTCTACGGGAAGCCTATACTTCCTAACTACGATGCCAAGGAATCAATGTATTCCTTGCTCGTAGTTAGGATTTTTTGCATTTAGATGGTGTCTGTGACCTTGGCATGAACCAACATGCAGGCGTATTTTTCTTATCATCAGGAGGTTTATTCACAATGAAATATTATCTGTCCGTTCTCGCGGGAGCGATGAGCTATGGCATATTATCCACGATTGTGGTTCTGGCGTACGGCGAAGGGTATAAACTTGGAGAGGTTGTGGGAGCACAGCTGATCACGGGTTTTCTTCTATCCTGGATGCTCGCGCTATACACAAAATTTAGAACAAAACGTAAGTCACAGGCAAATGGCAAAGCATCAGGAGCCGTGGCACAGGTATTCAAGCGGTTGACGTGGAAACAACGTCTGATATTGATGGCTGCTGGAACACCAACGGTAATAACAGGTCTCGTGTATTATCAGTCTTTGCGTTACATTCCGGCTTCACTTGCCATTATCCTGTTGTTCCAGTTCACTTGGATTAGTGTATTGATTCAGGCGATAAGCAAACGTCAACGTCCAGACAAAGTCACATTCCTGACGTTGATCATTCTGTTTGGCGGAACTTTGCTGGCAGCCGGTTTCCTGGAACAGGGACTGGGTGAGTTCAACGGTCTGGGTATTGCACTTGGATTAATGGCAGCCGTAAGTTATTCCCTGTTTGTATTGTTCAGCGGCAAAGCGGTTCCTTCAGCACATCCAGCCTTCCGCAGTGCGTGGATGGTTACAGGCGGATTGATCCTGCTGTGCATTTTGTTCCCACCGACATTCCTCTTTAACGGATTGATCTGGAGCCAGTTGCTTGTATTTGGATTGCTGCTTGGATTCTTCGGGGCATTCATTCCACCAGTACTGTTCGCTATCGGCGTTCCGCATATTGGTGGTGACATGGCCGGAATCCTGGGTGCAGTGGAGCTTCCAATTGCAGTATTGTTATCCTCAATCGTGCTCCATGAGCATGTCAGCGGATTGCAATGGTTCGGAGTTATTATTGTACTCACTGGTGTAGCCCTGCCAGAGTTGTATAAATTACGCATGAGACGAAGTCGGAATACACCGATCTATTCCTGAGTTATACAAAAAGGGATATTGCGAAGCATGAACGGGAATACCCGTAGATAAGCCTGAGAAATCAGGCTTTTTTGATTGAAATATTTTTGCTCAATCGCAATAGCCCAGAGGGGTCATTTTCAATGCCATGTGAATCAGGTATGCTTAAAGAATACATCCGTCTGTTAATAGAATATTGATGGGACATCGAATGAGGAGTGTTTATATGAAAAGCTGGTTTGGAAAAACATGGCCTTGGTTAACGCTGGGTCTGACCGTTGTTGTACTGCTTGGATCATTTTTGGTTTATTTTATGGGCAAAGACGTATCCCCGGGATCGGGAAGTGCAGTAACTGCACAAGCTGAGACTCCGGAGGATTTGAAGGGATATGAAGTCATTGATGTGGACGTGAGCAACGATGGTTTTGGACCAGACGTTATCGAGGTGAAAGCTGGCGTACCGACCAAAATCAACTTTATTCTGACCCGGTCGGTGACACATGTGAAATCAGTGGGATCACAAAAGCTTGGCATGGATCTATACATGCAAAAGGGACCCAATTATTATACGGTCGACAAAGATCTGCCCAAGGGAGAATATGAGATCCATTGCGGCATGTACATGATATATGCAACGATTAAGGTCGTATAAGCAGAAGGAGCAAGGTTTCGGGTCACCGAGCTTTGCTCCTTTTTTTGGTGCGTGATATCATGAGAAAGTGGGTAAAATCGATCAGGAGGTGGCGAAATGAAAGCGCTATTTATTGGAGGGACAGGCACCATCAGTACGGCCATTACGGAGATGCTTGCACAGCAAGGCTGTGAACTTTATTTAATTAATCGTGGCAATCATAACGATGACTTACCTAGTGAGGTCAACGTACTTCAAGCCGATATTAATGACGAGGCACGTGTAGCGGAACTGATTGCTGATCTGGAATTTGATGTTGTGGCAGACTTTATCGCTTTTGTACCGTCTCAATTGGAGCGAGATTACCGTTTGTTCAAGGATAAAACCAAGCAGTTTATATTTATAAGTTCAGCATCAGCGTATCAGACTCCTCTGGCCGATTACCGGATCACGGAAGGTACGCCCTTATCGAATCCATACTGGGAGTATTCTCGCAACAAGATTGCCTGTGAAGACTATCTGATGAAACAATACCGCGAGCATGGGTTTCCTGTTACCATCGTGCGTCCGAGCCATACGTATGGCGACAAATCGGTACCTCTCGGTGTTCATGGTGCTCAAGGCAGCTGGCAGGTTCTCAAGCGTATCCGTGAAGGAAAACCCGTTATCATCCACGGAGATGGCACCTCACTGTGGACCATTACGCACAATACTGATTTTGCCAAAGGGTTTATTGGGCTTATGGGAAATATCCATGCCATTGGTGAATCGGTACATATCACCTCGGATGAATCCGTCACCTGGAATCAGATTCATGAGATTATAGCTGGTGTGTTGGGCGTTAAGCTTCATGCGGTGCATGTACCCTCTGAGTTCTTGGCCGCATGCAGTGATCAGGATCTTCGCGGCGGATTGCTGGGTGACAAAGCCAATACCGTTGTCTTTGATAACAGCAAGCTGAAGCGGCTTGTTCCGGAATTTGTAGCAACGACAAGAGCTGATCAGGGCATTCGACGTACGATTGAGCACATTCTGGCGCATCCTGAATTACAGACCGAAGATCCGGAATTTGATGTATGGTGTGACAAGGTCGTTGGCGCACTAGACGAAGCGTTATTAAAGATCAGAGATGAGAAATGAGAAGTAAGGCGTTCATGATCAAGTGTTTACATTCATGCGCTTAATCGTTATAATCAAGAAAAAATGACACTTGTTAGGGGAGGCACCCCAACTTAGGACATCGTTCCTTTGTTGGGGTGCCTCCTTTTTTTTGTGTGCCAAAAAGGAGAGTAGACGTTGAAGAAATCAGGAAAACGTGTGAAGAAACAAGCGGAACAGTTAACCAAAGTGGTATTGGCATTTGCGTTATTATCACCTCAAGCCCTTTTGCTTGAATGGGGCGCAACGACGGTAATGGCTGAAACGGTTGAAACGATCGGGATTGTATCCGATACGGGCAGCATGAAGGCTGTACAATCATCCAAAGTGAAAGTAGAGATGAACAGTGATGGCAAATACAGAATTGTATTACTACCAAACACAAATGTATTTTACGGTGGTGATACAGGGAATGTATCTACGATTATCGACCATAATGGATCACCCGTGAACTTCAAAACATTGCCGCTTAATTATTACCGAATTAACAATAATGTGATTGAAATGTCCCGGCAAAAGGACAATGTCGAATATATTTTGCGTGTATCTATCGTTAATGCTACCTCACAAGGTGGATACATGAAGGTTGAACTGGAAGCCATCAACCGCAGTGGATCGGCACTGAATTTGGGTGGAACATTTTATTGGGATACGATGGTGAATGGCAATGATGCATCTCCGTTTGAAGTCATCGAGAATGGATGGCGCAATTACAGCGGCGGCGTTCAGGTCACGGCTTTTTATGCGAATACGTACAATGTTGTGAATGCAGATCGCATATACATGGGACAGTACAGCGGTCCGGACAATGCGCAGCTAACAGGGGGTTCTTCACCTTCGTCATTCACTACAGGGCAGACCGTTACGGCGAGTGATACAGCTGCGCAATTCTGGTGGAATGCCAAAGCAACAGCGAATCAGGCTTCACGCAAATTTTCAACGATCGTGGGAATCGGCCCTCAGAACGTTCCGCCTTCATTTACACTAACGGCTCCTTCTTCGGGGCAAACGTATTACAAAGGCGAGCAACTTCAGATCTCTGGTACAACGCGAGATACGGATGTAGGAGACCTATTGACCGTGAAATGGTCCATTGATGGTGGGTCTGAGAACATTTTGACCCAGATGACCGCGACGGGTTCAAATCAGTCTTTCAACACTAACTACACATTGCCTGACACCCTGCCAGATGGTACGCACACATTGCAAGTATGGGTCATGGATGACAAAGGTGGAGTGTCCTCAGCAGGAACCGTTAACTTTACGGTTAGAAGTTTTGTTGTGCCTGGAACGCCGACTTATACACTGGTTAACCCTAATAACTTGACGGTCAACTGGGATAAGAAGGCCAATGACGCCTCTGTTACATATGAGCTGAAGAATATGACCACGAATCAGATCGTGGATACAGGTGCGTCAAACAGTCGGCAGGTGACAGGGCTCACTCCGAATACCAGTTATTCTTTTGCTGTACGTGCCAAAAATTCAAGTGGTTCCTTCACGGGGTACTCCAGTCCATCCACCAAATATACATTGGCGAATCCACCCGCTGCTGCGGCTGTGACACAATCAGGCAACTCTGTTACAGCGAGTTGGAATAATAATAGCAATCCTGCGGGCACTCATTACAAAACGGAAATACGCAGTCCAGGTGGGCAAGTCCTCGCAACGGGAACAACAACTTCCACACGTACAGCGTTTGCCCTGACCGGACTCGCGGACGGAAAATATGAAGTATTTGTGGCGGCACTGAATGGTGAAGGGATACAGACCCCGTTTATATCCGCTGGAGAGATGATTAAAGACACGACGGGTCCAACTGCTCCTTCCGTTACAGTCACTCCATCCACATGGACCAAGGAAGATGTTCTGGTCACGGTTGAAGAAGGAAAGGATGCTTTAAGCGGAACTCAGAAGACTGAAGTTAAAGTCGGTCCGGCAGGAGAATGGCGTGAATATAGCGCTCCGTTTACCGTAAACAGTGAAGGCAACACAACTGTTATGGCACGCAGTATTGATGCGTTTGGTAATACGGGACAGGAAACAGCTGTGACAGCCAGAGTAGATCGGACGGCACCAACGCCACCTGTCATCTCGCTGAATCCGCCCGATTGGACAAAAGCGGCGGTAACCGTGACATTAACGGAGGGTACGGACGAAGCAAGTGGCATTGGTCTGACACAATATAAGCTGGGAAGTGAGGGAGAATGGATCGACTATAAGGCTCCTCTTACACTAAGTGAAGAAGGGATAACCGAGATTTACGCACGAAGTGTTGATCGGGCCGCCAATGTCAGTGCTTCCACTTCGGCAACAGCCAGAATCGACAAGACTGGGCCTGAGCAACCAACGATTACGTTAAATGAAGAGAATTGGACGAATCAGGATGTAACTTTTGCAATAAACAGTGGTGATGATGCGGGCAGTGGGCTTGCCAAGAGCCAATATCGACTTAACAAAGAAGGTCCCTGGATCGATTACACGGGCGAAGTGACGGTTACCGATGAGGGAGAAACGATCGTATATGCACGTTCACTTGACCGTGTAGGGAATATAAGCACGTCCGCTCAGGCTACAGTTCGAATCGACACGACAGCTCCAACCGAGCCGGTTATTCGTTTAAGTTCTTCTGGATGGAGTAAAGAGCATGTGCAATTCACCATTGCTGGAAGTGTGGATGAACAAGCAATTTCCTATGAATACAGCATGAACGATGCTCCTTATATTGCAGGCAATACGGGTACAGTAAGCACAAACGGCGGTACCACCATTCGAGCTAGAGCAAGGGATACCGTTGGCAATGTGAGCAAGGAAATCAGTCGAATCGCCTATGTGGATCAGATGGCTCCAACGATTACATTTGCACCGAACGGACATGCTTGGACGGATATAGATATATCCACTACCATTCAGTATGCCGATGACCACTCAGGCATTCAGGAACGGGAACGATTCTATCAAGTTACGAACAGTGCAGAATCACCGGAGCATTGGCTTGAAGCTCGCTCTGACCAGCATAAAATATCCATCGAATCGGAAGGTATATGGTACATCCATGCGAAAACCATGGACAGAGCAGGGAATACATATGAGACAACATCATCACCTTACCTTATTCAACGCAAGCCCCAGCAACCGACTCATGTGAAAACGACACAGATCGCTGAGACTTCAGCTGAACTTACAGTGGATTTGCCAACTGGGGAAAGGTATACCGATGGATATCAGTATGAGATAACGAATAAAACGACAGGACAGTCATGGACACTGGATTATCCTAACCACAGTATAATCGATAACTCCCTAAGCGGTGGTCAGGTCTATGAATATGAAGTTAGAGTGAGAAACCATACCGGAGTAAGTGATGCAGTAAGTGTTCAAGTATTAACTACCCCGGCAGCTCCCGGAACGTTGCACGTTAGAAAAGTAGATTCACAGCCCAATTTGGCTGAAATTCATTTTGATTCAGTACGAGGAGCAGATGCTTACCGCATCATCGCGACTACTTCGGACGGTGCCACCGTATTTGATCAGACGGTATCTGATCCTGGCAGCCTTCCCTATGTTAGCAACCTCTTTCCAGGAACCATTCATAACATTTCGGTAACGGCAATGAATGAAAGTGGAGCAGGTAGTAGCAGTAGAACCGGATTCCTCACACTGCCGGCAATGCCCGGAGAATTTATGGCCGTTCAAATTCAGGAGCATGATATTTCATTAGAATGGCAGACAGTGACTTCTGCAACGTATTATGGTCTTTCACGTGATGGAGCAGCCATATATGAAGGAGAGCAGACGGAGTATCTGGACTCGGGTCTGGATAGCGGAACGGAGTACAGCTATACGTTAATTGCCGGAAATGAGACAGGAACAGGACCGTTGGCAGGATTACCTTTGCTCAAGACTTTACCTGGGCAAGTGTCCGGCTTACAGGTATCCGATGCTTCCACAGCGAGCCTTCGTCTGAATTGGGAAGCAGTACGAGGAGCCGATCGTTATGAGTTATGGTTGAATGGAGAGATGTCGGGAACGGTTTCTGCCGGAACCCAAGAATGGGTCTATGCGGGACTGAGTTCAGGAACATCTTATCAACTGGATGTACAAGCAGTGAACGGAAGTGGACAGGGGATACGCAGTTCGGTATCAGGAACAACGTTACCAGAAAGCCCGTCGGGACTTCACGTTGTTCAAGTAACTGAACAGGGAGCAATCTTGAGCTGGGAGCCTGTAGCTGGGGCAACGAAATATCGGGTGGTCATCGATGGACAGAGCCATGAGATATCAGATACACAACTCGCAGTTCACCACCTGTCAAGCAGTCGTGAGTATACCTATGAAGTATTGGCGGGCAATGCTTCCGGGTACGGTGCATCCACCAGTAGTACAATTCTTACGCTACCTAGCAGGCCGGAAGGACTGAATGTCACATGGACGGGTGAAACAAGTATGGGACTTGCATGGCAAGCTGTAGATACGGCAAATCTCTATATTGTGAAAATCAATGGAACAGAAGTGGGCAGAACATCAGAACTTGCCTACACGGTTGAGGGATTGTTACCTGGTACAGAGTACGCTTTGGAAGTTCAGGCTGCGAATACTTCTGGTGCAGGTGAGACAGCGCAGCTCATCCGATTGTCCAAACCTGTGTCGCCTGCCGAAGTACTTGTTGATCCAGGAGTACATCAGGCAAAAGTTTCCTGGTCTGTCGTGGAAGGTGCCGCTGAATACGTGATTGAGCAGAATGGCAAGGAGATCTATAGAGGAATGGAGAATGAAGCAACGATTACAGGGCTCCAGGATGGGACGTGGCATCACTATCAACTATGGGCGTTCAACAGACAGGGAACTCGTTCTGAAGGGACGGATGTATCTCTGCTGACTTTGCCTGAGAAACCCGTTAAGGTTGCAGTATATGATGTGGCAAAAAACAGCCTGGGTCTGGATTTCAGTAACACTGGTGTCCAAGGGGCAGATCATTATGTCATTGAACGGGATGGAAGAGAGATCGCTCAGATGGATTTAAGTGAAACTCAATTTGTAGACAAGGATCTGTCGCCAGGAACGAAATACACTTATGTAATTCGGGCAGTCAATGCGAGTGGAACGAGTGGGCCGCTTACTTTCAGTGTAATGACTCAAACGTTGCCATTGATTGCAGAAAGTATCACAGTGAAAGCCGGAACACATGTGGTGGATCTGGCTTGGGATGTTGTTCAGGGAGCGGCTGCATATGAGATTCGAAATCGGGTAACGGGAGATGTACAGAGCGTGTCTGAACCGTCTGTACATCTCAATAGTATGCTGGATGGCACGGCGTATGAATTCGAACTTGTTGCGATTAATGAAGATGGGCATCGGTCAGAGTCTATTCAGATTCAAGTTTTAACGAAACCCATATCACCTCAGACGGCAGGCATAACACACATCACAGATAAGACTGCGGTATTGGACCTGACTGGAAGCTCAACACGGGGAGCAGAGCAATTCATCATTATGCGGGATGGTGTTGAAGTCGCTAAGGTTCCAGCAGATCAAGCTTCATTTGAAGATGATGGACTGACACCAGGCGAGCATTACACGTATACCATCAAAACATCCAATGCAACGGGAGAGAGTGATTCCGGTTTCGAAGTTCACTTGCGAACGTTGCCTGCTATCATTCATGAACCTTTACATGCAAGCAAGATTGGGGAAAAAGAGGGATTGATCTCTTGGCCAAAGGTACAAGGTGCGGAGGGATATACCATACGTATCGGAGATCAGATGTTCACCACGATTGAAGAAGGGGATATCACAGAGGTGAGATTAACTCATCTGGAGAGTGCAACCCGATATGATCAGATACAGATTATTCCTTATAATACGGCTGGTTCAGGAAGTCCAATGATCGTGACTCCTTTTTACACCTTGCCTCATGTGGATTCACTGGAAATGAAGATATACCCCGAGACAGATCACGCCAAACTGGAATGGGACTTCCCTTATGGGAACGAAACTTTCGTTATATTACTGGATGGTACAGAAGTATACCGAGGCAAAACAAAAGAGTTTATTGTTGATCAACTGGATGCAGGCAAACAGTACTCGATTGAAATCTACACAGAGAATGATCAGGGAGATGCATCGGAGAAGCTGGCGTATTCCGTTCTGACCAAACCAGTAGCTCCTGTCAAAGTAGAGTTTAATTCAGCGAAGGATCACATTCGTCTTCTATTGGAACAGAGCCGGGTCGAAGGTGCCGAGCAGTTTATCATTGAGCGTAACGGTGTAGAGATTGCTCGTGTTCTTGCAGACGAACTGTTCTATGACGACAAGGAACTCGAACCGGGCGTGAACTATATCTATACAGTGAAGGCCATGAATGCCTCCGGCAGTAGTGATGGTGGTTATTACCTTCATGCAATGACTTTGCCTGGTAGTGCTGCTTCATCTCCTGTAGTAGAGGGGCGTTCCATGTATGGTGCAGACATTGTATGGGAACTGATTCCTGGTGCTGGGGGTTATCGAGTTTATCGAAACGAAGAGCTTGTGGGAACAACAACGGAGACATCCATACATGTGTCTGAATTAAACAGTGCCGAGCGTTATACTGACTTTGCAATCGTTCCATTTAATGAGGCAGGTGAGGGTGAGGCGCTCCAGGTTCCGGAATTCGAGACGTTGCCTTCCGAGGATCTGACAGTTGCAGCCGTAGCGCAAGGCACAAGTGCGATTAAGCTAACTTGGGAACTGGATTCAATAAATGAGGTGATTGTGATCACCCATAAAGATCGTGAGATCTACCGTGGCACGCAGCGCAGTCATGTATGGACAGGACTGAATGCCGAGCAACATTATGAGGTGGAAGTATGGACGGAGAATTCAGCAGGTGAAAAAAGTGAAAGAAAACGGGCAGCAGCCATGACTTTTCCGTATCCACCATCCTCCTGGAGCGGTGGCGGTGCAACCCCGAGTCCAAACGGTACATCGGAAGAAGCCGATGAGGTGAGTTCACAACCAGAACCGTCTGAGCAGCCTGATGTACCTGTGAAAAAAATTATCAAATTTATTGATATCAGCCAAACATTTAATAAAGATCAGATCACCTGGCTGGCGGAACAAAATATCATTCAAGGTGTAAGTGAAACTCGCTTCGAGCCACGCCGTCCGATCACCCGTGCGGAGTTCACTGCATTAATCGTGCGTCTGATGGGTGTGGACACAACGGTTAATGAACAACATGGATTTCAGGATGTGAACGATGAGGATTGGTTTGCTCCTGAGATTAAGGCAGCCGTTCATCATGAGATGGTTCAAGGCATGGGGAACGGCAAATTCGCTCCACATGCGCTGGTGACACGGGAACAGGCATCCAAGATTATAGCAAATGTTGTTCGTAAAATCAGACCGGAACCGCTGACTTCCCCAAGAGTGTTTACCGACCAGACTGATGTATCTGATTGGGCCAAAGAAGAAGTGCAGGAACTTGCAGGTTTGTACATGATTACCGGATATGAAGACGGCAGCTTCCGTCCCATGCAGCACTTAAGCAGATCCGAAGCTGCAGCGCTGATCTTCCGCTTAAATAAGCTGATTCAAGTTATGGATGCGAACCGTACAGATCAAGTGGAGAAAGCGTCAGCGTTTGATCGTCATATCTAGATTAAATTGATTCTTACATGTGATACTGCAATCATCTGCAGTAACGACATTACCGCTTGATTGGTTTTTAATGCTATAATAGTTGCCAATATGATAAAAAAAGGGTAATGAACAATGGTGATGAATAATGAATAATAAATTTATCCGGATATATGAAGATATTGCAGATCGTATTCGGACCGGAGAGATAGAGGCAGGGACGCTGCTTCAATCGGAACTGGATCTATCGGAAAGTTATCAAACGTCTCGAGAGACTATTCGCAAAGCATTGAAAATGTTGTACGAAGAAGGTTATATTCAGAAGATTCAAGGCAAGGGCTCGATTGTACTGGATATACGCAAGATCGATTTTCCCATCTCAGGTCTGGTTAGCTTCAAGGAATTGGCCAAAAAAATGGGACATCGTGCTCAAACGTATGTGAAGGTTTTCGAGGAGCAACAGGTGGATCAGGCGTTGCACAAAAAAATTAACTTTGGCCTGAATGAACAGGTCTGGGAGATCAGACGTGTGCGCAAAGTGGATGGAGAGCATGTCATACTGGACAAAGATTATATTAGCCAGCGGCTTGTTCCTGGGCTCAGCAAAGAGATCTGTAATGATTCCATCTATCAGTACATTGAGCAAGAGCTGGGGCTTTCGATTTCGTTTGCCAAAAAAGAGATTTTGGTGGAAGAACCCACCGCAGAGGACAGGGAACTACTTGACCTTGAAGGTTTCCACAATGTAGTTGTGGTGAGGAGCCAGGTGTACCTGGAGGATGCCAGTCAATTTCAGTATACGGAGTCGAGGCACAGACCGGACAAGTTCAGATTTGTGGATTTTGCACGTCGCAGATAAGTTAATCAAGATCGATCAGAGAGTACCTTTCACTGCATTATTCAGTGGATAGGTGCTCTCTTTGGTTATGGGGGAATCCGAAGATCGTCCATCAAGAACAGCTTAATGTCAATGTTCTTCCTGCATGTCGGAGCGTATGATCACAATATATACGAGGCCGAGGAGTGAGGGAATTGAATCACGTGACAGCGAAATCAAATGTTCGCATATGGGAAGAAACCAGAGATATTCCAACCTATGGTACAGGTAAACCGGACAAAAATCCGATGTTTCTTGAAAAGAGAATCTACCAGGGGAGTTCGGGTAAGGTGTACCCGCATCCCGTGATCGACAGCATTGAAGATGAGGCCAAAATGAAGTCGTATCGATTAGTTATTCTCGAAAATGAATATGTACGTATCGAGATGATGCCCGAACTGGGTGGACGGATCTATCGTGCGCTGGATCGGACCAACAACTACGATTTTGTATATTATAACCGGGTGATTAAACCTGCGCTCGTGGGTCTGGCAGGGCCATGGATTTCCGGAGGAATTGAATTCAACTGGCCACAGCATCACCGGCCCAACACGTTTGGCCCAGTCGATTATACATTTGGCAGTAATCAAGATGGAAGCGCTACCGTGTGGGTGGGTGAGATTGACCGCATGTATGGTACCAAAATGACCGCTGGCTTCACATTGCATCCCGGCAAAGCCTATCTTGAAATCCATGCCGAGGTATACAATCGCACCAGCGCACCTCAAACTTTTCTATGGTGGGCCAATCCGGCTGTAGCTGTCAACGATCATACGCAATCTGTGTTTCCACCTGATGTAACGGCTGTGCTGGACCACGGAAAACGGGACGTATCCCGCTTTCCCATCGCAACCGGTACCTATTACAAGATGGACTATTCTGAAGGTGTGGATATCTCGCGATACAAAAACATACCGGTTCCAACATCCTATATGGCGTATAAGTCGGATTATAATTTTGTAGGGGGTTATGACCACGGGGTTCAGGCGGGTTTGTTGCATGTAGCCAATCATCATATTTCTCCGGGTAAGAAACAATGGACCTGGGGGAACGGGGAATTCGGGCAAGCTTGGGATCGTCAGTTAACGGACGAGGATGGACCTTATATTGAATTAATGACCGGGATCTATACCGATAATCAACCTGATTTTACGTGGTTACAGCCCTATGAAGCGAAATCATTCTCGCAGTATTTTATGCCGTATAAAGGAATTGGTATGGTCAAAAATGCAACGATTGATGCAGCGGTTAATCTGGAAATGGACGAAACGACCGGAATGGTAACCGTGATGGTATATGCGACGTCGGTTTTTGAACAAGTGACCGTTGAAGTGATAGGACCAACCATGGTATATCTCCACGAGAGATGTAATATCTCACCTACGGAACTATATAAATCTTCATTCCCGTGGAGCGGACAAGATGAATGGCATCAGGTGAAGTTAAGTGTTCGAACTGTGGAAGGAAAAGAACTTGTGGCCTATCAGCCTGAACGTACTGAGATCCAGGAAGTTCCAGATCCGGCCACACCACTCCCGCTACCATCCGAGATTCGTACGAATGAACAACTATATCTGGCGGGTCTTCATCTGGAACAATATCGGCATGCCACGTATGAACCGGAACCTTATTATCTGGAAGGTTTGAAGCGTGATGCAACGGATATTCGTCTAAACATAGCGTATGGCACATTGCTGCTGCGTAGAGGGCTGTTTCAAGATGCAGAGAAGCATTTCAGACAGGCAGTACAATCGCTGACATGGAAAAATACGAATCCATATGATAGTGAAGCTTTTTACCAACTCGGTCTAAGTTTGAAATTACAGGGGAAACAGGAAGAAGCCTACGCAGCCCTGTATAAAGCCGTATGGTCTGCACAGTATCAGGATACAGGTTATTACATGCTTGCTCAGATCGATACGGGGCAACATCGGTACATCGAAGCTTTGGATCATATCGAACGTTCGCTGATTCGTAACACCAGAAATTATAAGGCTCGCCATCTGAAGGTGGCTCTGTTACGTAGATTGGGTCAAAATAAACAGGCCATTCAATATGCGCGTGAGACATTGGAACTGGACCCGGTTGAATTTGGAGCTGCACATGAATTAGTCCTGATCTACAGCGGAGCAACTGCACCTTCAGAGAGAGAACAAGCGGGGCAAACACGTGAGCATTTCCATCGTCTGATGCGAGGAGACGTTTATAATTATCTGAATCTAGCCGCAGACTACGCGGATTGTGGATTGTGGGAAGAAGCACTGACGGTACTCTCTTATGTTGAATCCGAAATTGCACAGCCGTATCCTATGGTTGGTTATGTTCAGGCTTACTTGTATCATCAGCTGGGGGATGTGGAGCAGGCCCGAGAATGTAAAAAGCAGGGAAAAGCTGCTCCAACGGATTATTGTTTTCCTAATACGTCATTTGAATTCATGGTGCTTCAGGATGCATTGGCAGTGGATTCGAATGATGCGCGTGCTCACTATTACCTGGGAAATTGGTTATATGATCATAAACGCTACGAGGAAGCAATTACCCATTGGGAAACTTCACGCGAGGTGGATGCTGCATATTCGACTGTACATCGGAATCTGGGACTGGCTTATTATAACAAGCTGAATCGCCCCGATCTTGCACTGGCATCATTAGAGGAAGCTTTCCGGTTGGATTCACAGGATGCCCGAATCTTCTACGAGTTGGATCAATTGCACAAGAAGATAGGGTATTCCTGCGAGAATCGAGTCAAATTGCTGGAACAACATATGGAGTTGGTTCACCTCCGTGATGATCTTTATATCGAGTGGGTGACGTTATTGAATATGCAAGGTAGTCATCAAGAAGCATGGAATGCCCTTCAGACCCGGCGGTTTCATCCATGGGAGGGTGGAGAAGGCAAGGTAACAGGACAATATGTTACGGCACTGACGGAACTGGCGAAGCGAAAACTGGAGAAACAACAACCTGAACTAGCAATGGAATTGTTGAAGAAGGCTTTGGTTTACCCGGAGAACTTAGGTGAAGGTAAATTGGAGGGAGCCGGAGACAACCCAGTTTACTTTTATCTTGGCTGTGCCTACCAGCAACTGAAGAGTAATCAGTCGGCAGAGGAAAGTTTCCACAAAGCATCCATCGGTTTGAATGAACCGGCAAGCGCGATGTTTTATAATGATCAACCGCCGGAATCCATCTATTATCAGGGTCTGGCCTGGCAGAAACTTGGCAATGTGAAGGAAGCAAACCGACGCTTTAACAAACTCATAGACTATGCGGAAAGACATATGCATGATCACATCCGAATGGATTATTTTGCGGTATCTCTGCCCGATTTTCTAGTGTTTGACGACGATTTCAATCAGCGAAATGAAGAACATTGCAGGTATATGCGGGCATTGGGTCTTCTGGGGCTGGGGCGGACAAGTGAAGCCAAACTTGAGTTGGAGCGGATATTGGAGAAAAACCCGAATCATCAAGGGGCAATCATCCATCGATAATTGATAATCGTTTCAACACATCCCATTTATATCGAAGGAGTTATATAATCCATGAATGATACTATAGCAGGTAGCCAGATTCGTTTCATATTGGATGCGGAAGATAAAGAGATTCGTGCGGGTCGCATGACTGGCAGTGGCGGCAAAAGCCCACGAGGGGAATCGTATGATTTTACAAACTATTATATGACTCGTAATGCTAAACCCCATATTCCGGTGGTAGGTGAGTTTCATTTCTCCAGATTCGCTTACTTGCAGTGGGAAGAAGAATTACTGAAGATGAAGGCAGGCGGGGTGAGCATTGTCGCTTCCTATGTTTTCTGGAATTTTCACGAGGAGCAGGAAGGCGAATTTAATTGGTCAGGAAATCTGAATTTGCGGCACTTTGTGGATCTGTGTGGCAAACATGAGCTGCCTCTGATCGTACGAATTGGTCCATTCTGTCATGGGGAAGTGCGTAATGGTGGAATGCCGGATTGGTTATTCAGTTATCCATTCGAAGTCAGGTCGAACGATGAAGGATATCTGTATTACGCCAAGCGATTATACCGGGAGATTGCTCGTCAGCTCAACGGCTGCTTTTATCAGGAGGGTGGCCCTGTTATCGGGGTACAGTTGGAAAATGAGTATATGCACGCTGGCGCACCCATGGATGCCTGGGGGTATACCCGCGAAAAATACATTACCTCCGGCCGGGATGGACGAGAACATCTGAAGATGCTTCGCCATATTGCCGAAGAAGTCGGTATGAAGCCGATGTTCTATACTGCCACGGCCTGGGGCAATGCTGCGGTGCCTGAAGAAGGAACATTGCCTATGCTAGCGGGGTATGCGTACACACCATGGATTCCCAATCAGCCTCCAAGCCGGGAGTATTTATTCCGGGATCTGCATATGAATCCTGTGGAAGAAGTGGATTATGACAGTCTGGAGTACCCTGCTGCGTATTGCGAGCTTGCTGGAGGCATGCAGGTCAGTTATCACGCTCGTCCGGTTGTTGATGCGGACAGTGTCGAGGCGATGACCATTGTGAAACTTGCGAACGGCAGCAATCTGGTTGGGTATTATATGTATCACGGGGGGACCAATCCGATAGGCAAAAATTCATATATGAACGAGCAGGCATTGCCGAAAATGACGTATGATTACCAATCGCCACTCGGGGAATTTGGGCGTGTTGGTGAATCGTATGACCGCATTCGTACCTTGTCCATGTTCCTGGAAGGATACGGTGAGTTACTTGCACCAATGGGCTGTGTTGTACCGGATGGTCAACAATCTATAACCCCGGAGAACACGTTGGATCTGCGTTGGTCTGTTCGGCAACAAGATGGTTCTGGATTTCTGTTCATGAATAATTATCAGGATCATGTGGCGATGCCTGATCGTGATATCCAATTGGAGCTGCATACCAGCAAAGGGACTGCTTCTTATCCCAGAGAAGGAACGATGCGGCTGAAATCCGGCACGGCGGCCATTCTGCCTTTCCATATGAATCTGAATGGAATGAAGATCATTAGTGCTACCGTTCAGCCACTGACCCGATTTATGGTAAATCAGGAGCTTACGGCTGTCTTTTATGTCCATGATGGCATGGCGCCTGAGTATGTTATTGATACATCATCTGTTACAAATGTGGATATGCCTGAAGGTACAGTATCGGAGCAGGGGAATGAAGTTGTGATACATCCGATTGCCGGCAAGGACCATCATCTGCGAATCACAACATCGGACGGTATAATCATACGAATCATTACATTGACCCGTGAAGAGGCATTACATGCCTACCGTTTCCGTGTGGGCGGAGAAGAAAGGCTTGTAATTAGCAGCAGTCATCTGTATGTACAGAATGAGATGCTCCTATGTACATCTGTGGAGCAACCAGAGATGGAGGTATCCTTTTATCCGGCTCCAGAGCATGTTTCAGCTTCGAAATATGCTGTGTCATCCCAGTCGAAGCAGGGAATATTCGGTACGTATACATTCCAAGTTTCGCCTTACGAGCCTGCTGTAGAGGTTGATTATCCGAAAGAGTATGCAGCAACACTGAGATTGGACACAGCGTGGCCGGAACAAGTAGATGACGTGTGGATTGAGATTGATTATGAAGGAGACGTTGCAACAGCACATATTCATCATCAGATGTTAACGGATCATATTCACTATGGATGCAGCTGGATGCTTGGTTTGAAGCAATCCCGTCATTTGTTGGCTGATCACGCGCTTCGTCTGTCTATAACCCCAATTCGAAAAGGGACGACTGAGAGTTATGTGAATCAGGCTTATGTGGAGCGGTTTGAGGGCGTGGAGATTGGAAAGTTTAATGAAATTCGGGTGAGACCACAGTATCGGGTTGGTTTGATATTGGCGGGAGTTAGAGAAGACACTTAGTCTAAATCAGGAGTTAAACAAAATAACAGATTAACAAGATTTAAACAAGAGTTAACTTTCGTTAAGAATACAGAGGGTTCTTTCTCCGAACGATTGTGAGGGGAGAGAACCTTTTTTTGCTGTGTTATGTAAAAACAAATGTTTCCTAATCATGGTAAAAAGATCTTGACTGGTAAGCGTTTTCAATTTATTATAACTTCATAACCTTAACGATAAAGTTTATTTAAACTAAATAACATAACTTAAATAAAGTTAATTGTTATTTATTTAATAATAAAAAAACTTCTATGACCAACGATTTTAGTTAACTTCTTGCCTAGAGCAGGGTTAATTGAAATAAAAAAAACAAATACAGGAGGTTCCAAACGAATGGTTAATCTGAAAAAGTGTACAATCTTCACGATTATTGCTGCTCTCATGTTCATGGTATTAGGGAGTGCAACACCCAAAGCATCTGCTGCTACGGGTTTTTATGTAAGCGGTAACAAGTTGTATGATTCCACAGGCAAGGCTTTTGTCATGAGAGGTGTTAATCACGGACATTCCTGGTTCAAAAATGATTTGAATACCGCTATCCCTGCAATCGCCAAAACAGGTGCCAATACGGTACGCATTGTTCTTTCGAATGGTAGCCTGTACACCAAAGATGATCTGAACGCTGTTAAAAATATTATTAATGTGGTTAACCAAAATAAAATGATAGCTGTACTCGAGGTGCATGACGCCACAGGGAAAGATGATTATAATTCGTTGGATGCGGCAGTGAACTACTGGATTAGTATTAAGGAAGCTTTGATTGGCAAAGAAGATCGGGTAAGCGTCAACATCGCCAATGAATGGTATGGAACGTGGAATGGAAGTGCGTGGGCTGATGGTTACAAAAAAGCCATTCCGAAACTCCGAAATGCGGGAATTAAAAATACGCTAATTGTGGATGCAGCCGGATGGGGACAGTTCCCTCAATCCATCGTGGATTATGGACAAAGTGTATTTGCAGCCGATTCTCAGAAAAATACTGTGTTCTCCATTCACATGTATGAGTATGCTGGCAAAGATGCTGCAACCGTCAAAGCCAATATGGAGAATGTGCTGAACAAAGGATTGGCTCTGATCATTGGTGAATTCGGGGGATATCACACAAACGGTGATGTGGACGAGTATGCCATTATGAGATATGGTCAGGAAAAAGGGGTAGGTTGGCTTGCCTGGTCTTGGTACGGAAACAGCTCCGGTCTGAACTATCTGGACATGGCCACAGGTCCGAACGGAAGCTTAACGAGCTTTGGCAACACCGTAGTTAATGATACCTATGGTATTAAAAACACTTCCCAAAAAGCGGGGATTTTCTAATCCACCGATGACACAGGAACACTCTGACGTTCACGTCAGGGTGTTTTTTTAATAAAATGGCTTTATCTATAATGACTTTTGAATATTTCCGTTTGGTTTTAAAATATTTTGTTTTCAAAATAAAACAAAGATGTTAAACTCGGATTAGGAATAAAACAAACATTATCGGAGGGAAACAAATGGTACAGAGTTTATGGAATGCATCGCAGGCATCTGAGAAAACAACAGGACTTGAGCAGTTGGTTTACCGATCCAATCTGATTGGATCTGATCGCAGTGTATGCAACATCTACGGTGGTAATACGTCTACCAAAACGACAGTGAAGGATTTTCGGGGTCGTGATGTAGAAGTAATGTATGTGAAGGGAAGCGGCTCAGATCTGGGTTCCATGGAAGCGAAACATTTTACCGGACTTGGGCTCGAAGACATTCGACCATTAATTGAACGTGAATCCATGTCGGATGAAGAGATGGTTGAATATTTGGGACATTGCATGATTGATGCCAAGCACCCGCGCGCCTCTATCGAGACTCTTCTGCACGCGTTCCTTCCATATAAACATGTTGATCATACGCACCCGGATGCGATTATCAGCTTGTGCTGTGCACATAACGGCAAGGAGTTGGCCAGAGAGATCTACGGTGATCGTTTTGTATGGGTGCCTTACGTACGCCCTGGGTTTACGTTATCTAAAATGATTGCTGAAAGCGTATTCTCGAATCCCAATGCCGAACTCGTACTGATGGAAAAACACGGACTTGTCACTTGGGGAGAAACATCCGAGGAATGTTACGCTCAAACGATCAAGATTATCAATGAAGCGGAAGCATTCATTGAAGCACGGGTGGACGAAGGAAGTTTGTTCGGTGGTGTGAAACACCCGGCACTCGCCGCTGATGTTCGTCGTCAGATCGTATCACGCGTGATGCCAACGATTCGTGGAGCGGTATCGGATAGCAAAAAAATGATTTTGTCCTTTGACGATCAAGAGGACGTACTTGCTTTTGTGGGCGGAGCAGATTCCCCGGAATTGTCTCAGGTGGGTGCAGCTTGCCCGGATCATCTGGTACATACCAAAGTGGTACCTCTGTTCATCGATTGGACACCGGATGCGGAAGATATTGAAGGTTTAAAAGCCAAGCTGGTAGAAGGTGTGGCTGCCTACAAAGAGCAATATCAACAGTATTTTGAGAGCAACAAAAACGAAGGTGATGTTATGTTCGAAGCGGCACCTCGCGTTATCCTGATTCCTGGTGTGGGCATGATCAACACAGGCAAGAGCTGGGCGCTTTCCCAAGTAAGCGGAGCGTTGTATCACAGAGCCATTGCTGTTATGCGTGGAGCTACTAGCTTGGGTCAATTCGTATCGCTCAGTGCAAACGAGTCTTACAATGTGGAGTACTGGCCGCTGGAATTGTACAAATTGTCTCTGGCTCCGGCAGAAACCGAATTCTCCCGTAAAGTGGCGTTTATCACAGGTGGAGCAGGCGGGATCGGAAGTGAAACAGCACGCAGATTGGTATCTGAAGGCGCACATGTGGTGCTTGCTGATCTCAACCTGGAGGGCGCACAGAAAGTAGCACAGGAAATCAATGATCAATACGGTGCTAATCGTGCTTATGCGCTGAAAATGGACGTAACCGATGAGGAAGCCGTTCAATCTGCTTATGCTGATGTTGCGGTGCAATATGGCGGAGTGGATATTATTGTGAACAATGCAGGATTGGCCACATCCAGCCCATTTGACGAAACATCCCTGAAAGAATGGAACCTGAACATGAATGTACTGGGCACAGGGTATTTCCTCGTGGCTCGTGAAGCGTTCAAGCTGATGAAACAGCAGGGTATTGGGGGAAGCATGGTATTTATCGGGTCCAAGAACTCGGTGTATGCAGGTAAAAGTGCTTCTGCTTACAGCTCAGCGAAAGCGCTGGAAGCACATCTGGCACGTTGTATTGCAGCAGAAGGCGGAGAGTATGGCATTCGTGTCAACACGATTCTTCCAGATGCCATTCTACAGGGTTCAGCGATCTGGAACGGTTCCTGGAGAAACGAACGTGCAGCGGCATATGGGATTGAACCGGATCAATTGGAAGAGTATTATCGCAAACGGACGACATTGCTCGTGAATATCTATCCAAGAGATATTGCAGAAGGAATTGCATTCTTTGCTTCTTCGAAATCCGAAAAAACAACCGGTTGCATGATGACCATTGATGGCGGTGTACCGGCAGCATTTACACGTTAAATTAGGAGGGTTCTTGCGGATGGATAACCAAGTCAAGCAAGCGTATGAAGCAGCCAAGGCATTGTATGCCCAGCACGGAATTGATACGGACGAGGTACTGAACAAACTCGCGGAGATCAAAGTATCCGTACACTGCTGGCAAGGCGATGATGTCAAAGGTTTTCTGAATAAAGATGGAGAGTTAACAGGTGGTATTTCGGTTACAGGTCAATATCCGGGGGCTGCGACCACACCTGCAGAACTTCGTAACGATCTGGAGCAAGCTTTTGCTCTGATTCCCGGCAAACATAAGGTCAATCTGCACGCGATTTACACGGATACAGACGAGCAGGTTGAACTGGATCAGATTGAGCCAAAGCATTATGAGAACTGGGTGAAATGGGCCAAAGAACAAGGACTTGGTCTGGACTTCAACCCAACATGTTTTTCCCATGAAAAATCAAGTGACGGGTTCACGCTCAGTCATCCAGACCCTGAGATTCGCAAGTTCTGGATTGATCACTGTAAGGCGTCCCGCCGGATTGGTGCTTATTTCGGGGAACAACTTGGTCAGACTTGTGTAACCAATGTATGGGTACCGGACGGATTCAAGGATAATCCGGTTGATCGGTTGACACCACGCAAACGTCTCAAAGAATCGCTGGATGAAGTATTCGGCGAACCACTTAACCCGGAGCACAACCTGGACGCGGTAGAGAGTAAGTTGTTTGGTCTCGGTTCGGAAGCATATGTGGTGGGTTCTCATGAATTCTATATGGGTTACGGTTTGCAAAATGATACGTTAATCTGCCTAGATGCGGGTCATTTCCATCCAACAGAGGTTATTTCTAATAAACTGTCGTCCTTGTCTTTGTTTACAAGTGGAATTCTGCTTCACGTAAGCCGCCCGATGCGTTGGGATAGTGACCATGTGGTAATTATGGACGATGAGTTGCTGGAAATTGCTCGTGAACTGGTTCGACATGATCTGCTTGCGACCACACATATTGGATTGGATTTCTTTGATGCAAGCATTAACCGTGTAGCTGCATGGGTTGTGGGGACTCGCAACACGATCAAAGCCCTTCTCCGAGCGATGCTCGAACCAGTGGATGCCTTGAAACAAGCCGAATTGGAAGGGGATTACACGTTGCGTCTTGCCTTAACGGAAGAGTTCAAATCCTATCCGTTTGGCGCGATCTGGGACTACTATTGTGCTCAGCAAGGCGTTCCAGTTCGTGAAAAGTGGATCACCGATATCAAAACCTATGAACAAGACGTATTACTACAGCGTGATAAATCATTGGTGTAACCGCATTTATTTTTCGTATAAACCACTATGGAATGAAAATTCCGTGGTGGTTTTTTTGGCATAATCACGCTGAAATGCATAACTGAGGCGATTGCTTCCATACTAGGAATATAGATCCGTATCGTATACGATTGCCACGCAGAGGAGGAATAATAGAGTTGAATCTAGCCCACAACAAACTGTATATCGCTGCACTTGGCGGCGTGAATGAAATAGGAAAGAATATGTATTTTATCCAGTACCATCAGGACATCATCGTGATTGACTGTGGTTCGAAGTTTCCTGATGAGACCTTGCCTGGAATTGATCTGATCATTCCGGATGTAACGTATCTGCTGGAGAACCTGGATAAAGTAAGGGGTCTTGTGGTTACCCATGGACATGAAGATCACATTGGTGGCATTCCGTATTTGTTAAAACAAATGAACATCCCGGTGTATGCATCCAGACTCACTCGTGGGCTGATCGAACTTAAACTGAAAGAGCATGGGTTGCTGCGCAAGGCCGACTTGCATACGATCGATGCTCATTCCAGCATTACGCTGGGAGGGATCGAGGTTTCCTTTTTTGCAACCAGTCATAGTATACCGGATTGTCTTGGTATCTTTTTTCAGACCCCAGTAGGCAATGTTGTGCATACCGGAGATTTCAAGTTTGATATGTCGCCTGTACATGGACCATTCCCTGATCTGCACCGTATGGCCGAGATTGGCAAACAGGGTGTCCATATTTTGCTCTCCGAGAGTACCAATGCAGAAAGACCCGGATTTACACCTTCCGAGCGTGTTGTGGGAGATCACATTCTGGATGCCTTTATCCGTGCAAAACAAAAAGTATTCATCTCGACCTTTGCGTCGAATGTCAGCAGGGTACAGCAGATTGTGAATGCAGCATTCGAGACGGGCCGCAAACTGGCACTGTTGGGCAGAAGTATGGTGAATGTGGTATCGGTGGCCAGTGAATTGGGGTATTTGCAAGTTCCTGACGGATTGTTGATTGAAGCTATCGATTCGGATCAGTTTCCACCTGAACAAGTTGTTGTATTATGCACCGGTAGCCAGGGAGAAGCGATGGCAGCATTGTCACGTTTGGCATCCGGTAAACATCCTCACGTAAGAATTAACGCCGGGGACACGGTCATTATTGCTGCCGGAGCCATTCCGGGCAATGAACGTAATCTTGCACATGTAATTGATAACCTGTATGTTCTCGGAGCACGTGTGATATATGGTTCAAGTGGTGCAGCTGGGATGCATGTCTCCGGACATGGCAGTCAGGAAGAACTCAAATTGATGCTTACTCTGATGAAACCGGATTATCTGATTCCGATCCACGGTGAGTTTCGTATGTTGTATCAACACAGACTGCTTGCTGAATCCGTAGGTATAGAGCGTGATCATGTGTTCATCGTGAATAATGGGGATATGGTCCAGTACAAAGACGGCATTGCTTCGCTGGGTCCCAAAGTTGCATCAGGAAATAGTCTCGTAGACGGTCTGATCATGGGTGATGTCGGCAATATTGTACTTCGCGACCGCAGGCAACTGTCCTCCGATGGCATGCTGGTGATCGTGACTACACTGAGCAAAACGGAAAAACAGATGGTCACGTCACCCGAAATTATCTCCAGAGGGTTTGTATTTGTTAAGGATTCGGAAGAATTCATGCATGAGATCCATGAGCTTGTTCTAAACCGGATGGATGAGTTGACCGGGGCTGGGGTGAATCAGTGGAATGTGATCAAAAGAAAGCTGAAAGACGAGATTGGTCACTATATTTACGCTCAAACAAAGAGAAGACCTATGATCTTGCCAATTATTATTGAGGTCTGAGTCAGCAGGGCGAGCGTTCTTATGTTAGTGGTCTGTGCAAACATGTAAATGGAAGCTTAACAGCCTGATGAATGTCGGATCATACTTCGGTATGTACGTCACATTGCCATCGGGCTTTTGTTGTTTATTCGGAGTTGTACAACGTGATGTGTATTAAATGGAGTTGAATCAAATTCGCCATGGGTTTGCGATTCGAAGTATAATAAAAGGTAAACTAGCTAATAGAAATAAGAGGAGTCTTTATGAATAAAACGATTTCTGATATCGCTCAGATGGCAGGTGTGGCAAAAAGCACGGTCTCTCGCTTCCTGAATGGCGGATCGGTTAGTGAGGATACACGCCAGAAGATTGAGCGTATTATCAAACAATACAATTATGTTCCCAACACATTTGCACAGAGTCTGAAGGCTAAGAAGACCAGCATTATCGGTACGGTTGTGCCACGTCTTGATTCGTTTGCAACATCACAGACATTGATTGGAATTGATGAAGAACTGCGGAGTAATCAGTACCAGATGCTTATCGCAAATACAAGTCAGGACATGCAGCGCGAGATTGATGCCATCTATGATTTTGCACGACAGAAGGTATCGGGTATTATTTTACTGGCTGCTGAAGTGACTGAAGCACATCTGAAGGCCGTTGAGGATATACGGATTCCGGTGTTATTGGTAGGGCAGCAGCATGAGCAATTGCACAGTCTGGTTCACAATGATGATCAGGCAGGTTATGAGATGGGCAGATATGTCGTCGAACAGGGTCACCGCAAGATCGTGTATATGGGGGTTAGCGAGAAGGATCGGGCGGTAGGAATCTATCGTAAACAAGGGTTCCAGCGAGCAATCGCCGAGTGTGGTGGATGTGAAGTGAAGTATTATGAGACAAGCTTTAAGATGTCGGAAGCCATCGTTACCGCTGAAGCCATTCTGAAAGAAATCACACCAACGATCATTGTAGGGGCCACGGATAATATCGCACTGGGTGTGATGAAGATTGCGTTCTCCAATAAAATCCGCATACCGCAAGATTTGTCTGTTACGGGATTTGGCGGATATGATATTACGGAGATGATTCACCCCACGCTGACGACTGTGAAATATCATTATTTGCAGGCAGGGAAAGTAGCGGCGAATCACATTATTCGACTGGTCAAAGGCGAGTCGGTGGAGGAACGAACAACACTGGACGTAGAACTAATTCCTCGAGAAAGCGTTGACAAATTATAAAAACATCCTTTATGATAATTCCATCGAACCGGTTCCATTATGAATATCCAATGCGGATATGCGAACACGGGCAGGCACTAATGCCATATGGAATTATTTTTTTGCGCCCAATGGAACCGGTTCCTATATTTTGAATGGAGAACAGCTATGAAAATGACTAGAGAGCAACGCTACAGACGAATTGAGCAAGCGGAGCCTGGAGAGATTGCGAAGCTTGAAGCACAGATATCCGTATGTCCTTGGAGACAAAGTTATCACATTCAGCCGATAACAGGTCTGCTTAATGATCCTAACGGCTTTGCATATTATCAAGGCTATTATCATCTGTTCTATCAGTGGTTTCCACTTGGGACAGAACATGGCATGAAATACTGGTATCATACCCGCTCGAAGAATCTGGTGAACTGGGAAAATGTCGGGATTGGAATCGAACCGGGTGGCAGGTATGACTCACACGGAGCTTATTCCGGTAGCGCAATTGAAAAAGACGGCAAGCTGCACTTGCTGTACACGGGCAATACCAGAGATGAGGATTGGGTCAGACATCCGTATCAATGCTTGGCAGTTATGGATGAAAGCGGTTCAGTAACCAAACTGAATGATCCCGTGATCTCGTCTGTGCCAGCCGGATACACGGAACACTTTAGAGATCCCAAGGTGTGGCAACAAGGAGACACGTATTATGGTGTCATTGGTGCGCAGAGAACAGATGAGACGGGATGTACAGTGCTGTATCGCTCCATTGATCTGAACAACTGGGAGTTTCTTGGTGAAATTCGCACGCAGTTAACCTCCTTTGGTTACATGTGGGAGTGCCCGGATTATATGGAGATAGACGGGAAAGGTGTACTTGTCTTTTCCCCACAAGGCTTAGACGCTGCGGGAGATCATTATCAGAATATTTTTCAATCCGGTTATCTGATCGGTGAGCCGCTCAATCTCCAGACGAGAGAGTTCAATCATGGTGAATTTCAGGAGTTGGATCGTGGATTCGACTTCTATGCGCCGCAGACAATGCAGGGCCCGGACGGAAGACGTATTCTGGTTGGGTGGATGGGACTTCCCGATCTGGAATATCCGACAGACTATAACGGTTGGGCTCATTGCCTCACCATTCCTCGGCAGTTATCACTCCGAGATGGGAAGTTAATCCAACAACCGGTTGCAGAGATGGTGCAATTACGTCAGCAGGATAAAGACACACATATTCGCGCAACAATTGACAATGAGAGTCGATCTTTCACTGGTATTAATGGGATTGCCTATGAGCTGATATGTGAGATAAGCCATGTAGAAGCAGAGGTTGTAGGCATCGAATTCCGGGCAAATGGAACTGAAAAAACGGTTCTTCTGTATGATCGGATTCAGCAGAAAGTTGTCTTGGATCGGACGATGTCTGGTACTGAGTTGGCAGAGCAGAATGGCGTTGTACGACAGTGCACACTTACTGCGGAAGTGATTAAGTTCCATCTGTTCGTAGATGCATCTTCAGTCGAGGCCTTTGTGAACGATGGGGAAGAGGTCTTTACCAGCCGCATTTTCCCAAGCCGGGACAGCGTGGACATCCGTTTCTTTACACGCGGAGGCAAAGCTGATTTTGAAGCAACTCAATGGCATTATTAAGTATTACGTGAGAGGAATGAGATAACATGTCGGAGAATCAACGAATTGCCCAGGAAGTCATTCATGCCATCGGGGGCAAAGAGAATATCGCATCATTTGCACATTGTGCAACACGTCTTCGCATCATGGTGAAAGATAAAGAAAAAATTGATCAGAAAACGGTCGAGAACATCGAGAAGGTGAAAGGCGCTTTTTTCAACTCAGGTCAATATCAGATTATCTTTGGTACGGGAACAGTGAATCGAATCTTTGAAGAGGTTGAGAAGCTGGGCATCGAAGGAACGTCCAAGGATGATGTGAAGAGTCAGGGGAAAAAGGAAGGAAACGCTTTTCAGAGGGCTATTCGCACGTTTGGTGACGTATTTGTACCCATCATTCCCGTTCTGGTAGCTACAGGGCTGTTCATGGGATTGCGCGGATTACTTACCCAGAATGAAATTCTGGCGTTATTCGGTGCAACACCGGATGATATCTCGGCCAATTTCCTGTTGTTCACTCAGATCCTGACGGATACGGCCTTTGCATTTCTGCCTGCACTTGTAGCGTGGTCCGCATTCCGCGTATTTGGCGGAAGTCCGGTACTTGGTATCGTACTGGGGCTAATGCTGGTCAATCCAGCATTACCCAATGCTTACGCGGTGGCAGATGGATCAGCACAGCCGCTGCATATGTTCGGTTTTATACCTGTCGTGGGTTATCAGGGATCGGTTCTGCCTGCGTTCTTTGTAGGTTTGATTGGAGCCAAGTTTGAAAAGGTATTAAGAAGACGGGTACCCGAGGCACTGGATTTAATTCTGACTCCTTTTATTACGTTAACGGTTATGATCACACTTGGACTATTCGCGATTGGTCCCGTATTCCATTCCCTAGAAGAGTGGGTGCTGCATGGAACAACTGCCGTATTGGATCTTCCGTTTGGCATCGCAGGTATTATCATTGGATTCTTCCATCAGATTATTGTTGTTACCGGTGTACATCACATCTTTAATTTCCTTGAGATTCAACTACTGGAGAAAACGGGATTCAATCCGTTCAACGCCATCATTACCTGTGCCATGGCAGCTCAAGGAGCGGCTTGTCTCGCAGTCGGTCTGAAGACCAAAAATATGAAACTCAAAGCACTCGCATTACCTTCTTCCTTGTCCGCATTTCTGGGCATTACGGAGCCAGCGATCTTCGGAGTTAACTTGCGTTATATGAAACCATTTATTATGGGACTTGTTGGTGGTGGTGTGGGTGGTTTCATCGCTTCCTTGTTCCATCTGCAGGGTACAGGCATGGCTGTAACGGTTATTCCCGGTACACTGCTCTATCTGAACAGCCAACTGCCGTTGTATATCTTGTCCAACGTAGTTGCCATGGCGATTGCATTTGCACTTACCTGGTTCTTCGGATATAAGGATCAACCGGTCGCAGAAGAATCGGTGAGCCATGAGAACAGTGGAGTAACATCAACTGAAGTTAAAGCAGAGGACTCTAATCCGCGTATTAATTCAGTTACCGATGCCGTTACAAGCAATCGTCCTAAGGTAGATTTTCTCGAAATCGCTTCGCCAATGAACGGTACCGTCGTTGCTCTGGAGCAGGTTCCTGACCCGGCGTTCTCGGAAAAACACATGGGTGAGGGCATTGCCATCGAGCCATCAGAAGGAAAAGTGTACGCACCGTTTGATGGAGTCATCGCACATGTCATGAACAAGAGTAAACATGCGGTGATTCTGGAGCATGAGACGGGTGTACAGATGTTGGTTCATATCGGAATTAATACGGTTGGACTAAAAGGGAACGGTTTTACCGCGCATGTGAATAGCGGAGATCGTGTAACTGCAGGTCAATTGTTGATTGAATTTGACATGGATGTCATTCAGTCTGCGGGTCTGCCTTTGATTACACCTGTGTTGATCCCAAGTGGAAACGAAACGATAGCAACTGTTACAGCAACCTCAACAGGTCATGTTCAAGCCTATGGGGAAGCAGTGCTGGTAGTGAAAT
The DNA here is from genome assembly GCF_002843485.1 of Paenibacillus sp. BGI2013. Lineage (NCBI taxonomy): Bacteria > Bacillati > Bacillota > Bacilli > Caryophanales > Paenibacillaceae > Paenibacillus > Paenibacillus sp. BGI2013. The sequence continues at coordinate 316,665 of NZ_PJFA01000005.1, forward strand.
TTACTGAGCCACAATAGTGGCACGTTATAAGGGGAATGGGAGAGATGTATCTCTCCCATTTCCCTTTTTTGTGTACAATCGTATGAAATTAAAGAAACAGATCATCGGGGATCTAAGTAATCCAAGTGAGTTAGCACGCAAGAGAGCACCATTTTACGATTATCCAATCGACACCCTATGAAAAACAAACGTTAATTGTGATCCTACAGGCCAGCGTGACGTTTCAGTCGCTCGGCAATCTGCATTAGATCTTCCGCGGATATTCCTGGCGCAAATTCTTCCGGCAGATCAGGTAACTCAGGCACTGGCCCTCCATAACCTGGCAAGCCGGCAAAAGCCTCCAGTTTACCGCCATCGGTTGGGTGTGTTCCTTTCCAGATTTGTGCAATGCCCTGATAATCCTTGTCGCTGAACGTGTACAACCTGCGGTGCTCACCCTTCGCTTCCCACTTACGTGTCGTTTCAAAAGCTTTATTATCCAGTCGCGGAATAGGGAACATCTTTGTTACATCAACGCCCGTTGCAATTTCCAGTGCCTTGGCATACGCAAGAACGTGCACACCGCCGCGTACAAGCAGATAACCTGTCATTTCTCGGGCTGTTTTGTTGTCGGTCATTTCGTAGACTCTCATTTTGTGGGTTCTGGCTCCGCACTCAAGAAAGAAATTATGCAGCAGATCAAAGATCAGATTGCCACTGCTCACGACATACGAACCATTCCAGGGTCTTCCCATGGAGTCATAAGGGAGCGCTGTCTGAGCCGATTCGATAAAGTGTGACGTCATCCGTGCGTCTTTGCCTACACGCAGTGGTGTGGAGTCTGGAGCACCTGGTGATGTTGAACCTTCAAGCATGAGGTTAATTGTATTGGCGACAAGTTCGACATGGCCGAATTCCTCCGCAGTAATACTTGCAACAATGTCATAAAAAGGACGCAGCTTGGATCTGCCTCTGAAATTAAATGACTGAAACATATAGTTATTTAATGTTGACATTTCCCCGAACTTTCCACCAAGTAACTCCTGAACTGCACTAGCTCCATTAGGATCCGGATTATTGGATATGGGTAGTTCGATGGCAAGACGGTCTACACGTTTAAACATGACATTTCCCCCTCAGTCCTAGTTACTGTAAAAGTATGAAGGGTTACTTGTACGTTATTCGGTCGTTGGTGAAACAAAAAAACGTTCTGCCAGAGCTTAAAGCTCTGAACAGAACGTTAGATGAGTTCTTATTTGGAAGCTACGCCAACAACGCTGGTTCCATTTTTCGTGATTTTGTACGTCAGCACATCTCCGTTCCAGAAATGGAACTTAAGCGTAACTTCGCCATCATTGGTTTCATTGAAGAAGTTAGGTTTCAGTTCAATCACATTACGTTCGTAATCTGGGCTAAATGTGTAGGAGAATTCTTTGAACGAAGTCCAGTTCTGTGGACCGGCGTTCTCTCCGTTTGCATACGTTGCTTCCATCGTGGCCAGTTGATTGCCGTTAAACGTAGTCGGAATGGCAAATGCACTGGTTGTACCAGTTGCATCGTTCAACTTAGGTGTGTCATATTTAATGATATGGAAGTTCCAGTCAGCACCTTCGTTGAATCCAGCTGTGAGTGTGGCATTTACGCCCAAATCACCAGAGGCTGTCAATTTGGTCAAAAGATTGGATTTTAACGTAAGCACATCTTTTTTGATCGTATAGTCTTTACCTCTTACAAGAGGGGTAGTGCCATTTTTCAACGAATTGAATTTGTTCCCATTCAGATTGAGTTTGACCTTTTTATCTTGAATAGCTTCATTTTGTTTAAGATATACGAGGTCCGTTTCGGCTGTGGATGAGCGACCTGTCCAACTGGCTTTCATGGTATCAAATAATTCCTGATCAGACCAAGTAAAACTTGTGCGACCGAAGTGTTGACCGTTATCCCACAACATCGTTGTCATCTGTTTTTGACGCAGATATTGTCCAACAAATTCGAAGAATTTCAGTTTTTCGCCTTGCTCAATGACACCTGTGTGCTGGTCAAAACCAAGCAAGCCATACTCACCAACGATAACCGGAATGCCTTTCGCTGTGAAAGCATTGTATACCCGATCAAAAGTGTCGGTAACGTCCTTCTGTACTTCCTCGTTATACTTGGTGTAACCTGCGATGTTCACACTGAATGGCCAGAACCCGTAGTAGTGAACGGTTGCAATAATATTGCTGTCATTCAATTTTTGGATGGTCTTATTCAGTTCATCCAGATCAGGCTGAGCGGAAGAGGTATGCATCGTTGGAAGTACAAGTGGACGTGTCTTGTTGTTTCCACCCGAAGTTCTTACGATCTTGTGAAAAGAAGTATTCAATTCGTCCAGCATGCGATATCCAATCGTTGCATCTGTTGTGCCGCCTTCGGAGAAACGTGGTTCGTTAACACTTTCGAACATGAGTTTATCGGATGCATCTTTGAATTTGTCCGCAATCTGAGTCCAAGCAGCGTTGTAACGTGCAAGCACGTTGTCATGGTCTTTCTCCATGTAACTGATCCAACGCCAGGAATCATGGTGAAGATTGATCATGACGTAGAGATCCGCATCAAGGGCCCAGTTTACCACTTCTTGAACCCTATTCATGTAAGCGGAATCAATTGTGTAGTCGGGTGCGTCACCGATATGGGCTTCCCAGGTTACAGGAATACGGATACTGTTGTAGCCCTCATCTGCGATCGACTGAATTAGTTCCTTCGTAATGCGTGGGTTGCCCCAGGCAGTTTCATCTTCACCAACGGCGTCCAGAGAGTTACCCAGATTCCAGCCAGGCTCCATGGCGTTTACATAGGTCTGCATTTTGCTTGGAGCGGGTGATGCATTGGCCTGTTCGCTGTTGTCAGTTGCAGCTGAAGCCATAGCCGAGGAGAATAGAGATAGAATCATGGCAGTCACAAGCGTAAGAGAAAGGACTGATTTGCGGTTTTTTTTCATTAATATAGTCTCCTTCGAATAGAGAATGGTTGAACGTGAATAGGGGTTAAGCAGGGTGGAAATAGAGCTCAACGCAAACAAAAATTCACTTGTTTAATACTAGAATCACCACCGATTTATGTACTGAAAGCGTTTTCGTAATTTACTATATCATGATTTAATATTGGACAATACCTGCACAATTGGAATAAAAATCATGTGAAAATCAGTGATTGCTTTTTAATGATAATTAGATTTAAATACCCTGGGAGGGATCTAATATGAAGCTGGATGCACATCAACATTTTTGGGAATACAACGTCGCCGAGTACGGATGGATTGGAGAAGAGATGAAAGTCATTCGTCAATCTTTTCTTCCAAAAGATCTTGAACCTTTATTGATCCAATCCGGACTGGAGGGATGTATTGCGGTACAAGCCAGACAATCACTGACAGAAACCGAGTGGCTTCTGCAGCTTTCAGAACGGCATGAATGTATCAAAGGTGTTGTCGGATGGGTGGACCTTTGTTCGGATAAAGTTCGGAATCAGCTTGAACTGTTCGCGTCCAATCCGTATCTGAAGGGCGTACGTCATGTCATACAGGATGAACCTGATCTGAAGTATGTATTGAGAGAAGACTTTCAGCGCGGAATTTCATTGCTAAAAGAGTATGATTTGGCCTATGATCTGTTGGTATCCAAGGAGCAACTGCCTTATGCCGTTGAACTGGTTAAGGCGTTTCCTGAACAGCGATTTGTACTTGATCATCTAGCCAAACCCGACATAAAATCAGGTATACTCTCACCGTGGAAAGAAGCGCTTGAGTCATTGGCCGCACAACCTAATGCGTACTGTAAACTTTCAGGGATGGTGACGGAAGCAGACTGGGCAAATTGGACTCCAAAGGATTTTACAGCCTATCTGAATATCGCCATAGAAGCCTTTGGTGCGCAAAGGTTAATGTTCGGGTCCGACTGGCCCGTGAGCAACGTTTCAGCTACGTATTCTGAAGTATACGGTCTTATTAATTCTCACATTAATGCCTTACCTATACTAGATCAACAGATGATTCTTGGCGGCACATGTGCTGCGTTCTATCAAATATCGTAGTGGGCAATCCGAAGCTAAACCGGTTTCAAGAAGTTGACAACTGTTCTGATTCTTGCTAAAGTTTTATCCAATCCGCATAATCATGATCTGGGAATGTTACCGATATGGGCATAACCTGAGCTGGCTTGTTTACACGTAATCGTGTACCCAGGCTGGTTCGGGTTTTTTCTATTTTGTCTTTTTAATGTTTCTTACGATTGGAGCGGGTAGCTGAATTACATATTTGGAAGGAGAATGATGATGACGAATTTTAAATTTCCTAAAGACTTTCTGTGGGGTGGAGCCATTGCTGCCAATCAGGCGGAGGGCGCGTATCTGGAAGATGGCAAAGGGCTGAGTATCGTTGACTTGCTGCCGACCGGAGAGAACCGCAGAAGTATTATGAAAGGCAATGTTCCGGCTTTTACACCGCTTGCTACCGAGTTCTATCCTTCACACGAAGCGATTGACTTCTATCACCGTTACCCTGAAGACATTGCTCTATTTGCCGAAATGGGGTTCAAAGCACTGCGTGTCTCCATTGCCTGGGCACGGATTTTCCCAACAGGAGAAGATGCACAGCCAAATGAAGCCGGATTACAATTTTACGATAACCTGTTTGATGAATTGTTGAAAAACGGCATTGAACCTGTGGTTACATTAGCTCACTTCGATGTGCCTGTGCATCTGATCGAGAAGTATGGCAGCTGGAGAAGTCGTGAACTGGTAACGCTTTTCGAGACTTACGCTACAACGGTATTCACTCGGTACAAAGACAAGGTGAAATACTGGATGACATTTAATGAGATCAACATGCTGTTACATCTTCCGTTCCTTGGGGCGGGGCTGGCGTTTAATGAAGGGGATAACATCAAGGAAATTCAATATCAGGCTGCTCACCACCAACTGGTTGCAAGTGCACTGGCAGTCAAGGCATGTCATGAGATTATTCCTGGTGCCATGATTGGGTGTATGCTCGCCGCAGGAAGCTTCTATCCGTATACTTGTAATCCGGAAGATGTGTTCCAGGGCATGGAAAAAGATAGAGAGTCCTATTTCTTCATCGATGTGCAGTCACGTGGGGAATATCCGGGTTATGCCAAACGTTTCTTCAAAGATCACGAGTTGAAAATTGTTATGCAGCCGGGTGATGCGGAAATCTTGAAGAATCATACCGTAGATTATATCGGATTCAGTTATTATTCAAGTCGTACAACCAGTACCGATCCGGAAGTTATCAAAAATATGACCAGTGGTAATGTATTTGGCTCGGTAGCCAATCCATATCTGGCGAAGTCCGAGTGGGGCTGGACGATTGATCCTAAAGGATTCCGTATTACCGCCAATCAACTACATGATCGTTATCAGAAGCCGCTGTTTGTTGTTGAGAATGGATTTGGTGCCAATGACGAGGTTACACCGGAAGGTGAAGTGGATGATGCGTACCGGATTGACTACTTGAAACGACATGTAGCTGAAATGGGTGAGGCCATTCAGGATGGGGTGAACATCATTGGTTACACCAGCTGGGGACCTATTGATATTGTAAGTGCCTCCTCAGGTGAGATGAGAAAACGTTATGGCTACATTTACGTGGATCGTAATAATGAAGGTCAAGGTGAGCTGACACGACTGAAGAAGAAGAGTTTTGAGTGGTACAAAAATGTGATCGAATCTAACGGAACAAACCTGGGTGACGCGTAATTTATATTTTTCTGAATTAAAATGGTCTTGTACGGCAATAAAACATCGGAAGTTTCATCTATATAAATTGAACTAAACATTTACACAAAACGGAGAGGACAGAAAAAAGCTGGGGATAACAGCGATCGGAAGGTTGTTCTGTCATCGGAGTAGCTAGTGTAAATATTATCTAGTTCAAGCTATATAACCATGGGACTTCCGTTTGTCCCCACATTGAAAGCGTTGACATATAGTCAGGTTCGCGCTATACTTGACGCAATTATATCGTTTCTGGGATTGTTACTACTCGAAGTAGGCAAAACCTAAGCACCAAAAAAAGCAGACCACCACGTCTTGTTTATTTTGTGATGCTTCAGGTTTTTTTTGTATGCCCAAAAGACGATGTATAACTGCCAAGAGAGTGGAACGTGACGGGGGGATTGAAGTGAAAATAGCAAAGGTTATCAACAATAACGTCATTAGCATCTATCAGGCGGATGGAGCAGAGCTTGTGGTGATGGGACGTGGGATTGCCTTTAAGAAAAAGCCGGGGGATAAAGTAGACGAGACCCGCATCCAGAAAGTATTTGCATTGAAAAACAAACAAACTTCCGATAATTTCAAAATGCTACTGCGGGAAGTTCCGATGGAACTGATTGAAATTGTGGAAGAGATTATCACGTATGCACGTGAGAATCTGGGCCGAAAGCTGAATGAGAACATCTATGTATCTCTTACAGATCATATTAACTTTGCCATCGAACGTTATCGGGAAGGCGTGGAGATCAAGAACGCATTAATGTGGGAGATCAAACAGTTGTACAAGTCCGAATTCGAACTCGGCCTGAGGACGCTGGAACAGATCAACACTCGTATGAATATTGAGCTTCCACCCGATGAAGCCGCTTTTATTGCTCTTCATATTGTTAACGCAGAGATGAACGAAGAAGTTATTACAACGATGAATATTACGAAGTTTATCCAGCAGATTATTAATATAGCGAAATATCATTTCAAAATGGAATTTGATGAGGACTCTCTCAGTTATTTTCGCTTTATCACACATCTGAAGTTCTTCTCCCAGCGTGTGCTCAGTGGTACGCATTACGACAACAACTATGATCATTTCTATGACATGATTAAGGAGAAACATCCGGATGCCGCAGCGTGCATGGAGAAAATTGAGTTGTTTGTCAAAAAAGAGTACAACCATGAGCTGACCAATGAAGAAAAGTTGTATCTGACGGTTCATATCGAACGAGTGGTTAATCGATAATATTTAAATGTTGACAAAAATGGTTTTATTATAATAATATGTGATTAACAGGAATTGAATACGATTTAACTGGGATTGTTACTGGTTATGCAGGCAAAACCTAAGTCATGAGAAGGTCAGGACCATTGTGTCCCCTTGCTCAAGGCTTAGGTTTTTTGCGTGCAAAAAAATCGGTAAGAGGCCTGTTTGAGAAAAAGTGGGGGTGCAGATCATGAGTCAAGAGAAACTGGCCAAAGAGATTGTAGAACTGGTTGGCGGTGAGAAAAATGTGGAATCGCTGGTTCATTGTGCAACACGATTACGGTTTGTATTGAAGGACGATGCCAAGGCAGACAAAGCCAAACTTGAGAAAACAGAAGGCATCATCGCAGTCAAAGAAAATGGAGGACAGTTCCAGGTGGTTGTTGGTAACAAGGTGCCTGAAGTCTATAGTGCCATTGGACAGATCAGTAACATTCTGGACGATTCCTCAGATAAAGAAAAACCTCGCAAAACAGCCAAAGGGCTCGGGGGGATTATCGATATCATATCCAGCATCTTTGCACCACTTCTGGGTGTTATGGCGGGAGCCGGTATTCTAAAAGGGTTATTGTTGATTGCGAGCAATATTGGATGGCTGGAAACGACAGAAACAACATATACGATCTTGTATGCAGCAGCAGATAGTCTCTTCTATTTCCTGCCTCTGTTGTTAGCGGTTACAACAGCACGTAAATTCCAGGGAAATATGTTTGTCGCGATGACGATTGCAGGAGCACTGATCTATCCGTCCATCGTCACGTTGAAATCAGAGGGAACACCAACGGATTTCTTCGGTATCCCTGTCATCTTGATGAACTATTCATCTACAGTTATTCCTATCATTTTAGCTGTCATTGTCATGAGCAAGTTGGAAAAGTTCTTTAATAAAACACTTCACGATAGTGTGAAAAACTTTGTTACGCCATTGTTTTTGCTAGTGATTATGGTACCTCTGACATTGCTTGTATTTGGACCATTTGGCGTATACGTTGGTAATGGAATTGCAGCTGGACTGGTTGCCGCATTTGGATTCAGTCCATTGCTCGCAGGAGCCGTTATGGGTGCAAGCTGGCAGTTGCTCGTTATCTTCGGAATACACTGGGGTCTTATTCCGGTATTTATCAACAACGTTGCAGTGTATGGACAGGATGGTGTTAAACCCGCTGCGACAGCTTCGATCTTTGCTCAAACGGGTGCTGCTTTTGGGGTTATGCTGAAAACAAAGAACAAAAAACTGAAAACGCTGGCTGGATCATCCACGTTGACCGCATTATTCGGTATTACTGAACCGGCCATCTATGGGGTAACATTACCACTGAAACGTCCATTCATTGCAGGCGTAATCGGTGGTGCAGTTGGTGGAGCTATCATTGGTCAAGCGGGCACATTGGCATTTGCATCCGGTGCACCAGGGTTGCTGACCCTGCCAATCTTCTACGGACCAGGTGGACAAGGTTTCCCAGGATTGATTCTGGGTATCGTAGTATCCTTTGTTGTTTCGGCTGTACTAACGTACATCATGGGCTTCAAAGATCCGGTTGAAGAAGAAATAAAAACCGAATCTACGACATCCGATCAGCAATCTGTTCGTGCAACGAATGCTTCGGACGAAATTGTATTTAGCCCAATTGAAGGAACGATTGTTGAATTGTCGGAAGTTCCGGATCCGGCCTTTGCATCGGGAGCAATGGGTAAAGGGATTGCGATTGAGCCAACTGTGGGCAGAGTTGTAGCGCCTTTTGACGGCACAGTTACCGTTGCATTCAAGAAAAAACATGCCTTGGCTGTAGTATCAGACACCGGTGCTGAGATATTGGTTCATGTGGGAGTTGATACCGTTAAATTGGATGGGCAACATTTTGTTTCCCATATCAAAGAAGGCGATCGGGTCCAAGCGGGAGATCTGTTGCTTGAGTTCGATATTGCACAGATTAAGGCTGCTGGTTATCATACGGTGACACCTATTATTGTAACCAACTCAGCCAACTACGAAGAAGTGATTCCGCAGGCTACAGGTCGGGTTAGTAGCCAAGAGCTTCTATTAAAGTTAAGTAGCGGTAATGTTCAGGAACAAAAGTAGATTGATGTACTAATCTGATGGCTAGTGTTTTCATCATTCCGTTGACATGGTGGAATTGGAAAATTATAATTGGAATTGTACATCTATACATGATAATGAAAGGTGGATTATTGAACATGACACATGCGATGAGACTGCGCTTCCTTCCTTTGAATCGGTAATTGAATACGTTCAAAGGCTCTGACTATTGGTTCAGAGTAAACGGGATCAGTCTGTCATTTTCAATCATCTGACCTAAAAATAAGTGTTATACTCGCTTTCCCGTTTACGTTGAATCACAGGCCGTGGCCTGTGATTCTTTGTTTTTTCTTCTGATTATCTTAATCAGGTAAATAATTAGGTACAGGCGCTCAATACAGACTACTGGGGGTAACCGCTATGATGACGTTACTGTTCTATTGATACGAGCTGGCACGATAAGCTCGTATCGATAGAAGCGTGCTTCGCTATCGATACGAAATAAATCTTATTTCGGAGGTAGCGAATATGGAAAAGATATGTTTTGAATTAGAACAGGTTGAGATGACCTATATGGATAAAGTAATACTGAACATTGAGCGACTGGCTGTGCATCAACTGGATCGCATTGGTGTAGTAGGTGGTAATGGTCAGGGTAAAAGTACATTGTTGAAACTCATTGCGGGGCAGATCCAGCCAACAGCCGGAAAGGTAAAACGTTTTGCAGAGTTTGGTTATTTGGAACAAGTGGAACCTCCTCAGCCTAACGAAAATCTCGAAGTTGACGGGGCTTTACTCAGTAAATTAGCGATACCTCAACACGATCAGCCATGGAGTGGCGGAGAACAGACCCGTCTAAAACTGGCTCAAATGTTCACTCATTATCATGAAGTACTGTTACTGGATGAACCAACAACACACCTGGATCAAGCGGGCATTACATTTTTGCTGGATGAATTGCGTTATTATTATGGGGCGCTTGTGCTGATCAGTCATGATCGTGCGGTTCTGGATGAACTGGTGACCACGATCTGGGAAATCCATCAAGGTGAGGTTCACGTATATTCCGGCAACTATAGTGATTATCAGGCACAGAAGAGGCTGGAGCGTGAACAACAAAACCAGGCCCATGAGCAGTTTTCCAAGGAGAAAAGACGATTGGAGCTGGCCGCTCGGGAAAAGATGAAGAAAGCCGAGAAAATAACGCAGGCCGGAAGCATGTCCAAAAAAGAATCCAAGGCAAAAACAAACCGTATGGTTGAAACAAAATCCAAAGGCACCAGTCAAAAAGCGGTGCACCGCGCAGCCAAAGCGATTGAACAGCGGATGCAACAACTTCACGAGGTACAAGCGGTGCAAGAGGATCGGCCTATGATCTTCCGTCAGCCAAAGACACTGGAGCTGCACAATCGATTTCCGATTATGGCAGATCGCCTTACACTTGAGGTGGATGGAAACATATTGTTGGAGGATGTAAGTTTTCAAATTCCATTAAAACAAAAAATAGCGATAACCGGAGCCAATGGCAGTGGGAAAAGTACATTGCTTAACCATGTTTTCCATGCTGGGGATCACATCACAATGTCTCCAAAAGCAAAGCTCGGTTATTTTCAGCAAATGAGCTATCGTTTTACGACAAAAGAGACCGTATTACAATTCCTGAAAAATCGTTCGGAATATGAGAAATCTGAGCTGAGAAGTGCGTTGCATGCGATGCAGTTTACAGGTAATGACTTGCTGAAGAATGTTGGGACATTAAGCGGAGGAGAAGCGATTCGTCTTCAATTATGTCACTTGTTTCTTGGACAATATAACATTCTATTGTTGGATGAGCCGACGAACTTTCTTGATATGCATGCATTGGAAGCGTTGGAGCGTTTTATTAAGGCCTATGAAGGAACGATTCTGTATGTATCTCATGATCAGAGGTTTATTGAAAATACAGCGGATCAACAATTTCAGATTACAGAGCGTCAATTAATTCAGGTGAATATATAAGTTGAACTAAAGAAGATTTACACGGATCACTCCCGATGACAGAACAATCTTAGAGGAAGAGAAGTAACGAAAACCGCCAAAGTGATTTTGGCGGTTTTTGTTTTAGAATATGAAGGCTTGTGATCTAATAGGATATGTAGCTTCTATTAAGAATCCGCTTTTATAACCGTGGAATGCATGTTACCTGTGAGACGTTGAGGTGGGAAAACCATGCGCACGGGCGCAATGATGATGGCAGCAAATGCAGCCTTGATCAAATCCCCAATTATGTAAGGATAAAACCCTTGAATCATGGCCTCAGGTATGTCCATTTTGTAAGCATAGGCAAGCCAAGGGACCCCCGAGACATACACGAGCAGTGAACCAAATAGTTCAAATACAGCAAAAGCGAGAATGAATCCTGTTACACCTTTGATGTTGATTCGTGCAAGCAGCAGTCCAATCAATAAAGCGGAGATCGGCCACATCATCACATATCCTCCGGTAGGTCCAAACAGTACCGCAAGTCCTCCGGTCCCATGCAGCAAGGGGAAACCAAGAGCGGTGAGCAGAACAACCATCGTGACACTTAGAAAACCGTAGAGTGGACCAAGTAATCCTCCGGCCAGCATGACAGCCAAAGTTTGTAATGTTATCGGTACAGGGGAGAAGCCAATGGGAATGCTTATGTAACCAAAAAGCACTAAAATTGCGGCCATAAGTGCGCTGAATACAATGCCTCGCAAAGATAATTTCATGTTTGAACAATCCTCTCCATTTTGGTAATATGATTGTTAACCAATTATATAAATGTGGTTAACGATTAGGATCGTACCACATAACAATAGAAAGGGAAAGGACTAATTTACGATGCAAGGCAACCTGCCTATAATTACATTAGAAGATGTTCGAGTGCATTATGCTTCCGAAGGTAGTCAGGTGAGAAAAGCACTGGATGGGGTCTCACTTACGCTGCACCAAGGAGAATGGATTAGTATTGTAGGGGCGAATGGCAGTGGAAAAAGCACACTCGCTGGACTACTGATTGGATTCATTCCACTATCTGGAGGGGTACGGGATATCTCGGATGAACTTACCGTTCGGGGTGTATTGCAGCAACCGGATGCACAGGTACTTGGCGATACGATTGAAGAGGAGTTTCATTTTGCGCTGTCACCATTGATGGATTCTGTAGGAGAGCAATTGGAGCGCCGGCAGGATGCATTACATACCGTAGGACTTCAATATCCCCCGGAGAAGGCTGTCTCACAATTATCCGGTGGACAGAAACAACTGCTTAATATTGCTGTAGCGCTCGCAGCCAAACCGGATATATTGATTCTGGATGAGCCAACAGCCATGCTTGATCCGGGAGCAAGAGACCGTATCGAGGCCATCGTTCAGAAGATTACCCAGCGGGGGACAACGGTGATCTGGATTACACACCATCTGGAGGAAGCAACCCTGTGTGATCGAATCATTGCTATGGAGAGGGGACGTTGTGTTTACAACGGGGCGCCGGAGTCCTTTTTCTATGAAACAGAGTTGAATGAGAAGGCTACTTGGGAAAATGTACAGCTATCTCCCTGTGAACGGTTAGGGTTGGACCCTCCTTTTACTGTAAAAACTGCGTTATTGCTCAAGCAAAAAGGTATGATGCCAGAAGCCATGCCACTGCGACCTGAGCAACTGGCCAAGGAGGTCGCACGTTGGAGATCAAGCTAACCAATATACGTATAGAAGCATCGGAATCGGGCAAACGTGCACTGCTTGAAGATGTGAGTGTACAGTTGAACAGTGGGGGAATCACCTTGCTGCTGGGCTGCACCGGTTCAGGAAAAACGACTTTATTACAGACGTTGGCTGGTCTGAGACCGCCCGATGCAGGAAGTATCACATTGGATGGCACACCTTTCTGGAAAGAAGGAAAAGTGCCGCAGTCGATTTTATTGCAAATGGGACTATTGTTTCAATTTCCGGAACAACAACTGTTTGCCCGAAGTATTCAGCGTGAATTCTCATATTCTCTGCGTCCCTATCGACTTTCAGAGAAACAGCAACAAGAGCAGATCACAAAAGCACTGAACCAATGGGACCCGCTAGTGTCCTCGGAGTTGGACCGACGTTTTCATCTGGACAGGTCGCCATTTGCTCTAAGTGGGGGAGAGAAGCGCAGGTTAGGTCTTGCTCTCGGAAGTGTGACCAATCCACACTGGCTTCTGCTGGATGAGCCAAGCGCCGGGTTGGAAGCGCAAAGTGTCGGGCTTTTGCTGGATGTATTGGAGCAACATCGTCTGGCAGGTGGTGGGGGCGTGGTAGCAACCCATGATCTGGATACATTCTTGCCTTGTGCGGATCGAGTATTGTTGTTGCAGGAAGGCCGTCTAATCGCTGATCTTACGCCGAGAGAACTTCACAAAAGGCCTGAACTGCTGGAGCAGACAGGGATTGGACTGCCACCATCGATGAGACTGGTACAGCAGTTTAGAGCAGCGGGTCTTGAGCTGCCTTTGACCGCGATGACGCCAGAGGAGATGGCTGAAAGTATTGTTCATTCCACGTCAGTTAAGGTGGGGATTCAGAACGAATTGAAAGAAGCATCAGCGACGGTAACGATGGAAGTCAAGAGCGATGTAATGAAATATGAAAAAAAAGCACTGATGCTATCGTCCATTAAAACTGAAGATGATCCAAAGCTTCTTCCGAAGACCTTGACTCATTCAGGCGGATTATATGGCGTTATGGACCCGCGTCTGAAATGGATTTTGTATATTTTGCTGGTCACCGCAGCTATGCTTCAACAGCGATGGCTGGGATTGACGTTAACACTGGTGCCGGTAGTAGCAGCACTTGCCGTGCTCCCGCGTCAGACTTTGGCTGGATGTATGAAGTTAATGAAGCCATTATTATTCTTTTTCATCATATCAACGGCGTTATCTGGGACAACTCTTTCAACAGAGGGAGGAGGTCTGCACTTTGGCTTTTCCCTGATGCAGGCGGAGGGCACTTTGCTGAATGTGTATCGTTTGTTTATCGTCACATTGGCAAGCCTTTGGTTTTCGTTGACGACACCTTATGGGCGAATGGTAGAAGGGCTTAACTGGGTACTCGGTATCGGTAAAAAGATCAGGTTGCCCGTAGCTTCGTTTGCTCTTGCTGTATCGTTAATCTTTCGGTTTATCCCGATGATCTGGAGTGAGTGGCAGCGATTCTCACTGATCGTGCGGGCACGTGGAAAGGCGGCTTTAAGACCAAATACCGTTCGAATTCGTGACCTGGGTCCGATGGTGATTCCCTTGTTAATGGCACTGTTCCAACGTGCAGAGGATATGACCATTGCGATGGAAATGCGTAAAGTTAGAGAGCACTCTACGCTCGGAGGACGTTCATCGTTATTGGTATGGTCCAAACGTGATACCTGGATTAGCATGGCTGGCCTCATAGTTTTTGTACTATTAATATGGATTCGCTAGTTGTGATGGCGATGATTAACGTGATGGATCCGGTGATGAATAAGACGATGGATTAGAACCATAAACGCAGTGTTTTCCAAAGATCATGCATAAATGCGTTTGTCCTCGCTCACAATAAGTGGACGTTGGTCATCTGAAGTGGATCAGGAGGGATAAACGATGAAAGATAAGTTTTTGCGTGAAGAACGGCAAGAATATACCGATGTGTCTACGGTGGAGTCGCAGCGAAACGATATCACACTCGAAGAATTCCCGGAGGGTCCTTACGGTTCATCTTTACTATCCGAGTCTCTTGGGAAAAGTTCTCCGTGGCGGGTGGACCAGCGGTCTGCACATCGTTTTGACTATGAAAATCATGAGCTTCACGAGGGAGACGTAAGGGATTATCCAGGTCAGGATGTTTTTGACGAAACGGTTCCGGATAACGTGTCCAAGCCTCAATATACGGAAGAATCGTAAAGGGATTCTGATATAAATTAGAGCGTAGCCTCCGACAGGTTTTATCCTGTTCGGGGGTTATTTTCGTTGTGTTTAATGAAAAAAAATCTCCTCTAATTCCACATTATGGGTTATTATATTCTATATAAAACAAGCTAAGGAGACGGTCCATGGAGCAAGACTATATTAAGTATGTGAGGTCATTTGTTGGTAATTCCAAAGTGATCATGGTGGTTTCAGGAGCAATCGTGTTCGATAAGGCTGGAAGAATTCTATTGCAGAAACGGTCGGATAATGGATTCTGGGGATTTCCCGGTGGTTTTATGGAGATGGGAGAAAGTGTCCAGGAGACAGCCAAGAGAGAAGTCTACGAAGAAACTGGTCTAATACTGAACTCCATGGATTTATTCTCGATATATTCTGGGCCCCAGTACGAAGTGGTTTATGGTAATGGAGATGAAGTTGCATTAGTGCAAGTGATGTTTAAAAGCAAAGATTTTTCTGGAACTATAATAGAAAGTGAAGAATCCATAGAAACAAGATTTTTTGATATACATTCTATACCAGAACATTTCTTGTCTACGCATAAGCAAATTATAGAAGATCTGAAAAGCCATAAAGATGGATCTTAAAGTTGGAGATAAAATAATCTAGGGGGCGGCGAATTGAGAGAGATCGATTATAGTCAATATTTCTGGCAGGATGACAAGGTTAGATTGCGTGCTTTGCGTGAGGAAGATTGGGAAGATCATTATTATAACCGCTTTGATACACCCGCCCGTCGGTTATTAGAGTGTGCAGTAGAGTTGCCGCCAACCCATGTTGAAGCGAAGAGTTTCACGGAAAACTTCTCTGATTTTTCTTTAGCCAAAGAACGGATCATGTTTACAATTGTAAATATGGATGGTGAAAATGTCGGAGGTGTGAATCTGAACAGCATTGATGAAAGGAACGGTACCTTTAGCATTGGCATTCAAATTGACAGGGATCATCGAGGAAAAGGATACGGGACCAGAGCCGTACGAATCTTACTGAAGTATGCCTTCTTCGAGCGTAGGCTCAACAAATTCAATGATTCTGTACTCGAAGGAAATGAACCTTCTGCAGCCATGATGAGAAAACTTGGATGTATTCAGGAAGGTGTGCGTCGCCAGGTGATCTACACCGATGGAAAATACCAGGATATGATCCTCTTTGGATTAACCAAAGATGAGTTTATGGAAAAAGAGGGCCTTGTTTGAAGTAAAGCTAATAAGCTGAATTTAAGTGTGTAGTAGGAGGAATTATGAAGCAACTCATACAAACTGATGAATTAATCATCGATTGCAAGGATATTTATTTACGTGAGTATCGACTCGAGGATTTGAAGAAACTGCAAGAAATTACGTGGCAACCTGAGGTGTATGAATTCTTACCGGGATGGAACGCTACGATTGAAGATAGGAGCCTGTGGCTCACCGAATATGAAATTCCTGAGAATCAGCGTTTTAAACAAGCTGTGATGGCGGGAGGGGATATCGGAGAGTTATATTTACGTATGGCTATCGTACTCAAAGAAAATGATGAGTTCATAGGATGGTGTTGCTCAGGGATTAAGGACGAACTGCCAGCACCCAATCGGGAGATTATGTACGGTATTTCGAAACACTTCAGAAATCGTGGTTACACCACGCAGGCGCTCAAAGGAATGACGGAGTATTTGTTTGAACATACAAACGTGGAAGTGTTAAATGCCATCGCTTTGACTACCAATCCAGCATCTAATAAGGTGATACAGAAATGTAATTTTGAACGGGTAAATTTAATCGAGATCGAGGATGAAAAGTATAACCATTACCACCTGCGTAAGGGCGAAGATCATTTTTGATTGAACTTTTGACCTCATTGAAATTCGCTATAAGTTTCAACATTTCAGATCAGGTTAGACAGTTAATGCTGGCTGCCTGATTTTTTCTGTCATTTAGTTTATAGGACAAGGTTTCTGTTAATAATTTTCCCCTCGATAATAGCGCTCCAGTTTGTTGTCCAAATGAACAAGCTGCGCTTTTTTCTCCTCTATATCATTCAGCAACTTTTGCTTTTGATCCTCAATCAGCTTGGTTCTTTCCTTCAGCGTGGAGGTTCCTTCGTTGACCTGATCATAATATTTTTTGATGTCTTCCACACTCATCCCGGTTTCGCGAAGGCATTTGATAAAAACCAGCCAGTTCAGATCATCCTCCAAATAAAGACGGTTATTCTGCTCATTTCGTGCAGCAGGTTTCAGCAATCCCTTTCTTTCATAAAAGCGGATCGCTCCAATGGAGATTTCAACTTTTTTTGCTACTTCTCCAATCGTTAACATGTTAATCCCTCTTTTATAAAAATAATTTGACCTACACTAAGTGTAGCATAGTAACTTATATATTGTTAAATATAAATCAAATTATGGAAAGAAGGATTCGCATGAAAAAGACTGTTTTTGTAACCGGAGCAAATAAAGGAATTGGATATGAAATCGTAAAGCAATTGGGTGAAGCAGGTTGGAAAGTTATCCTTGGTGCACGTAGTGTTGAACGGGGGGAAGAGGCTGTTTCAGAATTAACTTCCAAGGGGTTAGATGTAGAATTTGTACAGATCGACATGTGCGACTTGAAGAGCATTGAGCAGGCAGCCGATACAATTCACAATACTTATCCCACAATAAACCTTTTGATCAATAACGCGGGTATGCCGGGTGCTTTCTCTCATTCCTTCACGGATACAAAAGAGGAAGATCTACGGAACGCCTTTGAAGTGAACTTTTTCGGTACCTTCCGTTTGAATCAGCGATTGTTCCCATTAATCAAAGATAATGAAGGCACAATCATTAATGTATCAACTGACATGGCTTCTCTGGACCATATGCAAACTGCGGAATTTACTTTAAACGCCTTCGACTATAATTCATCCAAAACGGCCAACAGTGCCATGACACTTTCGATGGCTTATGAAGTGAAAAACAGCAGAGCTCAAGTCTTTGCGGTAACGCCCGGATTCACATCAACAGATCTTAATGGCAATGCCGAAGGCGGCAAATCAAAAGAAGCCGGCGCTGCGATTATCGTGGGTTATGCGACGGATGGCAAACGCCATAACGGAGAATTCCTAGATGAAAATGGCGTGTACCCTTGGTAATCCATCGTTCATACTGGATGATCTTGTCCCCCAGATGATAGCTAAAAGTTAGATGAAGTATTGGCGTGGTTCCGTTACTTAGATATCAAGGAATATGAGAATACAACGTCGAATAAAAAAATGATAGTTTATCTTGTTTATATGCTGTAAATGAAACAAACACCAAACGTAGGCGAACATCTTTCTTGTACTAAGTTAACAGAGCATGTACTATAAATCCTGTCTCTAACAAGCGTATCAATCGGAGGTATATATTTAATGGAGGTTTCACTGTATAAAGCAGATTTAAAAGATGCAGTGACTATTCATGAAATGAAAGTCAAAGCATTTATGCCCTTGTTGGAAAAATATCAGGATTTTGCAACAAGCCCCGCCAATGAAACCGTAGAAAGAATTATTACTCAAATCAATCAATCTTTCACAGATTATTTCATAATCCATCATCTTGATGTTGCTGTTGGTGGAATTAGAGTCGTGAAAAAAGATAATCAAAACTATAGTATTAGTCCAATTTTTATACTGCCAGAACATCAAGGAAAAGGAATTTCTCAAAAAGTCTTTACAATGGTTGAGCAGATATATGATGATGCAAAGTCATGGAAATTAGGTACCATCTTACAAGAGAAAGGGAACTGTTATTTGTATGAAAAGATAGGCTACAAAAAAACGGGTGCAACAAAAGCAATTAACGACAAAATGACAATGGTATTTTATGAAAAGCATATATAAGCTTCAAATCCTTGAATAAGATGTCTCAGATTCGTTAGCCTGAAACCCATTGGGCTACCAACATAATAATCGGATACAAAAAGAATCCCCTTTCATTCCTCAACCGAAATGAGAGGGGGATTCTTCATGCAATAAAAAGCCGGAATTAAAATGGAAGAAAAGCAGCGTTTGGAGAGCTCGCCTAGAGCTTGCGTAATGATCAAGTAGATCTACCTAGAGCTACGTATAGCCAACTTTTAGCTTACGTATAGCCGAAGCTCAGCCTAGACATCAGTCTTATGCAGCGGCAGCAAAATCATAAAGTCAGTTCCCAGGTCTACCTGACTTTGTACGGTAATTTTCCCACCATGCGACTCCACAATCGAGCGGGTAATGGCTAGACCAAGACCTGCGCCACCTTGTTTGCGCGAACGAGAACTGCTTGTGCGGTAAAATCGCTCAAAGATATGGGGCAGATGTTCAGGTTCAATGCCTGTGCCGTTATCTTTCACTGATAATTCAGCCTTATGATGCGTGGCATATAACGTGATGGAGATGGCTCCATGCTCAAGATCGGTGTGCTGCACCGCGTTATGGAACAGATTCAGCACAACCTGCTTCACCTTGTAAGCGTCAGCCAGTACATATACTTCAGCCGTCAGATCAAGATGCATGGATCTTTGCTGAGCCATCATGGCGAGTTGTGGTTGCATTTCGAGCAACAGACTGTCTAGCTGAATGACCTCCCGCTCCTGCTTTGGAGCCTGATCCAGCTTGGTTAGTAACAGCAAATCTTCAACCAGCTTGTTAATTCGTACCGATTCGCCGTGCATGCTGTCCAGCGCTTTATACAATTGATCTTGATTGGTCGCTGCACCCCGCTGTAGAACTTCAATGAAGCCATGAATGGAGGTGAGGGGGGTACGAAGCTCATGAGAAGCATCAGACAAGAAACGCTGCATCTGCTCTTTCGATTCCCGCTCCGCTTCAAACGAATTCTCCAGTCTTTCAAGCATGCCATTAAATGAAACTGCGAGCTGATCCACTTCTTCTTGTCCCTGAACGACGGGAAGCCGTTCTGCGAGGCTACCTGCATCGATCTGCTGTACTTTATTCACCATGTTGGACAGGGGAACCAGCGTCCGGCGTAATACCTTAGTGTATAGAATAAGACCGGCTACCATGGCCAACAGCGATAACATGAGGAAGATCAGAAGCTGTTTAATAATCAAATCTCTCAGTGGCTTCGTAGCTGTGCCCATCTGGACCATCGGTAAACCACGATTGCGTGGACCGGGTGAAGCAAATACAATCAATTGCTCATTCCCTTGGCTATCCGTGACGATCCGATAGGGAATGTGTTTTTGTTCTTTCAACTCATCTGTAATGTCCTGATATTCAACGGTTGCTAGTTGAGGGGCTTTCAGACCGTCTTCTCCAAAAATATCCTCGAACGTACCTTGGTTATCAAACAGGGCCAGTGAACGGTCAGGAATAAACAACACCCGATTACCAGACCCGTTTCCTGCCTGTCCACCGAAAGGATTGTTGGAAGAGCCGCTACGTGACTGGATTCCGAGCCAAACCGGAGGCATGGACATGAGCTGTTCTTCCATGGTTTTTGCCTGATTCCGGTAGAGAAAGCTTTCCATGATCCAGAATTGCAGGATACCGATTAACAATAACAGCCCGGCAAGCACGAACAGAGAACGTGAGAGCAATTGAGAACGTAATGAACGAGGCCATATCCAGTGGTGGAGACGTCTTATACGAAGTTTATTTTTCTTAGGCAGCGAGTTCATCAGAGATCCACCCTGTACCCGACACCCCGAAGCGTACGAATGAGTTTATGCTCTTTATCCCCGAGTTTGTCGCGCAAGGAACGAACGTAAACCTCCACAATATTTTCTTCCCCGCCAAAATCATACCCCCAAACCCGACTCAGAATGGTCGCTTTGCTAAGTACAATTCCATGATTAAGAACAATAAATTTTAACAGTTCGTATTCGGTAGGAGATAACTCCAAGACCTGATTCTGATAGGTTATTTCTTTGCGCTGATCATCAATTCGGAAGGGACCGTGGGTGACGGCTCCTATTAATAAAGGAAATTGATTACGAAGTCTGGCCTGAATCCGGGCGAGCAGCTCGTCAAAGGCAAAGGGTTTGATCATGTAATCGTCAGCACCTAGCCAAAGGCCCTTAACCCGATTCTCGACTTCGTCCTTCGCTGTTAGCATAATTACGCCAACCTCGGCACCGGTCTTACGAAGACGCTCGACCACTTCGAATCCATCCATCTCTGGCATCATGACATCCAGAATAGCCATATGTGGCTTGAATTCAAGCGCCAACTCAAGCGCAGCCGCTCCATCGGGTGCGGTGCGCACATCAAAGCCCTCATTGCTTAATCCAAGCTCTAGAAATTGTAAAATATGTGGTTCATCATCAGCCAATAGTATTTTAATTCCGCTGCTAAGCTTCATAATTTGCCTTCTCTCCTTGCCCGTTTCATCTAGACTTCTCCCTCACTTCGGAGGGACTGTATGTAGTATTATCGCTTGCCAAACTGAAATTTAGCTGAAAGGATTGTGAATTATCCTCAGACAACATTCAGCGGGCACTCATCCCAGTTTTATTTTGGCATGTCACAATACTAGACATGAAGAACTTTGAAGGAGTGATCAACATTGAATAACACCAAAAGAAGGATGGATCTTGTCCTTCTGTCGATTGTATTACTGGCGGCATTTTTGAATGGGTACGGTATCTGGAATGATCAATATGCCAATTCCTATTATACGACTGCCGTTGGGAGTATGCTCAGCAACTTCCACAACTTTTTCTATGCTTCACTCGACTCGGCAGGCTCGGTCACTGTAGATAAACCACCCGTTGTCTTCTGGATTCAGACGGCCTTTGCCTATGTCTTTGGACTGCATGGATGGAGCGTTATTTTGCCTCAAGTATTAGCGGGAATCGGTTCGGTGCTCCTGATCTATTTCATGGTGAAACCTACATATGGTCTTGCAGCAGCACGAATTTCGGCACTTACATTGGCAACTGTGCCTGTCGTGGCGGCAGTCAGCCGGACCAACAATATTGACAGCATGTTGGTGTTTACACTACTGCTGGGTTCATGGTTTTTGTTCAAAGGCAGCAAACAAGGAAGTACTTGGCGCATTCTGGTTGCTTTTGGGTTAATAGGCGTAGCATTTAATATGAAAATGCTTCAAGCCTACATGATTCTCCCGGCTTTTTACTTGTTTTATCTGCTTGCATTTCAGGCGAAATGGAGAAGGAAGATCATCCTGCTGATCGGCAGCACAGCGGTTCTGGCGGTGGTTTCCTTATCCTGGGCGGTCACTGTGGATTCTATACCCGAAGACGAGCGGCCTTATATCGGTAGCAGTGAAACAAACTCGGTCATGGAACTCGCCTTTGGATACAATGGTCTGGCTCGCCTAACGGGTCAGCAGAATACTGCAGGTAACGCAGGTATGCCAAATGGTATGGGACAGGGAGATAATCGTGGCAATCGAGGAGACTCGTCTTCAGGTCCTAATCAGACAGGCAGTGGTGTTCCTGGCGCTGGGCAAGATGTCAATGCACCGGATAACGATAATATGAATGGTTCGAACGGCTTGAACGCCATGGGTGGCATGAATGGGCCGAATGGCAATTTCCCGAACGGGCAGATGCCGAATGATATGGAAATGCCAAATGGAAGAAATTTCGGCGGTGGCATGGGAGGCATGTTCGGTACAGGGGAAAAAGGTCCTCTGCGTCTGTTCCAGACTGAACTGTCAGGTCAAGCGAGCTGGCTTCTGCCAGTTGTGCTGCTTGGATGCATTGCCATATTTGCAGGATTAAGACGGAGAAATATAACTAACAAGCACAAGGAGGCCTTGTTCTGGCTGTCCTGGCTGCTTCCCGTTGCTGCCTTTTTCAGTGTGGCAGGTTTCTTCCATCAATATTATCTGATTATGCTTGCACCTCCAATTGCGGCGCTGACTGGCGCAGGATTTGTAGCGATGTGGAAATCATATCGTGATCGCAATGGCTGGCAGGCATGGTTGCTTCCGGTGTCCGTGCTGCTGACGACCCTGTTTGGCTGGTATATCATGCAGGCGTATAACGATACGATTGGTGCAGGCTGGTCCATTAGGGAATTGATCGCAGGCATTCTGGTCACGGTCATCCTTGTCGGTATGCTTCATCGCACACATCAATGGAAACAGGGCTTCATTATCGCAGGATTCATGGCGATGCTGATCGGTCCAATCTACTGGGCATTCACCCCAATTACTTATGGTGGCAACAGCATGATTCCGGCAGCAGGACCTACTGGTTCCAATGGTATGTTTGGCGAATCCGGCATGGGTATGCCGATGCGTAGCGGGGCAGGAGACACAGAAATGCCTACAATGGGTGGCCGTGGCGGAATGGGCAACCGTAACGAAGAAGTCGATACAGCCACACTGAATTATCTAAAAGAGCACAATACAGGCGAAACGTATCTCTTCGCCACTACGGACTATAATCAGGCAGCACCTTATATCATCGATGAGAAAGCAGCGGTGATTACGCTTGGAGGCTTCTCCGGGTCAGACCCGGTGTACACAACGGAGGAACTGGAACAACTCGTCAAGAGTGGTCAAGTGAAGTACTTCATGGTTGGTGGCATGGGTGGACGTGGAGGGAACTCGGATATTAGCGATTGGATCAAGGAACACGGAACCGAGATTCCAACGTCAGAATGGAAGACAGGTACCGACAGCGGATCCATGGATAACGGTGACACGGAGAATGAAGCTGGACTTGGATTTGGATTCGGGTTCGGATTTGGCGGACAGACCACCTTGTACGAAGTGAAATTGTAGCTATATAAATTGAACTTATCATTTACACGATAACGGAGAGGACAGAAAAAACCTGAAAAAGCGAAGCGTTCGCCTTTATCTCCGGATTTTCCCTTAGGAAAAGGGAATCAAAAAAATCTGGGGATAACAGCGATTGGAAGGTTGGTCTGTCATCGAAGTGTACAGTGTAAATATTCTTTAGTTCAATTTGTATAGAATAAAAATCTCGAACGAAGTCCATTGGAAAAGGGAGGGGACAAACATGGCTCACGCGTACCGATACAGCATTATTATTCCCATGTATAACGAGGAAGCGGTGATCGAGGAGACTTATCGGCGTCTGAAGAAGGTCATGGGCAGCACGGGAGAGAGTTATGAACTGTTGTTCGTTAATGATGGCAGCGTGGATCGAAGTGCACAGATGATCCGTGATTACGCCCGTTGGGACGAGAGTGTCAGACTGATTGATTTTGCCCGTAACTTCGGACATCAGATTGCGATAACAGCAGGTATGGATTATGCAGCGGGGGATGCGGTCGTTATTATTGATGCGGATCTGCAGGACCCTCCCGAACTGATACTGGATATGATCGCCAAGTGGAAAGAGGGCTATGAAGTCGTATATGCCCGTCGCACCAGACGAAGCGGTGAAACTCGCTTCAAGAAATGGTCGGCAAGTCTGTTCTACCGTGTACTGCGTGCGTCAACGGATACGGATATTCCAGTGGACACCGGAGATTTTCGCCTGATTGACCGCAAAGTATGTGATGAGATGAAACGTCTTCCGGAGAAAAACCGATTTGTGCGCGGGTTAGTCAGTTGGGTCGGATTTCGTCAGACTGCTATTGAATATGAACGCGATGAACGTCTGGCAGGTGAAACAAAGTATCCGCTGAAACGCATGCTGAAGCTTAGCCTGGATGGCATTACTTCATTTTCGTATAAACCGCTCAAGCTCGCAGGTTATGTAGGTGCGATCCTGTCGGTTGGCGGATTCATCTATATGTTAACGGTTATTGTTTCGGCCATCTTTACAGATTCAACAATTAAGGGATGGCCATCCATTGTGAGTATCATGCTGATGTTTAACGGATTCATCCTGATCATGCTGGGCATTCTGGGCGAGTACGTAGGCCGAATCTATGATGAGACCAAGGCGCGTCCGCTATACATTGTGAGAGACGTAGTTCAGGCCGAGGGCCAGCAAGCGCAATCCCGATTGACAGCCCGAGTTGCTCATCATGACTAAGCGTCTGGTGACACTCTTCAAGTTCGGTATTGTGGGTGTTGCAAATACGGCAGTGGATGCGGTGGTGTTTGCTTTGCTTGCAGTGGTCGGTGTACCGGTTCTGATGACTCAAGTAATCTCGTACAGCTGCGGTGTTGCGAACAGTTATTGGCTGAACGGCAGGTGGACTTTTCGAGATACGGCACGAGGGGGCGGCGATAGAACGAAACTTATTCGTTTTCTAATCACCAATCTTATCGTTCTCGCGTTATCTGCCCTCATTCTGTTGACATTGCACGATGTACTGGGTTGGAGTCTAGTGATGAGCAAGATCCTAGCGACCTTGATAGGGATGATTCTGAACTATATGGCCAGCAGATATTGGGTGTTTCGTATCGCTACTTAGCTGCCCACAGCGTGCAATATTGGTTATAAGAAGCAAATGAAAGGAGTGTATGATGATATGCGAATTAAAAAAGCAGTTATTCCGGCAGCGGGTCTCGGAACCCGTTTCCTGCCAGCGACCAAAGCACAGCCTAAAGAGATGTTACCGATTGTAGACAAACCGGCCATCCAATACATTGTTGAAGAAGCAGTACAATCAGGCATTGAGAATATCCTCATTGTGACCGGACGCAACAAAAAATCCATAGAGGACCATTTTGATAAATCGGTTGAACTTGAACACTCTTTATATGCCAAGGGCAAACAGTCTTTACTGGAAGAGGTGCAGGCCATCAGCGAGATGGCAAATATTCATTTTATTCGTCAAAAGGAACCACTGGGTCTGGGGCATGCCATTGGGTGTGCACGGCAATTTGTAGGGGATGATGCCTTCGCTGTACTGCTGGGAGATGACATAATGGTGTCTGATCCACCTGCACTTGCTCAGATGGTCCATCTCTATGAAAAGACAGGCAACCAGATCATTGGTGTTCGTCAGGTAGACGCGGCAAATGTGAGCAAATATGGCATTATTGATTCGAATGGTGCAGAGGACCGGGTTCACCGAGTCACCAATCTGGTCGAAAAACCTTCCCTTGCAGAAGCGCCATCCCGAACAGCTGTAATGGGACGATACATTCTGAAACCTTCCATCTTTCCAATCCTGGATCAGATCGAGAGAGGTGCTGGAGGGGAATATCAGTTAACGGATGCCTTGAAAGAAGTAAGTCAGGTGGAGGAACTGTTGGCCCTTGAACTGGAGGGGCGTCGCTACGATATAGGTGATCAATTCGGATATATTCAGGCGATCTTGGAGATCGGACTGATGCGCAAGGAATTACAGCCCATGCTGACACCCTATCTTCAGAAGCTTGCAACTCAGTGGGCATAGGAATTGATATGTAGCAGAGGTTTAGATCTGCTATAGGACGAGTTCTCCTCCGTGCCATGGTTCTGTCATAGACTCTAGTGTTGTACAATTATTCCAGTAACGCTACAATTAGCAAGAAGTTTAGGTTGCTCTTTGAGGAGTGAGGAATCATGAATGAATCTATCATCAGGGACCTTATTAAGTATATGGACGTGGAGGACAACGCCGCCATTCAGTACATTCAGACCGAGCATCGGATGAAACTGGGACTCTTTTGGGGGATACAGGAAGGCAGCCGGGTTCTGGAAATCGGTTGTGGTCAGGGAGATACAACGGCCGTGCTTGCACATCTGGTGGGGGAGAACGGGTACGTTCATGGTGTAGATATTGCACCAGAGGATTATGGTACACCGCTGACCGTAGGCGAAGCGGCAGCCAAGCTGCGGAGATCTCCACTGGGTGATCGAATTCGAATGGATTATGATTTTGACATTTTAAGTGATCAGGTTCAATTCACCGAGAATGAGTTTGATGTTATTGTACTTTCCCATTGTTCTTGGTACTTGAAATCGTTTGACGAACTCGCCGAGATTCTTAGCAAGGTTAGGACGTGGGGACATGAGTTATGTTTTGCAGAATGGGATGCCCGAGTTACAGATGTGAGCCAGCTCTCACATTGGTTATCCGTTCTGATTCAGTCCCAGGTCGAATGTTACAAGGAGAACAGCTTCTCCAATGTGCGCACGCTCTTTACACCGGAGGACATCCAAGAGCTTGTCTCTGCGGCAGGCTGGACGATTAAGGAAGAGACTTCGATCCATTCTCCTGAGCTGCAGGACGGTCGCTGGGAAACCGAAATGACACTGGCAGAAGCGCCTGTGGAACTGAAAATGCTTCCGATCCCGGACAAAGTAAAGACACTTCTTCTTTCCGAACTGAAATTACTTAAGACACATCATGCCTCGGGGCCCGGGAGCCCACTGGGAACGTATGCGATGGTTGCCAAAAAGCAGTAAGGAAATAACCATTTGTAGTATGTTATAATAAAGATGTCTATCGACGTGCTATCACAGAAGATTGACCGCATGTAGCTGAAATTTTTCTTGCGGTAATTGAATGGTTCAGCTCCGCTGGAAACATATAAATTCCATGATCTAAAAAAATGTGTTTACTTCATCACAGTAATTTTGATATTATAATCGCAATATCAAATGCGACGAAGAGACGAGTAGATAAAAATCATTCTTTCAAAGAGAGCTCCGGTAGCTGAAAAGGAGCAAAGAACTTTTTATTGAATAAAGACTCAGAGCAGCACATCGGAACTTAGCATTTAAGGGATGGTGTGACAGGAGCTCCTGTTACAGAGCTAGAGTATGAACGGTCTACAGCTTTCAACATGGTTGTAAACCTTTACTTGAAGAGGCGGATATGGTGACATATTGGCGAATCTGGGTGGTACCACGAGAGTTCAATCTCGTCCCTGAGACTATTGTCTTGGGGATGGGATTTTTTGGTTTTTCCGGGGTGTGACTACATGCTTTGGAATTGCCTGAATAGTGTTAATTAGGAAGTCAATTTCATAATACGTTTTTAGTGAGTTATGAAATTGATTTGAAGAGAAGAATCACTTAAACCGAAAGGAAATGATGATTGAATGTCAGCAAAATTGAAAGTTGGTATCGTCGGAGGAACGGGAATGGTGGGTCAGCGTTTTGTGGACCTGCTTGATCAACATCCATGGTTTGAAGTAACAGCTATTTCTGCAAGCGCCAATTCGGCAGGTAAAACATATGAAGAATCCGTACAAGGCAGATGGAAACTCGCAGTTCCTATTCCGGAAGCTGTGAAAAAAATCGTTGTTCAGGATGCTTCCCAAGTTGAGGCTTTTGCCAGCCAGGTTGATTTTATTTTCTGCGCGGTTGATATGAAAAAGAATGAAATTCAAGCACTCGAAGAAGCTTATGCTAGAACAGGCACACCTGTCGTGTCCAACAACTCGGCTCACCGCTGGACAGCAGATGTACCAATGGTAATCCCTGAGATTAACCCGGGACATCTGGACGTGATTGAAGCTCAACGCAAACGTCTGGGCACAAAAACCGGATTCATTGCTGTAAAGCCAAACTGCTCGATTCAGAGCTATGTGCCTGCACTGCACGCCTTGCGTGAGTTCAACCCGACTCAGGTCGTGGCTTCCACGTATCAAGCAATCTCCGGAGCAGGTAAAAACTTTACGGACTGGCCTGATATGCTTGATAATGTCATTCCATACATCGGTGGCGAAGAAGAGAAGAGTGAGCAGGAACCACTACGAATCTGGGGTAGCATCGAAAATAATGAGATCGTCAAAGCATCGGCTCCATTAATTACAACACAATGTATTCGTGTACCGGTAACGGATGGACATCTGGCTACTGTGTTTGTAAACTTCGAGAAAAAACCAAGTAAAGACGAAATTTTGGAGCGTTGGTTGCAGTTCAAAGGTCGTCCACAGGAACTGGTTCTGCCAAGTGCACCAAAACAGTTCATTACGTATTTTGAAGAAGAGAACAGACCACAGACAAAACTGGATCGTGACATCGAACGCGGAATGGGTGTCTCCACAGGCCGACTGCGCGAAGATTCACTCTATGATTACAAATTCGTTGGATTGTCCCACAACACGCTCCGCGGAGCGGCAGGTGGTGCGGTTCTGATCGCAGAACTGCTTAAAGCCGAAGGATATATTCAACCGAAATAAGCATAAAGGCATCATGAGCAGCAACAGATTTCTGAAAATGATTAGAGTAAAACCATCACTCGTTGATGGTTTTTTCTATTGTGGACAAGCATTGGTAAATCTACATTCTTATCGTTGCTACAGGTTTAACAGCAATATTTTCACAAACAAATTACTAGGTTTACGAAACGTAGCAGTATCGTAGCAATAATAGTAATAATAGCAACACAAATCAAAACGCCGACAATCATGTCGGCGTTTTTTTATCCAATATTTTGTTAGGCAGCGGATGTCTTATCCGACTTTTGCAGAAGCTGCGATCGACGACCGAGCAGATAACCTGTCAGGGAAGCGAGCATCTGTTGAAATACCATGCCAAGCACGACGGGGACAGCAACAGGTGGCGGAAAATAAGAAACAGCGAGTACTGCGCCAGCACTGATATTACGCATGCCCCCATTGAACACCAGAGCGACCTGATCGGCCTCGTTCCAGCCTAGCAATCGGGCGATGAAGTAACTTAGCGCATAACCGAATGATGCCAGGAAAATAATGATGACCGCAAGACCAGCCAACTTCCAGTTGAAATCAGCCAAGTAGGGCGCAACGACAGATCCGTTAATCGCAACGACAGATGCCATGAACAATTTGGATAACGGATTCAACCTTGGTCCCCAGACCGGGACAATGCCGCCTTTGGTCCACTCATTCAGCAGCATACCGAGCAGGGATGGTACAACAATCATCCAGAACAGACTGCTCATCATGGCTGCTGTGTCCAGTGTGACACTGGTTCCGATTAACAGGGATAACACCCCGGGCACTACAAAAGGAGCA
Source organism: Paenibacillus sp. BGI2013 (assembly GCF_002843485.1). NCBI lineage: Bacteria > Bacillati > Bacillota > Bacilli > Caryophanales > Paenibacillaceae > Paenibacillus > Paenibacillus sp. BGI2013. The sequence continues at coordinate 346,424 of NZ_PJFA01000005.1, forward strand.
AGCATGGTATCAATCAGGATGATGGATAGCGTAAGTGCGATATTGCCCCGATAGATACTGACCCAGATGAAGCTGCTTATTCCTGTCGGAATCACGGCTGCCAGAACAAGGCCCGTTATGGTGTACGCATCTGTAGGGAAAACCAGATGACCCATACCAAGAGCAATTAGAGGCATCGCCAAATGCAAAATAAACAGACATACAAACAGGGGGAACGGCTTTTTCAGCACGTTCACAAAATCCCGTATCCCAAGACTGATACTTCCAGCGAACGTCATGAACGCAAAAAGCCAAGGAGATAAAAAGGTATAAGAAGAAAGAAAACTCCCGCATAACACGCCAATAATAATGCTGATTGGGGTAATCAGTGGCATGATGCGGTTCAAGCGTTGGTTCAAAGCTTGAAGCATAATCATGACATCCCTTTACCGTGTGATTTTACTATTATACATGTTAATAACGTTGGCTGCAGACCCATTTGCAATGAAGTAGTCTGAACAGGTATTATGGACTTGGAACAAGGATTCCGATTAGGAGAAGGGGAGATGATCATGTTTATAAGAAAAAGAAAGAACACATTAATGATGACAGGCCTTATTGCATCAAGTATTCTTTTGATTTCGGCATGTTCTGTCGTGGAACAAGCTAATCAAAGTTTAAATTATGTGAGTGGGGCTACTGATTATATAGAACAGGTATCAAACGCCGGGGCTGATCTGCAAGAGCTCGCATCGGGTGCGGTGAATAATCCGGAGATTACAACGCAGATTCAGGAGAAAATCGATCTGATCCAAGCAGAAGCAAGTGAATTTTCTCAGTTGACTGCACCTGCAATAGGAGAGAGCATTCATGAGAATCTGGTCAGTTATAATACGCAATTAACAGAAGTCGTGAACAATTTCGAGAATACAATTGCAGAGCAAGGTTTTACGGCAGAAAATTGGGAGAAGACAGGCATTCCTGAACTGATCACCAATATCAATAATTTGAAAGATCCGCTTAGCGGACTTCAGGGTGAATAAGTTGAATTAATTTTCAATATGGAAGACAACACAGTTTGAAATTCTCATATTTTATAAGGGCGAGATATCGGAATGATTGAATTACCGTTATGCTCGCTTTTTTATTATCCGAAAACTCATGCATATTTAAAATCACAGGAGCTAGACTATATCATGTAAATAGGAGATGTATATGACATTTATCTCATATTTATGTGAAGCTGATCTATGGTTTGACAAGGTTGGGACAGAGGCGTATGATAAGTATATAAATTAATAAAATATAGTTACTTACTATAAGTTTTGGACTGCCCTTAAATATATTTTGCCAAAGGAGAGCTGAGTCATGACTCAACACAATGGAAAAGTAATCATTATTACAGGTGGAGCCAGTGGTATTGGTAAAGAAACAGCACTTCAACTTTCGAATCAAGGTGCGACTATTGTTGTCGCTGACTATAATGAAGACGGAGCCAAGAAGCTTGCGGCAGAGATTGAAGCAGCAGGCGGAACAGCGGGCGCGTACAAAGTGGATGTATCCAAAGGGGACGAGATCAAAGCCCTGATCGATTGGACCGTAGAGCAATATGGTACGTTAAGCGGTATTTTCAATAACGCAGGCATTGGACTTGTGAAGCCATTTCTGGAGATGGACCCGGAATCCTATCACAGAGTTATTGATGTAGATCAGCACAGTGTATACTACGGTATGTATTATGGCGCGAAAAAAATGGTTGAATTAAATGTACAAGGTACTATTGTAAATACAGCTTCGATCTATGGAAGTGTTGCTGCAGTAGGTAGCTTCAACTACAATGCAGCCAAGGCTGCTGTTGTTATGATGTCCAAATCCGGTGCATTGGAACTTGCTGAGCATGGAATTCGTGTAGTTGGTGTAGCACCTGGCTTTATCGAAACACCGATTCTGGGTGATGACCAAGCCATGAAGGATGCGCTTGCTACTCAACATATGCGTGGAGAGCTCATTCAACCAGAGAAAGTAGCCAGTGTGGTTACATTCCTGTTCAGTGATGCAGCAAGCGCAGTGAACGGAACAACCGTAGCCGTAGATGATGGATTCCTCAGCTTCAAAACCAAATAAAATAACCTTCTAAAATTAAGAGAACTCATCTCAAAAAAACAGAAAAAAAACGGTGCAGAACGATTAATTCGTTTTGTACCGTTTTTGTATTTTCATTATAAAGTAATCGTAGCATGTGAGATGGAAATAAGTTTGTCGAATCATCCCGAAATTTCAGAGATCGTGATACAATTAGCAAGGTTGTATCTTTTTATCATTTTGTGGTGTGTCATATACAATTCGAACTCCGAGAGAGCCATAACTCTCTTCTTTGTAATGACATTGAGAACAAGTTTTGGTTGAACATAACGCATCGTTATGAACTTGTAATTTTTCATTGCACTGTGGACATTTATTTTCAAAAAGAGTCTTCAACACGTTAAACATGCTTAATCACTCATTTCGGATTAATTTACTTGGTTTTTATTATAACGGATAATATTCGCTGTGTATAGCACTTTTGAGTGATATCGAAATGAGATTTATATTGCACGAAAGGAAGCGCATAACCGATGGATCTTCTGCTTTTTGTCATCATGTTTATACTGGGTCTGGTCGGTTCATTCTTCTCCGGTTTGTTGGGTATTGGTGGGGCCATTATCAATTATCCGCTACTGTTATATGTTCCATCCTGGGTGGGATTGGAGCCGTTCTCAGCACATCAGGTATCGTCGATTAGTATGTTTCAAGTGTTTTTCGCTTCACTTGCTGGTGTGATTGCATTCCGGAGAAAAGTAAAAACGGGTAGAAGTGGTGGGGCGATCGTTCACCGCGGATTGGTGCTGTACATGGGCTCCAGCATTCTTGCTGGCAGTCTGATCGGCGGGTTCATATCCGGTCATCTGGACGGAAGGATTATTAATCTGATCTATGGCATTCTGGCGATCATGGCGATTGTGCTTATGCTGATTCCCGGAAAGGGAAAGCTTGATACCTCAGCTCCACTGGTGTTTAACCGATGGATTGCAGCAGGCACGGCTTTTGCAGTAGGTATTGTATCAGGAATTGTTGGTGCGGGTGGTGCCTTTATCCTTATTCCTATCATGCTGACGATTCTCAATATCCCCGTACGAACGACGATTGCTTCTTCACTGGCGATTGTATTTATCTCCGCAATCGGCGGCGTTATAGGGAAAATTACGGGTGGAGACATTCCGATGGAACCCATCATCTATACGGTGATCGGCAGTCTGCTTGGAGCATCCCTTGGTTCACGGGTTAGTTCAATGATCAATGTGAGGGTACTTCGATATGCATTAATCGTACTTATCGCCATCACAGCGGTCAAAGTCTGGTCTTCCATTCTGTAAAATCACGTATGTAGAAATGAACAATGACGATTTCGTAACCAAACGGTTGGATCGCCGTATAAAGGTTATGAACATGAGCTGAAGCGTTGGATACACGATCAAATGAGTTCAGTTTTCGTCCATGGAGCACCTCATCTCCTTTCATGGATACATGTTTAACATTAATAGAATTTGAGGTATCCACCCTATGAATAACGTACTTACAGAACAGGCTGATGCAGGATATCGGCTAGCTGAGCAGAAAGCATCTCAGTATTTTACTTCTCTTAGGCAGCAACTTATGGATAATACGTATACCACAGCACTTACCCAAGATATTCATGTATGGCAAAAGAAACATATTCATCGTTTTGCCTGGATTTCTCTTTTATCACCTAGCAAAAGAAAACCGGATCCTCGGGATGTTCATAGATATATCCACTGGCTGAATACGACAGGAAAGCTGGATGATTACCTGGATCGGAGTATCTCCTATATTTATATGCGAGATCTGGGGCAAGCCCTTGATTCTCCGGGTACGCAGGCCCGAATTCAGAACGTTGTCCAGAATACTAAAAAATACTTTATGGGCTCAGCTACTGGGCGAAAAGGACAGCCTGATTATATCAGTCTGGCTGCGTTGTACCGTTGGGGACAGAAGGAGCACATTGAAACAGCTGTCATCTGGGTGATGAACAAATTAAAGAATGTAGCATCCAACATCCCGAAGGAGCTGGATGCAGAGCAGGCGCAGCGGAAGCTCATCAAGATCATTCTTGGCGTGGTCCTTCATGTGGACGATGAGATGAATGAGCAGACGCTACCTGAAGAACGCGCCCGGAGATTTGATGCGGCGATCCGACTTGGTTATTCGTACGGTTTGACATATCCATTTGTGGATGATCTGCTGGATTCTCAAGCTTTGACTGTTCATGAAAAAGAACAATATTCCCTGATGATACGCGATGCACTTCTTACCGGGGTCGTCCCTGATCTGGGGGATTGGAAAGGCAGCAACCTTGAAGTGATTGAATATGTACATTCCGAGCTTCGGGAAGCATTTGAGTACATCAAGAACTACCAGCATCCAGAGAAACAGCGCACGTTCTTAGAGCAATCCTATGTGTTCTTTCAGTCTCAGGAGATCGATCGCAACAAGAAATTAGCCAATGCGAATTATACGAATGAAGAATTGTACATTCCGATTATTGTCAAATCTTCTTCTTCCCGATTAATCGTCCGGTCTGTTCTCAGTGCGCCAGTGGATGAAGGATTTGATCTACGGACGTTCTATTACGGAATATATAATCAGTTGGCCGATGATTTTGCCGATATGTTTGACGATATGGAAGAAGGGGCAGTAACTCCGTATACGTACTATTTGAAGTATCGAGATTTGCGTCCCGACTTGATCAATCCATATGAATTGTATTGGGCAGTCATCTCTCATCTAATCCATGAAGTATATAACTCAGACGCCAAGACCCGCGAGGTCATACTAGATCGTGCCATTAACGGTCTGAAGCGCTGTAAAGAACGGTTGGGGCAGCAGAAATATGATGAAGTGATGACGATCTTTGCCTCTGGGCAGCCTGAATTCAATCAACTGGTTCAACAGATGGTGCGAAAAGCAGATGACGTTGATTTCCTTGATAAATTGTTACGGGATCAGGTTGTGCTTCAATTGAAAAATGACAAGCAGGAGAAAGAGGAGTTCAAACAGACCATTCGAACGGTTCGCGAACAGATTAATGTGGAGTTGCAGATTGCGAAGCCCGGTGGCCTTCATGAGATGAAAGAAACGCTGATCGATGCAGCCAATTACAGTTTGCAAGGCGACGGAAAAAGGTTACGTCCGATATTAACTTGGGTTATGGGCGTGCGCGAGTATGGTCTTCATGAATCATCCATCGTTCCGCTGCTAAGATCATTGGAGTACATGCATACCGCTTCCCTGATCTTTGATGATCTGCCTACGCAGGATAATGCTTCGACAAGACGTGGACGTTCAACGCTGCATCATGTACACAATAGCGCTACAGCAGAGCTTACGGGTCTGTTTCTCATTCAGAAGGCGATTGGAGAGCAATCCTCATTGGATCGCTTTGATGCGGCGACCGTACTCAGACTCATTCAGTATTCGGCTGAAAAAGCAGAGGATATGTGTATGGGGCAGGCCATGGATCTGAACTCCAAAGGCAAGGCATTGACGCTGGAGCAGTTGAACATGATCTGTTTTTACAAAACTGGCATTGCCTTCGAAGCTGCCCTGGTCATGCCATCGATACTTGCCCAAGTGAAGGAACCGGAGATGGCTGCGCTGAAAAAGTTCGCTTATCATGCGGGGATCGCCTTCCAGATCAAGGACGACTTGCTGGATTTCGAGGGGAATCACCTCATTCTTGGGAAACCTGCAGGTCAGGATGAGCGGAACAACAATTCAACCTTTGTGTCTATTCTGGGTGATGAAGGCGCGAAGAAAGCGATGTGGGAGCATTATTGTCTTGCTACAGATGCATTGAACGAGATGCCGAAACCTATTCCATTTCTGAGACATTTATTGGATTATCTTATTGGTCGCGAGCGCTAACCCATTTTTCTAATGATTCCGTGTTGCATATGACTCATAATGATATATAATGACAAAGTTCGGGATTCCATGTGGATGGATTCCGGGCCTTGTTTGGTTTAAAGACACAAATTTCTTAAAAAGATTTGTTTCAACGGTTGAAATTCTGGGTATTAAGCAGGTACTGTTGTTTTAAAACTGACTAATTCTTATAGAACATCTTATATCAGTAAAAATTTTAGATTTCGACAAACTTTACATGGAGTCTATGCCAAAAGGAGAACTTACAATGCAGGTTCAAAAGGTCGATCATCATGAATTGTTCGAGCAGATCTATAACCAAGCGCCTATTGGGATTGCACTCGTTGCTCCAACAGGGCAATGGATGAAAGTGAACCCTGCTTTTTGTTGTATGCTAGGTTATACAAGTGATGAATTAATGGATCTCACGTATCAGGATATTACACATCCGGATGATTTCTCACAAGATATGATCTGTAGTTATGAGCTATTTGAAGGTAAATCAAAAGAAAATCAATACGAAAAACGTTACATTAATAAAAATGGTGACATCTTATGGTGTTCAATACATGTTTCCTTGGTTCGAAGTGAAATTACGGATGAACCTCTTTATTCCGTTTGCCATATTGTTGATATTTCCAATCGTAAACTGTCTGAACAAAAACTTCTTCATCGTGAAGAAATGTTCAAACTTATTACGGATCATGCTCAGGAGATCATCTATATTGCCGATGCAGAGGGAGTTTGTCGGTTCTGCTCATCGTCAGTCCAACAAATATTAGGTTATTCCCCGGAAGAAGTCATTGGCCAAAACAATAATTCTTCCTTTCACCCACAAGATCTGGAACGGATCTCACAGATGGATTTGACTAAAGGTAATCTGTTGAATATTAGAGTCCGCCATAAAGACGGGCATTATCTTTGGTTTGAAACCACATACAAGGTCTTTGGTGATGCGGAGCATGAACAGCAGATTTTTACAATTGGACGAGATATATCAGAGCGAAAAAAACAAAAGGATATCAGTGCAGAGGCTGAACGTATCGCCTTGATTGGTAGTTGGGAATGGGATATGGTCTTAGACCATATTACATTTTCAGATCAGATCTTTGAGATTTTTGAACTTGAACGCACCTGCAAACCATATCGGATAAGTGATGTTTTTGATGTTATGGATGCCGAAGATATAACCTCTTTACAAAAACATATTGCAGGGGTAAAACAGGGTGAACCGCTCGATTTTGAATACAAACACATCAGCTCTGATGGGAATGAGAAGTATCTTCACTTGCGTGGATTAATTACGCTTGATGAGCATGGTCAGCCAGTTCAGCTGAACGGAACACTACAGGATATCACTGAACGCAAGCGCATCGAATTTAAATTGCAGGAATCTGTGGAGCGATACACTTCGCTTAAGAAATACAATCATGACGCCATTATCTCGTTTAACATGGATGGTAATATTATGAATGCAAATCCAGTAGCGGTGAAAATGACGGGTTGTCCCGTGGCTGAAATGATCGGTACAAGCATAAGCAGATTTATCGGAGCCAGTAATCTGGGTCTGATTCTGGGCAGTAACTATGAGATGGCTGAAAAGGAGATCAACGCTGTTCGGCACACGAATGGATCTGAGACAGAGGTCTTGGCTACGCTTGCTCCAATCATTATTAATACATCCAATGTCGGGTTTTACCTGATTGCGAAGGATATTACGGAGCAGAAAAAACTGCTGGTAGCCAAAGAGACAGCGGAGAGAATGAATAAGGCCAAAAGTGAATTTTTGGCGATGATGAGTCATGAAATCCGCACACCTATGAACGGTGTAATTGGGATGACGGATTTGCTTTTGGATACTCCTGGACTTAGCGGGGAACAAAAGGAATATATCGAAATCATCCAGAAGAGTGGAGATTCCTTGCTGGCCATCATTAATGATATTCTTGATTTTTCCAAAATCGAATCAGGCAAAACCGATCTGGTAGAAGATCCTTTTGATCTCGTAGAGATCGTGACCGAGACGGTGCAAATCGTAAAACCACTCGCTCGTGAAAAGAAGCTGGATGTTCGCATGTGCGTAGAAGATGTTATTCCAACTCCGGTGTATGGTGATGCTTATCGTCTTAAACAGGTACTTACCAATATCATCGGTAACGCGGTCAAATTCACTTCAGAAGGCGGAGTGGAAGTTAAAGTGGGAGTTAAGGAGCAGTGCGGCAATAACGTGCAGCTTTATTTTCAGGTAAAAGATTCGGGCATTGGCATTCCGGCCGAGAGGAAACAACAATTATTTGAACCTTTCTACCAACTGGAGAATTTTATGACCCGCAAACCTCAAGGTACCGGTCTTGGCCTTGCCATTAGTAAGAAACTGGTGGAGCTTATGCAGGGTGAGATCTGGATCGAGGAGTCGGATGAACCGGGTGCAATATTTATATTTACCGCCCAATTTAAATTAAATAACGGTGAAGAGAGCAACAGGTTGGATCAACAGCAGAAGAAGAGCAGAACATCAGCCTTACGGATTTTAATTGCAGAAGACAATGAGGTGAATCAACTCGTCCTTAGCAGAATCGTTGAGAAAAAAGGGCACTTCGTGGATCATGTGGCGGACGGTGTTGAGGCAGTCGAGGCGGTCAAACACACTTCATATGATATTGTCTTCATGGATGTGCATATGCCAAGGCTTAATGGATTCGAAGCGACAAAAGCGATTAAAAATGCTTTGCCCCCCGAGAGTTGTCCATTCATTATTGCGGTAACTGCAAATGCCGTAAGAGGAGACATGGAAAACTGCTTGAAGGCAGGCATGGATGCGTATGTCAGCAAACCGATCAAAATCGAGTCCATTATGCAAGCATTGGAGACCTATTACATCAAAAATAATCTCTGAGTGTCCTGAAAATGGATTCATGAGCAAAAGATGCTAGCTTATCATAAATAAGCTAGCATCTTTTTTATGCACAAATCTCTAAGGATTTTTGATCCACAATTTGGAGATGTCCATATATCCGAATTCTGCGATCTGCATGCCAAAGATGCTCTGATCCAGTTCAGCCTGCTTGTTCATGTGACATCCATGCAAGATCCAGCAGTGATCACGTAGCAAGGCTTCAGCTTCATCCAGGAGCGCAGTACGGTCTGCCCGATGAAGCTTTGCAAAATGATCCAGTTTGTCATCCAATAGAGACTGGAATGCAGGAGACATACACATATGAAAATGGTTGGACAGGTTTTTGAAAAAATGAATCATGCCGTACTGCCAATCTTCCTCCAGTATCTCTTCAGCCAGAATCAATTGTGCGTTTGTGGTTTCCTCTGAGTTGAAATAATCCACAACGGCCTGCATGCTGATGTTCATTCCGATGGACGCTGCCCGACACTGGAACCACTCCGCAACGTCTGCATCCTTATTATGCTTATACGATAATGTTACCGTCTCACCCTGGTACCCACAGTTATGCAGCAATTCACGAGCATGCTCAAGAGAGGCAGCGGTCCAGTCTTGGGCTGCACTTCTCCAAGGCAGAAAGCTGCTGGCCGGTGTGATCCGATTCCCGCCGAGATCTCTTACAAGTGCGACCGAATCATAGACGATACGCAGGGCTTGTCGAAATAAGGGATGATGATGGATGCCTTCCTTGTGAAAATTGAACAGCATATACTGACAACCCAGCGCCGGATAATTGATACTGTTGGTCTGATCACAGCCTGTTGCCAGACTTAATCGATCTGTACCCGGTAGCTCATAATAGCGATCATTTGGACTCAGGTCAGGCACAAACCAAAAATGCACTTGATCCAGATGTGGCCGGATGCCGTAGTACGCATCAAAAGCGGTAAGCTCCAGCACATCTTCATTCAGCTCAGAGATCTGAAAAGGACCGGTACCTATCAATGTATTGGCTACATTGTAATCGTAGGGCAGGATTGTCATCCGAATACAACTGAACAGATGCAAGAAAAACCGGTTAGGACGATGTAGAACAAACTTGATACAGTAATCACCAGCTACTTCCGCACGTTCGATATCCCGATATAACCAGATGGAGGGACTATGTACATCAATCAATCGTTGCAATGTCGCTTGAACATCCCGGGACGTCATGATACGTCCGTTGTGGAAACGTACACCTTTCCGGAGATAGAAGGTCCATAAGCGATGGTCCTCGCTACACTCCCACATGTGCGCCAGTGCTGGCAGGAATGATTCTGTCTTGGCGTCATAGGTGATCAACGTATTACAGACCTGGCTTAATAGGTAGGTTTCAAATGCAGTATAAACAAAGGCTGGGTCCAAATCACCTAACTGGCGTGACCTCATGATGCGCAGGATATCCTGACCAGAGGCAGTTTCATCGTGGCCGTGAAATCCCATCTGTTGATGAAGGGAGAGCATGAGCTGTTCTCGCAATGTATCATCCATCTGAACGGTTCCGATGAGTTCAATGGCATCTTTCATTTTGCCTTTACCCAAAAGTTCGGTAAAACTCGCTTCCAACGCTTCATTCATGCTACGCAGCATCGTTAACTCCGAATGATGTCCACGACCACGCCCAGGCTGCCAATGGATAAAGCCTTGTTCCTCCAATTTTCTGAGAATGAATTTCACATTACGAGGGGTGCAGCACAAGGCAGCGGACAGGCTATCGATCGTTACCGCTACAGGTTCATGAAGTTTGAATGAAAGTTGTTCAGCGCCGGCGAGCCTTATAAAGTGTGTATGTAGGGTATCCATGGTCATGACTCCTCTATTAAAGGTGAAAAGTGTGATCATATGTTTACACTTTTCTTTCCCCCTTTTATCCTTACAATTATACATTAGTAGAGGTTGTTCAAAAAGTCCGCATTTGAAGCATCTAGAAAGAATAGGAGAAGTTCGCATGAAGCAATATTTAAGGCAAATTCACCCCTTGGCATGGACGATCATTATCGGAACCATGTTTGGACGTCTTGTGACGTCCATGAGTATCCCGTTTCTATCCATCTATCTGACACGTGTGTTAGATGCTACACCGACCCAGACCGGTATTACTGTGGCCGTTAGCTCGCTGGCAGGTGTTATGGTCAGCTTTTATGGAGGTTATATTTCGGACCGGATCGGTCGCAAAATCGTGATGTTAATCTCGGTATTTAGCTGGGCAGGTGTGTTTTTTATCTTTTCAGCAGCAGAGCATCTATGGGTGTTCTTTGTTGCCAATACGTTAAACGGATTATGCCGCGCAGTATTTGAGCCCACCTCCAGAGCGCTGTTATCGGATATTACTTCTCCGGAGAACAAATTGCTGGTGTTCAACCTCAGATATGCTGCAGTTAATCTTGGTGTGGTCTTTGGGCCAATTATCGGATTTCAGCTGGGATCATCTGAATCAACGTTCCCATTTGTGATTTCCGGATTGATATACATAGCCTATGGACTTGTATTATTTCTGCAATTCAAGCTACAGCATGCCAATCTGCCAGAGCGTCATCAGGCAACCGCACCACGTTTGCGTGAAGCACTCATAACCACCGGTCGCGACCGGGTGTTTCTGCCAGTATTAATCGGTACCACATTTTGTGTTCTGGGTTACGGGCACTTTAGTTCTACGTTGGCACAGTACTTGGCGAGGAGCCCGATCTTTGAAAATGGAAGTCAGATGTTCTCGTACATGCTTTCCCTGAATGCCGTGACGGTACTGATTATTCAGTATCCGCTTGTGCGAACCTTCCGAAACTTTCCACCGCTTGTTCCTCTGATTGTGGGTAACCTGCTGGTTGCAACCAGTCTTATGATGGTCGGAATCGCTGAAGGTGTACTCATGATGATGATGAGTGTCATACTATTTACCATTGGGGAAGTGTTGTTGTTCACCATGATGGATATGCTCATTGACCGGATTGCAAAGCCGGAATGGAAAGGGACGTATTTCGGTACCATCGGCTTCAATAATATCGGTAGTGTCATTGCACCTGTCATGGGAGGGGTGTTGCTAAGTCAATTTGGAGCGGAGAATGGGCTCGCTGTTTTTCTACCGATTGCACTGACGACTGCCCTGGGAGTACCTTTTCTTCTGATAGCACACAGACGTCTTGTTGTTAGAGAAAAACAAACAGAGCCTACATCATTAAGTATGTAGCGAGAATTGAAAAGTTTAATGGCATGAATTAAATAACAATTCAGTTAAAATTATCTTGACGGATGTTAGTCCAGCGAATACAATAAACAACAAATATGTGAAACGGGTGGGATGATGATTATGTTTATGCCTATACAGATTTCGAATCGATAACTGAATACGCATGAGCATAGTGACATTAATCCAATTTTTTTGCAATGATCGCGTTGGGACAGTCATGTTTGTGCACCTCTGTCGTGGACGCTCATCATTATTGCGATGCAGAGGAGATAGTTGAAATGCTTTGCATTTCATTCGATCTCTTTTGGCTACAAGCTGTAGATGAACATTAGTTCATCTATGGCTTTTTTGCATGCATTCCACCCAATTTATTCACATGGAAAGGAGCGTTTGGAGCGTTATTTTATAAAAAACTAACTTGTTAAAAGGAGAATGTACAATGGTCAACTTACGTTCTACATATCAATTATGGGCGGGAAATCCCGATTTTAATGTCATTATGTATGACTCATCCTAGTGATCGCAAATTTGCTGTTGTTAAGATCATCAACAAATATGAATAGGCAAGAACAATTAAATAAACCGATAAAGAGGTGGGACCTGTGCCCAAAACAGAGAAACGCTCCATGTCATGGCTGCTGCGTTATCTAAAACCAGTTAAAGGACGGCTGGCCTTACTTTTAATCATGTTGCTCACATCAACAGGGCTTCAGCTCTTGAATCCACAGATTATTAAACGATTTATTGATACAGCAGCAAGTGGGGGAGTCCTCACCAATCTTGTTCAGCTTGCAGGAATATTTCTGGTTGTTGCCGTGTTTAATCAACTCATTACGGTAGCGGTCAGTTATTTGGGGAACGACGTGGCCTGGCGGGCCACGAATCAACTGCGCGGAGATCTGCTGAAGCACTGCCTGCGTCTTGATATGCGTTTTCATAATGTGAAAACACCTGGAGAAATGATTGAACGTGTGGATGGCGACGTCACAAGTATCTCCAATTTTTTCGCGATGTTCATTGTGCAAGTGATCGGGAGTTTTGTGCTGCTGGCCGGAATTCTCGGGTTCATGTTCAGTGTTAATGTGCCCATTGCTTTGGTCATGACCGTGTTCACATTATTATCGATCCTGTTCATGGTCTTCATCCGAAATCTGGGCGTGGACTCTTCCAAAAATGAACGCGCGGCAAGTGCCTCTCTGTTTGGATTAATTGAAGAACGCATTGCCGGGATTGAAGATGTGCAAGCAAATGGTCATGTGCCCTATGTGATGAACCGCTTTCACCGCACGATGCGCACGGTATTCCGTAAGGGGAGAAAAGCCTGGCTGCTACGGGTTATTCCGTGGAATACCACAGTAGTCCTGTTCGCTCTGGCGGTCACTGCTGTGCTTTTGCTGGGTGTGCATTATTATATGGAAGGTCTAATTAGTATCGGAACATTATTTCTGATCTATCAATATACGCAGATGCTGAATGATCCGATTGAGATGCTTGGAGATCAGGTGCAGGAGTTTCAAAAAGCAAAATCCGGCATGCTGCGCTCCAGAGAGCTGTTGTCCATGCAGAGTGAGATTGAAGAGGGCACAGAGGAGCAATTGCCGGAAGGACCTCTTGGTCTGGAATTCAGCCAGGTGCATTTCAGTTATAACCAGGATAAACCGGTATTGCAGGACATAACTTTTTCTATTAAACCTGGTGAACGTCTGGGAATCATCGGTCGCACAGGTAGCGGTAAGTCGAGTCTTAGTCGTGTTCTTCTCCGGCTGTACAATCTGGATCGGGGTACGATCCGTGTAGGTGGAACGGATATCACAAAGCTTTCATTACAAGCGCTCTATCGCCGGGTGGGAATGGTGACACAGGATGTGCAGTTGTTTGATGGCACGCTGCGTGACAATCTGACCCTGTTCAATGGGGATGTATCCGATCAGATGATCAAGGAGACGACGGATCGCCTTGGACTCAGCCAATGGATTAATTCACAACCAGAAGGACTTGATACGTATCTGGCTGCAGGTGGAGCTTCATTGTCGGCAGGGGAAGCACAGTTATTTGCCTTAACTCGCGTATTCCTAACCGAACCGAGTCTGGTTATTCTGGATGAGCCGTCGTCACGTCTGGATGCTGCGACCGAAGGTATGCTGCAATCAGCAATTGACCAGTTAATGAAACAATCCACAGGAGTCATCATTGCTCACCGACTGGCTACGCTGGAGAAAGTGGACCGGATTATGGTGCTCGGTGATGGCAAGGTACTGGAATTTGGAGCGAGAGAAGAACTTGCCAGTAACCCGGCATCTCACTATGCCAGACTGCTGATTACAGGCCGAGAGGAGGAATTGGCATGACTGTAGCAGGATTTATAGGCCGTTTGTTTCGATTCAGGCCTTTGCTGTTTATAATCAACGGATTGTTATGGTGTATATTTCACTCCTTACCGCTAGCCATTGGTATTGGAATGCAATGGTTTTTTGATCGCACAACAGCGGGTTCAAACGACTACATGTGGCTTGCTGTGCCGCTAATCTTTATTGCTTTAGTCCGAATGGCACGGGTGGGCACATTTTTTGTAGCCTTCTATGCATGGGTTACGTATCTGTATCATGTTCAGGCGATTTTGCGAACCAACATGCTCGCAGCAATCATGCGCTGGCCTGGGCGTAATCTTCCGGCTTCACCAGGGGAGGCGATGAGTCGCTTTCGGGATGATGTCGATGAAGTCGTCGAGTATGTAGAATCATGGGTAGACTTCTGGGGACGTCTTGTATTTGCTGTTGTGTCTATCGTCATTATGGCGAACATTAATTGGCAGATCACATTGGTTGCCGTGCTGCCGTTGGTGGTCGTTACCTTACTTAACAACCTGTCCGGAAATCGGGCTCGGAAATATGCACAGGTTAATCGAGAATCGACTGGGCGAATTACCAGTTTTATTGCGGAAACGTTTGGAGCAGTGCAAGCCCTGAAACTGGGTCAGGCCGAAGAGAATGTCTCTACACGTTTTAACCAGTTGAATGAAGATCGTCGCCAGGCTGCACTTCGAGACAATCTGTTCAAGCAGTGGATGAGATCGATGAATCAGCATGTTCTAAGTATCTGTACCGGATTGATTCTACTGATGTGTGCAGCTGAGATGAAAGCAGGTAACTTTACCGTAGGTGATTTTGCCTTATTCACCAGTTATCTGGCCAATATCGGATTTAGCATTTCACTGTTTGGTTATATGGTGTTTCAGCACAAAAGGCTCAAGGTATCCTATGATCGTATGCGTAAGCTATTCCGCCCGGGGGAAGAAGACCAGATCATGGATTCGAGGGAAATCTATCTGTATGAAGATCCGCCGGAGCTTGTAAGTGAACAGAGGGACCCTAAGGAGAAGTTGCAATCTCTTGAGGTGAATAAGCTGACTTATCAATATCCGAATTCTTCAAATGGCATAGAAGAGATCAGTTTCCGTCTGAAACGCGGACAATTTCTTGTGATTACAGGACGGATTGGATCAGGTAAATCAACGCTTGTACGCACACTTCTTGGATTGTTACCCAAACAAAAAGGGGACATTCACTGGAATGGAGCAGCTGTTGATCCAGCCACGTTCCTGATGCCGCCTAGAGCCGCATATACCCCGCAAGTGCCAAGACTGTTCAGTGATACGTTGAAAGAAAATATCGTCCAAGGCAAACAGGGGAACACCGAGCAAGCGCTTGAAAAAGCCATTCGTCTGGCTGTGATGGAGAAGGATATCAAACATCTGGATCAGGGGCTTGAGACCCCGGTTGGTCCCAGAGGGGTGATGCTGTCAGGCGGGCAGATTCAGCGCGCGGCCACAGGACGCATGTTAATGACGGAGGCGGACCTGTTTATCTTTGATGACCTGTCCAGTGCACTGGATGTGGAGACAGAACAACAAGTATGGGAAGGGCTGTTCCAAGAGCCGGATGTCACCTGCATCGCAGTTTCTCACCGCAGGGCAGCACTTTCCAAAGCAGATCACATTATCGTGATGAAAGATGGACGCATTGAAGCCGAGGGAAGTTTGGCCGAATTGCTTGCCACCAATGAAGAGATGCAGCTGCTGTGGCAAGGGGAACAAACCCCCGCCAAAGTTGGATAGCTTTGAAAATTTAGAAAAGATAATAAAAAAACAAAAAAGCCTTACAGACGACTCCTTGAAAGAGGACAGTCTGTAAGGCTTTTTATCGTTATAACGAGTGGAAAGATGGAATATTTTTATCTCATCATCTGAGCAATCAAGGAATACGCAATGATGACCAGGAAGATAATAGTGATATGGTTAATGGAGAAGATAAACATCCGTTTGGACCATTTCTCTGTTTCTTTCTTGTCAAAGGTAGCCACACTGAGAATGAGCCAAGCCAAGCTAACCAGAAATGCCACAATAGCGACAAATGGACTCATCGGCCAGAATAAAAAGCTGGAGATCAGTAACAGTACCAGATACACATTTGTCTGAATGTATGTCCGTCTGATGCCTTTAACAACGGGTAGCATGGGAACACCAGCAGCTTTGTATTCGTCAAAACGACGAATCGCAATCCCGTAGAAGTGAGGCATTTGCCATAAGAGCATCGTAACGACCAATGCCCAGATCTCGAAATGACCCAGTTCAGGTGAAATGGCTGCCCAACCGATGAGTGGAGGCACAGCACCCGAAAGACTTCCCACTTCTGTGTTGTAGATCGTTGTACGTTTGGTCCACATCGTGTAAGGGAACACGTAAAGCAACAGACCCAAAATACCAAATACAGCAGCGGATGGGGAAGCGATGTACAACATGATGCCCCCGATGATGGTGATTGCAATACCGAGAATTAGACCCGACTTGGTATCTACGCGTCCCGTAACGGTAGGACGTTTCTTCGTACGTTCCATGATCGCATCAATATCACGATCATACAAGTTGTTAAACACCCCTGCAGCTCCAATAATGAGAGAAGATCCAATAAAGGAAAGGATGATTGGTACAATATTAGCTAAGATTGAAGCATCAAATACATATAAAGCCAAACTTAAACCCGCAAACATGGCGATCAGGTTGGACTTGATGATTCCGATTTTGATCGTATCGAAGAATACTTTCGGAATCGAGCTATACTCCAGGCTGATATTGGTCTGTGAACCATTGTTCAATGTTTTCAAGAACTCACTTCCTATATCTATACTTATATATTATGTCGCTATTATACCATTCAATACACTATGTGATTTAATTAACGTTTTAGTATTTAAAATAATGTCATTTGATTGTGAACAATTTAAAAACAAGGTTGTTTTTAATTGTTAAATAATTATTTCTGTGTTACAGGAGAGAAATCAAAAATCCGGGTATAACAGTGATATAAAGTTTGTTCTTGTCATTGTAGTGTAAGTGTAAATAATCTTTTATTCAACTCACACAGATTGGATTGAAGAACGTAGTTAAAGATATATGTTGCAAAATGGTTAGGTTTTGTTTATTGTAGATATAAGATATCTTTAATAGTCTTTTTAAAATGTGTTCTTGTAAATCTCCGATATTACTTTCTTAAGAGAAAGCGGAGGTTATTTTTAAAATTTAATTAGAGATATTAAATGTCTGGAAAGGGTGAATAATATGAGTAATATGAATCAACTCTTGGATGTACTTATTATTGGTGGAGGACCAGCGGGGCTTAATGCAGCTCTAGTACTTGGCAGGGCCCGCAAGAACGTTGTGGTCATTGATGATGAGACACCGCGTAACTGGGTTACAAGGGAGACTCATGGGTTTGTGACAAGAGATGGGGCAAGTCCACGTGAATTCCGGAAAGCTGCCAAAGATCAGATTGCAGCGTATCCCTCAGTTCAATTTGCATCCGATACGGCAACTGCGATAACAGGTAGCGATGGTGATTTTGTAGTTAAGACTACTCAGGGGGCAAGTTATCGCACGAAAAAGATTTTGTTTGCGGTAGGCAAGAAAGACCTTCCCTTGGATATTAACGGATTAACAGAAGTTTACGGTAAAAGTGCGTTTGTGTGTCCATATTGTGATGGATGGGAGTTAAGAGACCAAGCGCTGGTCATCATCGTTAGTGGAGTTAACGCATTACATATGGCAAAAGTCATATCCGGCTGGACAGAACGTTATACGATCTGTACGAATGGATCAGATTCCTTAACCGATGAGCACCGTGAAGAGCTGAAGCAACATCATGTTACTGTATTCGATGCACCGATTCAATCCATTAACTCTGAAGAAGGGATGGTACAGCAAGTTGTACTAAATGACGGTACAGCGATTCCTTGCACAGGAGTTTTCTTTCAACCGAAACTGTTTACCGGATCAGAACTGCCAAAGGCCATCGGTTGTGAAATTACAGAATCAGGAACGGTTATCGTTGATGCTTCAGGCAAAACATCCGTAGCGGGTATATACAGTGCTGGTGATGCAGCATCCGAGATATATCAGGCAATCACGGCTGCGTCTCTGGGGGCGTTGTCTGCGGTAAGCATTAATAATGAATTGAATTTCGAGAACTGGGATGGGCCAAGTCATCATTAGAATAAATTAAAAGTTTCATAGAATCATAGCGTCATTGCTTCATACAGTAGGGGATTGCATATGCAATCCTCTATTTGCTGTTATTCAACTTAAACGTTGACCGGTTCAATTGAAAGTTATTCAGCCGGAAGAAAATTTGATATTAAATCAATTATGGTTTAATGTATTATCAAATGATATATATTACTATCATTTATAAAATCATCAAAGGAGAGATGACTTATGAATGAAAGCAGAACAGCCATCATATGGCTAACGAATACCTTGCTCTACGGCGTACAGTTAAGAGGTGATCATCATGAGTGATGCAACTTACATTCCACAACCCAAAATGTATGGACCACTTGGCAATCTGCCCTTAATTGATAAAGATAAACCAACGCTGTCGCTAGGCGTTCTGGCTGAACAGCATGGACCAATATATCGACTTACCGTTCCCGGTTATTCCGGTTTAATCGTATCTGGACCAGATCTTGTCGCGGAGTTGTGCGATGTGTCCCGTTTTGACAAGTTTGTATACAATGAACTCGAAAACGTACGTGCCTTTGGCGGCGATGGTTTATTTACAAGCAGAACCTCGGAGCCCAATTGGAAAAAGGCCCATAACATTCTGCTTCCCACCTTCAGCAAACAGGCCATGAAAGGTTATCATCCGATGATGGTTGATATTGCCGAACAGTTGATCAATAAGTGGGCACGCCTCAATTCCAACGATACGATTGATGTTGCGGATGATATGACACGCCTTACGTTGGATACCATTGGACTATGTGGATTCAATTATCGGTTTAACAGTTTTTACAGACAGGACCACAGTCCTTTTATTGAAAGCATGGTTCGGGCATTAAATGAAGCTATGCAGAAGAGTTCACGTTTGAAAATTCAAAATCTGCTTATGGTGAAAACCAAACGACAGTTCCAAGCGGATATTCAGACGATGTTCTCTCTGGTAGATCAGATTATAGAGGAACGTAAAGCGAGTTCAGCACCCGAAGAGGTCGACTTGCTCGCACGTATGTTGAATGGCAAAGATCCGGAGACTGGCGAAATGCTGGATGATGAGAACATCCGTTATCAGATTATTACGTTTCTCATTGCCGGACATGAAACCACGAGTGGTTTGTTATCTTTTGCTCTTTACTTTCTACTCAAAAATCCGGAATCGCTTCAAAAGGCGTATGACGAGGTGGATCAGATATTGGTCAGTGACTCACCACAGTACGAAGAAATTCTTCAGCTTTCTTATATTCGCATGATTCTTAGTGAATCGTTACGTCTCTGGCCAACCGCTCCGGGATTTGACGTATATGCGAAAGAAGACACCGTCATAGGTGGCAAATATCCCTTAAAGAAAGGAGAAAGTTGCAGTATTCTTTTGCCCCAGCTTCACCGTGACAGAGAAGCATGGGGAGAGGATGCAGAGCTTTTCCGTCCAGAGCGATTTGAAGATACGGCGAAAGTGCCTCATCATGCGTATAAACCTTTTGGTAATGGGGAGAGAGCGTGTATAGGCATGCAGTTTGCTTTATATGAAGCAACACTTGTGCTTGGCATGGTCCTTAAACATTTTGAGTTGATCGATTATAGCAACTATGAGTTAGATGTTAAACAGACACTGACATTGAAGCCGGGAGACTTCCGGATCCAGGTGAAAGCGCGCGCGGCTTCGCAAACAAGGAATAAGTCGACCGTATCTGCGAAAGAGAAACCTGCTCCTGTTGTTCATAAAAATATAGCAAGTGAAAGCCAGAGGGAAGAAATCCTGGCCGTTGAAGCAGATGGTAAGCCTTCGCTCCTGGTGTTATATGGTTCCAATCTGGGAACGGCAGATGGCATTGCCCGAGAGCTTGTGGAAAAAGGACGTTCGTATGGAATCCCAAGTGAAGCAGCCACTCTGAATGAGTGGGTTGGCCGCATTCCCCGCCAAGGTGTCGTTCTCATCGTCACAGCTTCGTATAACGGTAAACCTCCGCAAAATGCTACGGCATTTGTAGACTGGTTAAAGGGAACAGAGTCAGAGGAAGCACGGGATGTAAACTATGCCGTTCTGGGTTGTGGAGATCGGAGTTGGTCCGGGACGTACCAGAGCATTCCTCGATTAATAGATGAGAGGCTTGAAGAATTGGGAGGTAAAAGACTGTTATCCCGCGGTGAAGCCGATGCCGGAGGTGACATGGAGAAACAAGTCGAGATGTGGCAGCATATGTTGTGGCCTCAGGTGTTGGGTGTCTTGGGGATTAGCGAGGAAGTAGTGAAACCAACCTTATCAAGCACAAGCAGACTTCAAATGGAGTTTGTCCGCGAGAAAACGGATATGCCACTTGCACGAACTTATGATGCCAGCTATGCCACGGTTGTAGTTAATAAAGAGCTTCAGGCGCTGGGAAGTGGAAGAAGCACGCGTCACATCGAAGTGTTACTGCCTGAAGGCATGAGTTATATAGAAGGTGACCATCTCGGCGTGTTGCCTAACAATCAGAAGCAGAATGTGGATCGGATACTCAGTCGGTTCGGACTACGTGGGGATACTCCGATCCAATTAACTTCGGACGTCAGCCATCTCACATACCTTCCACTGAACAGACCCGTCAAGATTCATGAGTTGCTCACTCACTGTGTGGAATTGCAGACACCTGTTACCAGAACACAGTTGCAGGAGTTAGCTAATCATACGGTATGTCCGCCTCATAAGCGTGAACTGGAAGGCATGTTGGATGAAAACAGCTACAAGGATTATATTCTTGCCAATCGAATCACGATGTTGGACCTGCTAGAAAAGTATGAGGCGTGTGAACTGCCATTCGAAAGGTTCCTTGAATTATTACCTCCGCTTAAGCCCAGATATTATTCAATATCCAGCTCGCCAAGCCTGAATTCCGAGCAAGCGAGTATAACCGTATCGGTAGTAAGAGAACCTGCATGGAGTGGTAAGGGCGAATATCTGGGAGTTGCTTCATCGTACCTCGCTGGTTGTTCATCCGGAGAAGATATTCTGATGTTTGTACGTACACCTGAATCCGAATTCCATCTGTCGGAAGAGGTTGATGTTCCAATGATCATGGTGGGACCGGGGACGGGTGTTGCACCATTCAGAGGTTTCCTCCAGGCGAGAGCTGTTATGAAACAGAGAGGTTTGCCACTGAGTGAGGCGCATCTGTTCTTTGGGTGCAGGAATGATTCAGATTTCATATATCGTCAAGAGCTTGAACAATACGAGCGAGAAGGGATCGTTAAGCTACACACTGCTTTTTCTCGTGCGGATGGCAAGCCCAAAACGTATGTACAGCATCTAATGAAAGAGAATTACGAACAGTTGATTCACGTGCTGATGAACAAAGGAAAACTCTACGTATGCGGGGATGGAAGCCAGATGGCTCCTGCGGTAGAAGAGACTTTGCAGCAAGCGTATCAGGAGGTGCAGGGAGCAACGGTGCAGCAAGCGAAGGACTGGCTCATTCAGCTTCAGGCCGAAGGACGCTACGTGCAAGACGTGTGGGCAGGTAATAAACGAACAGGTGAAACTCCTAAAACTGTGCATGAGGAGGTACATTAAGACGGAGATGACTCCAATATCTACTAATATACAGTCCTTAATATACTCAAGCTAACAAACAGCCGCTTAATCTGGAGCTTTGTCTCCAAATTAGCGGCTGTTATGATGATCTGACCGTGAGCCGTCGCTCGGTTCATTTTCTCACTCCTGAACTGTTAGCGTTTACATTAAAATTTGAAATAAAAATGATTGACAGTGCCGATCTGAGCGGGTTTAATTATATAGACCGATTGTTATAATTATTTGAAGGAAGTGGCTTTCGTTGAGTGAAAAGTCTAATGCTAGAGAGTCTATTGTCAGCACAGCAGCGAGACTGTTTTTTTCACAAGGATATCATGCGACCGGTCTGAATCAGATCATCAAAGAGAGTAGTACGCCGAAAGGGTCGTTGTATCATTATTTCCCGCAAGGCAAGGAAGAGCTCGCGCACGAGTGTATTCAAAAAGCCAATGAACATATCTTGCAGACATTTGAGAAAACATTTGCAGCCCACGACAATACGGGGGATGCCATTCAGAGATTTATTCATGATTTGGCTCATGAAACAGAAGCAGCCGGGTTTACCGGATTTCTGCCATTCAGCTTCTGGGCAGCTGTGGAGACATCGTGTATTAGTCAGCAGTTGCGTATTGCATGTCAGGGTGTATTTGCAGATTGGCAGGATGTCATTAAGAAACATCTGATTCTGGATGGCGTTGGTGAAGAGAAGGCGCGGGAGACGGCACTTCTGATCATTTCTTTGATGGAGGGAGCACTGATTATCAGCCTGACGAATCAGGATAAACAGCCTCTGCTGACGGCTGCTGAGTATTTGTCGGTTGTGACGAAGAACGCCAAACAGATTCAATAATTTATACCAAGAGACAGAGAAAAAGAAAGTTCGATACGTTTGAGGAGGATGGGATCGTGGAGGTTTCCATGAAGGCTGATTCTGCACAGAATCAACAAGAAACAAAGCAATACAAGGTATTTCCGATTTTGTTCGCGATGCTGCTGAGCGGCTTTATTGGTCTGTTTGGAGAAACGGCATTAAACGTGGCATTGACGCCACTTATGGCTCTACTGGAAGTAGGTCCTACAACGATTCAATGGTTAACTACAGGTTACTTGCTTGTGTTGGGAATCCTGGTACCGGTATCCGGTATGCTGTTGCAGTGGTTTACCACAAGACAGTTGTTTACAACATCTTTGATTTTCTCGATTGCAGGAACATTTGTTGCTGCACTTGCACCTAGCTTCGAAATTCTGTTGGTGGCACGGGTACTGCAGGCGATAGGTACAGCGCTATTGTTGCCACTGATGTTTAACACCATATTGGTTATTTTCCCGATTGAAAAACGTGGTGCTGCCATGGGATTGATTGGTCTGGTTATCATGTTTGCACCAGCAAGCGGTCCGAGTATCTCCGGTCTGATTCTGGCTAATCTGAGCTGGCATTGGATTTTCTGGATCTCCTTGCCGTTCTTCCTGATCTCACTGGTATGCGGCTTGTTGTTCTTGCCAAATATTTCGAAATTGACCAAGCCCAAAATTGACATACTGTCCATTATCCTTTCTACCCTTGGTTTTGGTGGTATCGTATACGGCTTCAGTAGTGCAGGGGGACATGGAGAAACTGGCGGAGGCTGGACGAGTCCGGTCGTTGTTGCCACTCTCGTTATTGGTCTGTTGTCCTTGCTGTTATTCAGTATCCGTCAGTTGAGAATGAAACAGCCAATGATGGATTTGCGAGCGTTCAAATATCCGATGTTTACGATTGGCTTGATCCTGATATTCATCTGTATGATGATGATGCTGTCATCCATGCTGATCCTGCCAATGTATCTGCAACAAGGTATGGCCGTTACAGCGTTAACTGCCGGACTGGTTCTATTGCCGGGTAGTTTGCTGAATGGTTTACTGT
Source organism: Paenibacillus sp. BGI2013 (assembly GCF_002843485.1). Taxonomy (NCBI): domain Bacteria; kingdom Bacillati; phylum Bacillota; class Bacilli; order Caryophanales; family Paenibacillaceae; genus Paenibacillus; species Paenibacillus sp. BGI2013. The sequence continues at coordinate 370,507 of NZ_PJFA01000005.1, forward strand.
CTCCGGTCATGGGCCGACTGTTTGACAAGTTCGGTCCGAAGTGGCTTGTGATTATTGGTCTGGCTGTCGTAACGGTTGTACTCTTCATGTACACTGGAATTACACCTACAACAACACTGGCCAAAATTATTACGCTGCATGTGTTCATGATGGTCGGAATCTCGATGATTATGATGCCTGCACAAACGAATGGTCTGAACCAATTGCCACGTGAGTATTATCCTCACGGTACTGCCATCATGAATACGTTGCAACAGGTATCCGGAGCGATCGGTACGGCTGTTGCGGTAAGTATACTGAGCGCAGGACAATCCCGCTTTTTGAGCGGAGTAGCGAACCCGGAAAGTCCAGAAAATCAACTGGCAGGTTTCACGTCAGGTGTACAGAATGCGTTTGTATTCGCATTAGTTCTGTCGATTATCGGTCTGATTACTTCACTCTTTGTGAAACGGGTCAAAGTAGGATCAACGCCAGGACAACAAGGTCCTATGCATTAATCCATTAACTAACAATAATAATTAGATATTGTATAAGAGCGATGTGTCCCTTAACTTTAAGGACGCATCGCTTTTTTTCGTACTTATTCTATACTTTTTTGGTGTTGACGTGAAACGGGTTACAGCCTTTAGAGTAAAAATGTAGCCGGAATACGGCGGTTTAAAGAATGAATTTCAGAGCAAATACTTCATGTTCCGGCAAAATTGTATATGTTCATACTAATATAAAAGGGTAATATAGAATGTAATAGTACAATTTTTAACCAATTCGAAAACGGTTTATATTTTATTTTTAATCAAGGAGACTTCATTATGATCATCATCAATCCCATTGGCAACAACATTGAAAAGATGCTGTTGCACTACGAAAAAAATGGCCATCTTACTCTACAGGCTTCGCTTATTAGTAATAGCTCGGTTGTATATAGATTGCATGACTATTGTCTCAAGGTATATGCTTCACGTGCAAGATTGGATGGGGAGATGGAAAGTGAAGCACTTAGGGCATTGCAGAGTAATCCTTATACACCTAAATTGTATGCGTATTCACCAGGTGAGTACACCCTGACAGAGTGGATTGAAGCATTCAAACTGAAAGAGTACCGTGTAACCTATGGACACATTCCTCCCAACTTGATATACGATATGTTTACGACGGAACTTCAGCAAATTCATGCTGGATATTGGGACTGGGATGTCATCCGATATGAGAATTTGCTCTGGACCGAGACAGGTGATGTGAAAAGAACGAACTTTTGGTTGTGTGAGCCTGTGAACGCCAGACGTGAGAGCTTATATAACCAGGTCATTCGAAGAATTGATAATATCTACAATGGCGATCGAACCGAAATGGAGGCGATGAAACAGTACTTTTATCGTCACCAGTTGACTTCATTAGAGATCGAACAAGCTTTCAGCGATTTCAGGTCCCAACGGCCAAGACTGGCGATAGCACAATAAATCTCATACTTAAAACCCCAAAGATATTAGAGAATCTTTGGGGTTTCTTTTATGATATAACATAGCCTTACTTTAGCAGGATGTACGTTATTTCTTCACCAGGGTCAATATCTCTTCCGCAACGAGGTCAGGGCGATATTGATGGATGTAATGATCGGTATCTTTAATGGTTACCTGTTTAGAATCATCTGACCAAGATTTGAATTCTACTTGGGATTTATCCCATTCGGGTTCACTTGCACCAAGGTAATCAGCCGTCAGTATGGTGAGTGGAAACGGTAAGGTTTGCTTGTGATCTACAACTACTTTGGCATTGGCAGCTATTTCACGTAATTCATCCAACGTGTTCACATTACCATAGTTGTGCAACAGCGCAGTTGTATCCAATTTTTTCAGATCATCGGTTACAAGTTTCAGTTCATTACGATTGGCATTAGAAGTTTCGACAACCATGTCAGATTGCATGGAGAGGCGGAATAGTCCGGTTTGGATACGGAATTTATTCGCAAAACCACCAATTGTGTCTGCCAAAGAGTCATCGTCATTCGAATAATATTCTGGGCTTCCACCATCAATCATGACGATACCCTTGACGAGATCCGGGTATTTTTGTGCGAAACGGATGGTCTCCAGCGAGCCGAGTGAATGTCCAACTAATACATAAGGTGGCTTCTGTCCAGATACCTGCAACAACTCGTGTAATTCTTCAGCTACGGTATCGACATCACGTTTCTTATCGGTCTGATCGCTATATCCATAGCCAAATCGGTCATATACAGCGAATTTTGTGTTGGGAGCAAGCTTTTCATATAATGGATAATAATCTACATAGGGATTAGCGGTCCCCCAGCCAGAGGCGAGTACGACTGTTACATCGCCTTCTCCACCAGTATATAGATGCATATTGTCTCCATGGACTTCGTACAGCTTACCAGGGGGGACGAGTGTTTTGGCATCCTGCCTTAAACCCACTTGTTGGTAGATCACGCCTGTACCCAGAAGCAACAGAATTACCGCGAGGTCAAATATCAAAAACTTAACTAATCTTTTGCGCCATTTCTTCATGTTCTCTCACATACTCTCCATGTATTTTCTCTATCATATATGCCCAATCTTATAGGAGAGAAAACAGAGTCTTAATTCTATCTTAATTAGCCGAAAATTGAATATCAACGGCCAATGAATTAATATATAGCTACGATATGAATAGTTCTCTTCCAAATGTTGAGACACAGATTGATTATATAGAACAGAAGGTATGTATAATGACAAAATACGAAAATCAGCTCCCGACATCAGCAGGCATGAACTTCAAGTCCCTGATCAGCATATTGAGAGATTCCATGCGTGGCAATGTAGAGCGGAGGCCAGCGGGCGTAATGCCTATGGAGATATGTGAACCCGCTGAAACCTTCAGTGCATCCGATAATCCACAGGTTACATGGTTCGGACATTCGGCTTTTTTGCTTGAAATTGAAGGGCACAGATTGCTCTTTGATCCGATGCTGGGCAATCGTCCATCACCCGTATCCTGGGTGGGTACCAAACGTTACAGCACCAATCTACCGATTCAACCGGAGGATTTCCCAAGGCTGGATGCAATCATTATATCGCATGACCATTATGATCATCTGGATTATGACTCCATTCGCAGATTGAAGGATAAAACAAAGCGATTTATCGTGCCGCTTGGGGTACGTCGTCGACTGATTCAACTGGGTGTGCCTTCGGAACAGATTACCGAGCATAACTGGTGGGATGAGTTATCGTTCAAAGGTCTAACATTGGCTTGCACGCCAGCAAGACATTTCTCTGGCAGAGGATTATTCGACCGTAATTCTACCTTATGGTGTTCGTGGGTTATCGCTGGACAACATACGAAGGTGTTCTTTAGTGGCGATAGCGGATATGGTCCTCATTTCAAGGAAATTGGCAGTAAATATGGTCCATTTGACCTGACGTTGATGGAATGCGGGCAATATGACGAGCGTTGGTCCAATATTCATATGATGCCGGAAGAAACGGTGCAAGCGCATTTGGATGTAGGAGGTAAGTTGCTTATCCCGATTCATTGGGCCGCATTTACGCTGGCCTATCATGCCTGGAATGAACCGGTTGAACGAATCACGAAGGCTGCACATGCTTTGAAAGTTAAGATTGCAACTCCCAAAATCGGCGAGAAGGTTGTGCTTCATACGGAGCATTACCCTACACATCCATGGTGGAGACCGGAATTAGGATAAAAAAATAAAAGCGTTCAGCTCATTGAATGAGTGGACGCTTTTTCTATTACATTTTACATAAGGATTGATAGTGCACTGTAAATTAACAACATACCCATGACGATATTAACAGGACGCTCGTATCTTAATAAAAAGCTCTGGAATAACATGCCACCGAACGCCCAGGTCATATTGGCACTAATACCGATGAAGGTGAGCAGCAAGGAAAATACAATTAAATGAACATGGGACTGCCCAAGAGGCAGAACAAAAACGGATATGGCAGTAAGCCCATACAGAATGACTTTGGGATTGATGAATTGCAGGGTGAACCCAAATAGAAATGAATAATGATTAACCTTGTTTTCTTGCGAATCTGCAGGTTTACTTCGCATGATTTTGAGCGCCAGATAGAGCATATACACACACCCTAACACGTTCAATACGGGTGCGATCCTGGGAATATATTGATGAAGAATAAGGTTGAAATAACTGGACAGAAACATAATAAGCAGGCAGCCGGTTGCAACTCCACTAATAAACGGAAGGGTCTTGAGGAACCCCTGATTTCTGGCATGCGTCATGGAAATGATATTGTTGGGTCCGGGTGTAAATGAAGCGATGATTGCATAGGTCACTAAAGGTATAATGTTCATGGTTCCTCCACGTTTTCTTAGTTGTGTGATATAATGACCTTAAATGTACGCTATAGCGTACGGTCTTTATTATTGTACAACATGTACGTTATATAGCACAATGTAATTATAAAATGAGGAGGATGTATTTTTGAAAAACATCAATAGTATTCTTGCTCAGAACCTGAAACAGCTTAGGGAACAAAGAAAACTCAGTCTGGACAAGGTCGCCGAAATGTCTGGTATTAGCAAGACTATGCTTGGTCAGATTGAACGTGGTGAATCCAATCCATCCATTGCAACCGTATGGAAGATTGCTAATGGCCTGAAAACTTCCTTTACTGCTTTGATTCACGAGCCGAAGTCAGATACAACCGTTGTAACGGGGGATGATATTCAAGTATTGATGGAGGATGAGGGAAGGGTTCGGATTTATCCGCATTTTCCTTTTGAAGAAGGACGCCGCTTTGAAATATATATGATGGAGATGGACCCCAAGTCTGAGTTGAAAGCTGAACCGCATATCGAAGGTACGGAAGAGTTTATTACGGTCTTTGAAGGTGAAGTTACGATTAGAGTAGGGGCGGAAGATTATACGGTGAGTTCAGGGGAGTCGATCCGTTTTGGAGCGGACAAGCCTCACGCCTACGTTAACTCCGGTGCTAAGACGAACAAATTCAACATGGTCATTCATTATTCGAAGTGAGATGCAAAGATCCATCTGTGAATGTAACGAACGATGAACGAATAAATGCATACATGAAAGGAATGACAATAAAGCAGCCTGATGTAATGAACTGCAACTCCCTCGTTAGTCGTGTCTCACAAAGGGTTCAGTTCAAAACATTGGCTGCTTTATTGATGTCTGCACTATGGAGCCCCCAACCTCTAGCGAAGGGGACTCTAACTTATGGTTTTTCTTTGGCCTGACGCTGTATTTCCTTGGCTGTTAATGCTTTATCATACACTCTTACGTTATCCAGACTGCCTTTGTAGAACGGATCAGACGCATAACGACTCTTGCCTACATAAGCTTCCGTTACCTGCAGATCTTTCGGGTTAAAAGTAATCTCAGAGTTGCTTGCAACCGATGTACCATTCACATACAGAGTACCCACATCACCCTGAAGGGTTACAGCGACATGAACCCACTCTTTGGAAGGCAGTGGATTTGCTGCAATCAGGCTCTGATCCCGTCCCTCATTATGAATGGTGAATTGTAATGCTCCATTATGCTGGGAGGGCGTGAGGAACATATGCCTCGTTAAACCATTTCCAAAGTCGAAAATACGCTGCCAGGACCCGCCGCCATCCCAATTGACCCAGGCGCTAAACGTGAAATCCGTTGTATCTGTAATGAGTCCAGGTAACTGAATGTAACTGTCTGTCCCATTGAATGTAGCAGCCTGATTTTTGCCACTAGCAGCAGAACTGACCACGTTAAAAGCTTGTCCGTGATATTCGTTTTTGCTGTAATCCTGTGCGACTTTGCCAATTTTCTTGTGTTCAAAAGTATACTCCCCGAGCAATGGGCTTACCGCTTGCTGTGGAATGATAACGTTAAACGTTTTGGAGCTTACCGCAGTTCCTTTACGAATCGTTGCGGTTAATTTCACTTTGGCATCGCCCTTACCGGCGCGTGGTCGCTGCACTACACCTGTAGCGGATAGAGCCGAAGCATTGGAGCTTTTCCACGTAATGTCTGCATCACTTGTTCCCTTGGTAGGCAGAGACAGATTGAAGAACACGTGATCCGTATTGCTGATACTCAGGTCCTTTTTCACCGCATTTACAATGTCCTGATCACTCCGTTCAACACCTTGACTTCCCCAGATGGCAATTCCGGAGGATGAGAGCGCGCTAAAGGTCAGAACCGTACTTTGAGATTCCGAATTCCATTCATGTGTTAAAACACCTTTGTACACAACGTTATTCGATGTGATCTGAACCTTGTTGTCTGCACCAAGACTCCATGTTCCTGTCACGGCACCATTAATCTGGCCATCTGCTGTGAACTGAACGGTCTGGGATGGCTTGATGTCCGCCGTGATGTCCTTACCATGATTCACCCATTGGTACTGACCGGCGATCTCCTGAGTTGTCAGTTGCGTTGTATCTTCTCCCATGGCCGCATAACGATACGGAGAAACAACGGGCCAACCATCTGCATTCATATGCATCTCATGCACGCGAACTTCATGCTCTTCGCCACGCCCTGGAAAGCGGGTATGGAAGATGAGAAATTGTTTGCCAGTCTCCGGATCAACATAAGCAGAGTTATGCCCTGGCGATACATAACCGCTACCTAGGCCTGTGCCCGGATCACCGATCTGTCTCTCGAACAGGAAGTTCCCCATCAATTTGACTCCAAATGGCTCAATAGAACGATCGTCAAACAACGGTTTATCCTTGTCCGCTTTAACGTTGATCATATCGTTTCCTTCCGCATCGAGGAAAGGTCCATCCGGTGTTTGGGAGCGGGCTACGCGAATGTTGTATCCTCCATCAGCACCTAGCCCACCGTAAGACAGGTACAGATAATAATAATCAGTTTCGGGACTGTAGAGCATATAAGGGGCTTCAATACGACTATGATTGCCTCCGGTCAGCTTTTTGCCATAACCTTGATTTGGCAGTGGTTTACCTGTCGTTGCATCCATCTCCAGAATGAAAATCCCTCCTGAATACGAGCCATACACCATCCATAACTTGCCGTTTTTATCATAAAAGACATCCGGATCGACCACATTGGGATGAATCGTTGCATCGTAAATGGTACCATCCTCACTGATCTGATCCCACATGCCGGATTTCAACAGAATGCCTTGATCCTTATAAGGGCCTTCGATATTGTCTGCGACAGCAATGCCGAGCGCTGATCGCGGAGAGTCCCCTTTACAAGCATTGTAGTACATATAAAACTTGCCATCCGCCAATTGAATGACATCTGCTGCCCATAACGTATCCGTCTGCGCCCACTCCAACGCTTCAGCGAATTCCTTGGTTACATTGGGGACAACAGGGTTGTTATCTGTAACGCCGGAGGCGACCAGATCCCAGTTCAGAAAGTCTTTGGACTTAGCCACTTGCAGATGTGAACCAAAAATATAAAACGTATCATCCACCTTAATGACAGAAGGGTCATGAACGGAAACATTTTTAAATGTTGGAGCAGAATTAGCGATAGGTTTGGTGGAACTCTGCGAGTTACCCACGGTTGCCCCTGAACCATTTGCGAACACCGAGACCGGTGCCAAAGTTGTTGCAGTAAGTAAAGTGGTGCTTAGTACAGAAATGTTAAGTACGCGAACCCAATAACGTTTCATACGTTTCCCCTTTCCTATTCCCCGGAATGAAAAATCAACCGATACTTGGCAACACACGATAAAAGGTTCGGCAGACCTCCTTTGAGTATTTCATTATATCAAGCGCTTTCATTTGTTATATTATCAATTGATTTATATGTTTGTAAACCATAAATCTAATGTTTATAAGAGTAAAATGAAAAATAAATAAGAGACGGGAAGAGCCGATAAAGGTCATTACATTCAAATAAACCAGTTGTCTTTCTCAAATTTAGGATTGAAATGGGGATCGATGATGCGATATTATTACGTTTAAGAAATGTGTTTAACTATTTATCAATCATTTTATATTAATGCGAATCAAAAGCGTGAACCGACAATTCCCAACTACATAGGAGGTAAGAACATGAGCACATATCAAAATCAATTAATTGCACAATACACGTTTGAAGATACCGTTCAGATCGGGAAGGACAGCTCCGGTAAGGGCCATGATGGTATAACCAAAGGCGAGATCCCGCCTGTGATATCCGAGTTGAAAGGCAGAACGGCGGTGACTTTCAACGGGGGAGCGAATGGAACTTCTTATCTGCAATTACCCTCGAATCTGCTTCGTGATGTAAGCGATAACACGGGAATCACGATTGCCACTTGGGTGTTTCTGGGCAAGGGGTCTAATGTGTGGGAACGCATTTTTGACTTTGGTAAAGGGGAGAAGGGGCCGTATTTATTTTTGACACGTCAGCTTCTGGGTACGTTATACGCCGGAGATAATCTGGTTGTCCACCCAAGTGGAGGAGTTGCAAGTGGAGAATGGCTGCATATTGCGCTCTCCGTGGCAGGTAGCCAAGGGGGAACGTTGAGCAGTGCGGGTCCAATTGTGTATGTGAACGGGGAGAAGGCCGCAGACGGCTCGATCAGTCAGACGTCGAGCGGCAATTATGCCAAATTGCGCGAATGGTTTGATTCGTTCACCGATCCTGAGAATTATAGCCGGAATTATATTGGACGTTCCCAGTATGCACCGGATGTGGATTTTGCAGGTTCGTTATCCGACTTTCGGATCTATGGGGCAGCACTCACCATGGATGAAGTCATTGAAGTGATGTGTGAGTCACTGACAGATGAAGCGATTGTGAAGCTTGCGGCGGACAAGTACTTGTCCTTCCCCAACCGAATCATCACCAAGGATGTATCATTACCTGCAGACTTGCTGGGTGGTAAAGTGTCTGTTGAATGGAGCTCCAGTAAGCCGGAAGTCTTGTCCGAGAGCGGGGAAGTTCAGATGATCACATCAGCACAAGAGGTTACGCTCCGTGCGCTTCTGAACAGAGGTGATCGTAAGCTGAGCCAAAGCTTTGACGTGTCTGTTGTGCCAGCGCATCTCCCGCCTTACACGGTCACTATCCATGGAGATCAGAAGGTGGCGGATATCAGTGAAGTCATGTATGGACTTTTCTACGAGGATATTAACAACGCGGCAGATGGCGGAATCTATGCAGAGCTTGTTCAGAATCGATCATTTGAGTCTTTTGCATTTGATACGTACTCGCATGACTCTGGAGAATGTGGTTGTTCGACAGGTCGAAATCGTGAACCTTTGTTTGCCTGGTCAGGCGACACCGAGAAAATGCGCGTACAGCATACGGATGGACTAAACGTTCATTTTAACGTGGAAGACCCTGAAGTAAATGCTTATTATGTAACGGTTCAGGATGGGGCTACGATTCGGAATCGTGGATTCTCAGACTCCAACCAGCATTGTGCCATGTCCATCAAGCAGGGTGAATCATATGACTTTACCGTATGGGCAAAAGCAGAATTGGCAGGAACGATCACTGTTCAATTGCAGGATGGAAGTGACACTTCCATCAGTGATTCGGTAACGCTGCATGTTGAAGGCGGGAACACATGGAAGAAATACGGTTTGTCTCTGATCGGAACGGAGACTGTACTTGGTCAACTGGCACTTACGTTTGCAGGTGACATCTCCATCGATATGGTGTCCCTAGTCCCTCAGAATGTATGGGGAGCTGATCCGACAGAAGAGGGAATATCGGCTACGGCACATGCTAACTACACAGGTAACCCGAACTATCGATTGAGAAAAGATCTAATCCAGGCACTCGCAGATCTGCATCCGAAGTTCCTGCGTTTTCCGGGAGGATGTATCTCGGAGGGATCTTTTATCTGGGATAACGTATATGACTGGAAGGATTCTGTGGGTCCGGTTGAGCTCCGCAAAGAAAATTATAATGTCTGGGGTTACATGATGACGATGGGCCTCGGTTATATGGAGTACTTCCAACTGGCGGAAGATCTCAATGCCGCTCCGGTTCCAGTCATGGCTTGCGGTGTGTTGTGTCAGGCGCGCTCGGACTATGCTCACCCTGCGGGTGGCGCTTTAAGGGATTATTATATCCGCAACTTTACAGATCTGATTGACTTTGCGCTCAGTACAGACTTTGAACACAACGAATGGGCAGCGGTACGAAGCGAGATGGGACATCCTGAACCGTTTGATCTTCGTTATCTGGGCGTAGGCAATGAGAACTGGGGCACTGAATTTTTTGCCAACTTCGAAGTATTCAAACGTTCGATAGATGAGTACATGAAACAGAACTATCCTGATCATGAGCTGCACATTATCTCGACGGTTGGAGCTCAGGCGGATGATGATGCGTACCAAGAAGGATGGAAATTCCTCAGTGGGAACCTCACCGGGTCAGCTCAGGTTGCTTTTGCAGATGGTGCTGAGGTGATTGAGGAGACGGTAACCTGGTATGAGAATCAGGACAATTACATGGACACCATTGCAGATGAGCACTACTACCGATCCAATGAATATTTGCTGAATAACGTAGATCGCTACAACTACTATGACCGGGCTTATCTTGAAGATGGAAGTATCGATTGGAAAGAAACATCCAAAGTATTTGTTGGAGAATATGCTTCCACGGACAAAAACACGCTGGCAGGAGCGGTTGCAGAAGCTGCGATCATGACTGGATTTGAAAATAACGCGGACGTTGTGCGTTTGGCTGCCTATGCGCCATTGTTCAACAAAGTACTAACGGACGGTACTTACCGCTGGACGCCAGACTGCATCTGGTTTGATGATGAAACCGTGTGGTATACACCGAATTATTATGTACAGCAGCTTTTTGCAAAATATGTAGGGGATCAGGTGCTTGAGACTTCATTCTCCACCTATAGCAAAGGCAAACCGTTGAATCTCATTCCTCGTGGAGGTATCGAGATTGCAACGGGTCATGCAGACATCGTGGTGAAACGAGTTACAGTGACGTCCAATGTGGATGGCAGTTTGATGTTTGATGAAGATTTCAGGGAACGTACAGAGCCTAGTGAGGCATGGAGACAGATTCCCGGATCGGAAGGATATGCGTTAACCGCAGGAAAAGGACTCATTTTGAAGGCACAATCAAGTGGATTGAATGGATTGTATCTGCTGAATGACGAATGGACCAATTACAAAGTTCACGTTGAGGCTGAAAGAATTTCAGGTGAGGATGGTTTTTACATCGGTGTGGGACTGACGGATATCTCGCCTGAGAACAAGGATGTTATCGAGTACGCAATTAGTTACGGCGGGAACGCAACAGGCGTGAAGGTGTACAAACAAGGGATTGAGGGTTATACACTGGGAGACTATTCATCCAGCTCGGCAGCAGGTAACCTGAGAGCGGCCAACTATGAACCACTCGAGAATGGAACCGATTATACAATCACGGTTAACTATGGTGGAGATACAGGAAAGAATTTGGTTTGCTCCTATACAGACGGACGTAATACCAGCAAGGTTCTGGATTACAAGCTGGAAGCTTACAACCGGGAAGTATTCCACTCTGTTACGAAGGACGCACGGCATGTGTATGTGAAACTGGTGAATGCAGATGGTGTAGATAAATCAACCCGGATTTGCCTTCAGGATCTGAAGGTAGATGCTTCAGCCAGACTGATCACACTTACTGGAGAGGATCATTTGGTGCATATTCCGAATGTGAATCAGAAGAATGATGAGAAAGTGGTTCCCCAAGAACAGGAGATTACACTGTCGGATACATCGGTGGTCGTTAACTTAACAGCTCATTCAGTGAATGTATTGGTGATGGATATTCTGAATTAAATTCATATCGTGAACAAGAGACCGCGTTTATCGCGGTTTTTTGGCGTTCGAAATCTGTCCATTGATGATCAAAGAACGAAAAAATGGTGCTCTCCTAAAGGAAGGCACCATTTCTTTGGGTCTGATTATCTGCGTTTTAATAACAGAACGCCACTGATTGCTGACGTTTTATGGCGGTAGACCACTTTGAATCCAATATCATTGTCCAGCAAACAGTTCAGTGCATTGATTAGCCGTGCACCGGGAACCAGTGTGAATGTACATGGAGACGTATTGCCAATCACACGTACACTTTGGATTCTGCGCGCAGAACCAGGGACGAGCGGATTTCTTGACCAATAGATTAATACCAGATCCGGTTGCGGAACAGCATTGACACGAGCCATACTAATCATCTCTTTTCTATTAGATTCTTTATAGTAAATGACAATGTGATGTAGAAGGTGTTAGACAAAAGACGTCATGAGCAATAAATGGGGTTAACACCTTCCATTTATATCTAGTGCCTGTGGAATTCACATCAATTCATAGGTATAACAGATACTCATAAATGCATTTTCAATCCCATACATATATTCTGGAGGTGATTGGGATGAGCAAGGAACCTATGGATGAGAATAAAAAGATTGAGCAAAGAAATACCTTTCTACGGGATAATAACGGCAAAGAGATGTCTTCCAACGAAGGGGTTAAAATATCAGATGACAGCAACTCGCTAAAAGCGGGGGATCGCGGACCCACGTTGCTTGAAGATTTTCTGATGCGTGAGAAACTGTCTCACTTTGACCGGGAACGCATCCCGGAGAGAGTTGTGCATGCCCGCGGATATGGAGCTTACGGTGAATTTGAGTTATATGAATCACTTGAAGAGTTAACGATGGCTCATTTTCTTCAGAATCCAGGTGTGAAAACACCGCTGTTTGTGCGTTTTTCCGAAGTTGCCGGTTCCAAAGGGGTTAACGAGACGAATCGGGATGTACGTGGGTTCGCCGTGAAGTTTTATACTGAGGAAGGCAATTTTGACTTGGTGGGCAACAATATACCTGTTTTTTTCATTCAGGACGGAGTTAAGTTCCCGGATTTGATTCATGCGGTAAAGCCGGAACCTAACAATGAAATTCCACAGGGCTCTACTGCACACGACACCTTCTGGGATTTCATTGCGAATAACCAAGAGTCGGCTGCTATGGTCATGTGGATTATGTCGGATCGCACGATACCGCGAAGCTTTCGAATGATGCAGGGATTTGGAGTACATACCTTCCGACTGGTGAACAATGAAGGCAAATCCAGATTCGTGAAATTTCATTGGAGGCCCGTACTTGGCATGCATTCTTTTGTGTGGGATGAAGCTCAAAAGCTGGGAGGTGCGGATCCGGACTTTCATCGCAGGGATCTGTGGGAAAACATCAATGCGGGTAATTTTGCGGAGTTTGAACTCGGAATACAAGTTTTGGAGGAAGCGGATGAATTCAAGTTTGATTTTGATATTTTGGATGCAACGAAATTATGGCCTGAAGAAGACATTCCGGTGCGAATCATCGGTAAAATGACGATTAACCAAAATGTCGAGAATGTATTTGCAGAAACGGAACAGTCGGCTTTCCATCCAGGCAACATTGTACGTGGCATTGACTTCAGCAATGATCCACTGCTTCAAGGCCGACTGTTCTCGTATACGGATACTCAATTGGCGAGGGTTGGCACGAATTATCAGGAGCTGCCGATTAATCGTCCGGTATGCCCTGTACATAACAACCAGAGAGATGGAGCCTCTCGCTATACCATTGATCAGGGGAGAATCGCCTATCATGACAATTCGCTTGCCAATAACTCACCTTATACTGTGCCGGGAACAAAAGGGGGCTTTGTGACATACCCTTCCCCGGTGCAAGGTCTTAAAGAACGGAAAACGGCACTCAGCTTCCTGGATCACTTCTCACAGGCACGTCTATTCTGGAATAGCATGACAGGCTTGGAGAGAAGCCATATTATTCAAGCACTCACGTTTGAACTTGGGAAGGTAAAGGATGTTTCCATTCGTCAGCAGGTTGTCAATATGTTAGGTCATATCAGCACGGAGCTGGCGACTATTCTGGCCGTGGAACTCGGAGTCAATGTACCTAACGTCCCTGAATCTCCAGTGACGAAGTCGTCACCTGCGCTCAGCATGGCAAATACGGTGTTTTCTCCCAAGACATTGCGTGTCGGAGTGATTGTTGGGGAAGGGTTCGATGGCCCGAGCACACAATACATTTTGGAAGAGTTTAAGGGAGCGGGACTTCAACCAGTCATTGTACATGAAAGACAGGGTGTGGTACGTGGAACAGGGAATGTGGAGCTCAAGGTGGACGACAGCTTTTTGACCGGCTCACCCTTGGTATATGATGGTCTGTTCATTGTTGGAGGACAGCAGGAAAACGATTATGTTCAGAAATACACCCGATCCTATGCGATCGAAACGTACAATCATTTCAAACCGATCGGTGCTACACCGACGGGTGCAGCGGTGATCCAGCCGGTCGGCATTATAGGCAAACCTGGCGTCATTGTGGAACAGCAGCCTGCGGCGTTTGCAGAGCAATTCATTCAAGCGATGACCCAGCAGCGCTTTTGGGATCGGACATAGCCACGTGGGATAAACTGGACATGGGAAGTTCATGCGTCTAAACTAGATAGACCAGACACACTAAGAAGGGATGCGCCGATCCAAACCATGTTGCAGAAATTCGGGTTTACACAATATGAAAGTCAGGTATACGAGGCTATATTTGCCCAGGATGAACCGCTTGATGCCACATCGATTGTTAATTACTCCAACGTTCCCAAAGCCAAAATCTATGAAGTGCTCAACCGTCTGATCGACAAGGGAACGGTGCTGACAACGATGGATGGGAAGAAGAAACTATATATGGCTGTGGATCTTCAGTCTATTATTCATAAGATCAAGGCTGATTTTGAGAAAGATATTGAGGAATTGAAGAGTTACAAAATCAAACGTACATTCACCGATGAACATATCTGGACGTTAAAAGATGAGTCATCCATCGCGTCGAATATCGAACAGCTTATCGAGGAAGCAGATTCATCGGTTCTTTTTCTGGCCTGGAATGAGCGAATGGAGAAATATCGTGAACTGCTGGAGCAGAAGGAAAAGCAGGGCGTGTACGTTGAAGTGCTTGCCGTTGGGGGAATGGAGACATCCTTAAACCGGATATACTCGTTGATTCCATTGCTTGATGCGCCGGAACCATCACAGCTGCTTATTGTGGATCATGAATATCTGCTGTTTGCCGGTGTAGAGCACGATTCATGGCGAGCGATCAAGACGATGTCCAAACCGATTGTTAAAGCGATGACTGATTATTTCTACCATGATGTTGCGCTTACTCAAATTACTAAAAAATACGGTGACCAACTGTTACAGGATGCTGAAATCGAGAAACTGCTCACCAGATTAATCTATTAAAACTATTCTCTTGGAGGATAGTTTTTTTGTTATATCTTTGTTTGAAAACAATCATGAAAATAGCTATTGAAACTTTCATTCTTATGGGTTACTATCGTAGTTGTAACTTTTAGAGGAGGATTCAAAAAATGAATAAGAAAGTATATGTGCTTGCTATCGCAGCATTTGTGGTCGGAACGGTTGAACTGATCTTGGGCGGAATTCTGGACCTGATTGCTACGGATCTTCATCTTTCCTTGGCGAAAGCCGGGTATTTAATCTCTATTTTCTCTCTTGTCTATGCGTTGTCTGCACCGATTTTATTAAATATGACGGCCAGATTCGAGCGTAAAAAAGTATATATGTGTACGCTGTTTGTATTTCTGATCAGTAATCTGATCTCTGCATTTAGTTCCAGCTTTTATATGCTGATGGCGGGCAGAGCACTCGGAGCCGCAACGGGTTCACTTATTTTTGTGCTCTCCCTGACCCTTGCAGCACGTATTGTGGAACCACAATATAAAGGACGCGCCGTGGGGATTATTACCATGGGAGGCAGTGCATCACTTATCCTAGGTGTACCTCTTGGAATCTTTGTAGGTAACTTGGCAGGCTGGCGTGAGGTGTTTATGTTGATCGCTATTCTCACAGCAGTGGTTATGGTGGCCATCTGGATTGCGATGGATCGTGTACAGCCTATTCCTGCTGTATCCCTGAAGAAACAGCTTACGGCACTGTGGAATCCAAAAATGTTGGCAATCCATGCTACAACTTTGCTTGTGCTTGCGGGTCATTTGACTTTATATGCGTATTTCACGCCATTCTTGCAAGAAACGCTGGGTGCCAGTGCGACGATGGTCACCTTTATCTATATGATGTTTGGGATCGCCGCTGTTGCAGGTGGAGGCATTGGAGGCATGTTGTCCGATCGTCTGCATCCTGCTAAAGCCATTATCATTGTGCTGATTCCCTTTATCGTAAGTATGGCTGTCATTCCGTTCAGTGTGGGATTGCCTTTGATCGCCTTCTTGTTGTTGTTAAGCATCTGGAGTGCACTGAGCTGGACCGTTACGCCTGTACAGAATAGTCTCATTATCAAAACGTCGCCGGAAACAGCCGAAACGCTAATCAGCACTAACTCAGGTATTGCCCATGCAGGTATTGCACTGGGTACCTATATCGGCGGCATAGTGATCGATCATTCATCGATTCTGAACACCGGATGGGTTGGTTCTGTTCTGATTCTGCTTGGTTTGGTGACTGCCATCTATGCCATTAGCGTTAAGGAAAAAACCGTTCAGGCGGTTGCTTAGAATAAAGAAATTAGACAAAAAGCTTGAACCTCTGCATTCCCATAGTCTAATGGGTGTAGAGGTTTTTTTGCTGTTTCGCTAGAGTACGCGTCAGTAGAATAAACCATTTTCATATCGAGCAAAACTTGCTTTATTCATACTAATCTATATAATTAAAAGAGTTTTTAAAAGTATTATTTAATGTTGAATTACATGATGTGTAATGAGGGAGCGGTGATCATGACTACGAAGACGGAAAAACAAAAAATGCTGGATGGCGAGCTGTACATGGCTTCGGATCTTCAATTGTCTGAGGACAGAGAGTATGCAAGGAAAATGACGCGGACGTTCAATCAAACGACGGAAACGGACGGTGAGCTTCGCACCAAGTTATTGAAGGAACTGTTGGGATCTACAGGTGAACATCTGGGCATGGAACCTAATATTCATGTGGATTATGGATATAACATTCATGTAGGCAATCATTTTTATAGCAATTTTAACTGTACGATATTAGATGTGTGTGAAGTTCGTATTGGAGACCATTGCTTAATGGGGCCAGATGTGCATATCTATACGGCTACTCATCCACTCCATCCGCATGAACGCAGTACGGGTGCAGAATACGGCAAGCCAGTCACGATTGGCAATAATGTATGGATTGGTGGCAGAGCCGTTATTAACCCGGGGGTTACCATTGGAGACAACGTGGTCATTGCTTCCGGGTCTGTGGTTACAAAGGATGTTCCGGATAATATGATTGTGGGCGGTAATCCTGCCAGAATTATTAGAGAGATTGAGCTTTAACTTATTTTAGATAGAAGATGGGAAGTGCTTACAAAATGATGACTGAAAAAGAAAAATCTCAATTAGGGCTCTTGTATAACGCCAATTATGATCAAGAGTTAATTGAAGAGCGTTTACATGCCAAAGGGCTTTGTTACGATTATAACCAGCTCCATCCAGGCAAGATCAATGAAAGAGAAGCGTTAATTAAGAAATTGCTCGGGAGAACGACCGATCGTTTCCTGATTGAACAGCCATTTGTATGTGATTACGGCTATAATATTGAAATTGGTGAGAACTTCTATAGCAATCATAATATCGTCATGCTGGATGGAGGCAAAATTAGTTTTGGAGATAACGTTTTTGTTGCTCCCAATTGCGGATTTTATACAGCAGGCCACCCTTATGATGTTGAGCAGCGCAATGAAGGTCTGGAGATCGTTGGACCCATCACGGTGGGCAATAATGTGTGGATCGGTGGCGGTGTGACAGTTCTTGCCGGTGTGACGATTGGAGACAATACGATCATCGGAGCAGGGAGCGTAGTGACCAAGAGTATACCATCTGGTGTGATTGCTGCGGGTAGTCCTTGCAGGGTCATTCGCAAGATAACGGAAGAAGACAAAACCAAGTACAGCAGGGATGTAGTGAAGAACATCTAGTGAAGAATAAATAGTGAACAACGTGATAGTCGCTAATGAGAGTGCCCGATGTGTATCATCGGGTGTTTCTTTTTGAAAATAAAAATAAAATCCCCAGACAGAAAACATGCCAAGGTATCGTATAACCGACACTTTTTCATGTGATATGTCTGAGGGATAGAAGAATGTATCTGTTACATTTGCTTAAAGATCCTTAACGCTGCAAACTTTTCCCGTTACTGCTGATCACTTCTTTGTACCAATGGAAGGATTTCTTGCGATAACGTTCGAGTGTTCCTGATCCATCGTCATGACGATCCACATAGATATAGCCATAACGTTTTTTCAACTGGGCAGAAGACGCACTGACAACATCAATGCAACCCCATGATGTATAACCCATAACTTCAACGCCATCTTCAATAGCTTCACCAACTTGAACCAGATGATCATTCAGATACTGGATTCGGTAGTCATCTTCAACTGTTTTCTCGCCGTCAGCACCCGTGATCAACTCATCAACAGCACCAAGACCATTTTCTACAATAAACAGTGGTTTTTGATAGCGGTCATAGAACATGTTAAGCACATAACGCAATCCTTGCGGGTCAATCTGCCATCCCCATTCACTTGCTGGCAGATAAGGGTTAGGTACACCCCCAAGAAGGTTACCTTCACCTGCGATTTGTTTCTCCGGGTCTGCTGTCTGACAGATACTCATGTAATAACTGAAAGAGATAAAGTCTACCGTATTCAGCAACATTTCCTCGTCGCCAGCTTCCATCTGAATCTCGATTCCATTTTCACGGAAGTAACGTTTCATATAACCAGGGTAGCGACCTCTTACGTGTACATCACCGAAGAAATAGTTGCTGTGTTCGAATTCCATGACTTTGATCATATCGTCTGGATTCGGTGTCAGCGGGTAGGTAGGCATACTGAGCATCATACACCCAATCTGTGCCGTAGGAATAATCTCATGACAGAGCTTCACAGCGGAAGCACTGGCTACAAACTCATGATGGATCGCTTGATACAGATCTTGCTTGCTAAGCTTCTCCTTAGGCGTGTAGATGCCTCCACTCATGAAGGGTGCTTCAAGAATCGAATTGATTTCGTTAAAGGTAAGCCAGTATTTCACTTTGTTTTTATAACGTTTAAATACGGCAGTTACATAACGCTCATAGAATCCAACCATTTTTCGGTTAACCCAGCCGTCGTATTCTTTGGACAAGTGAAGAGGTGTCTCATAGTGGGATAGCGTAACGAGTGGTTCGATCCCGTATTTGTGACACTCGTCAAACAGATCATCGTAGAATTGAAGACCTTCTTCATTTGGTTCCAGCTCGTCCCCTTTTGGGAAAATCCGGGACCAGGCGATGGAAGTACGGAATACCTTGAAGCCCATCTCTGCAAACAGTTTCACATCTTCCTTGTAGCGATGATACAGATCGATACCGATCAGTTTCATGTTATCTTCAGTGGGTTCTTCCGTGATTGGACCCATGATGCCTTTGGGAGCTACATCCTGAGTAGATAATCCTTTGCCGCCTTGATTGTATGCACCTTCAGCCTGGTTGGCTGCAATTGCGCCACCCCACAGGAAATTTTCCGGGAATTGATAGGTTTGATTACTCATGTGTATCGCTCCATTCATCAAATTGATTTTAAGATGATTCATATATGACATAAAAAAAGCTTAAACGTTGTAACGGGTTACACGTCAAGTTTTACTTTTGACCCAGATCTGAGGCATACTATTATTCTATAGTTCGTTAGCAAGAAGGGAGTCTCCGATGTCCAAGTTTGATGAAATTATGAAGCGGTCCGGTTACTCAAAAGCGACAGTATCACGCGTGATTAATCATTCTCCGCATGTTAGTGATGAAGCAAGACAGATCATAACGGATATTATGAAACAGTTGAATTATATTCCCAACCGGAATGCGGTATCTTTATCTACAGGGCAAACAAAGCAGATTGGAATTGTGACCTCTACCACAGGTGAGATCATTCTTACATTCATGAATCAATTTATTGATACAGCCATGGATTTTGGGTTTCAGACGATTATCTATACATCCCGTGGAGATCCGGAGATTGAATTGCAGGCGTTCGAAGATCTGCGCAGTAAACGAGTCGATGGGCTAGTTATTATTGCTTGTGTTAATGATCCTCGGAAATTAAAGGCTTATATGGAGTATGGGCCCATTGTCTCCTGGCAGCGAATGGGGAATGACGAGATTCCGTCTGTTGCTATGGATCAGGCAGAGGGGTATAAGTTAGCTCTGGAGCATCTGGTTTCGAGAGGATACACCCGAATTGCAAATGTATTTGGAAGGGCTGAAAGTTTGAATACCCAGAGCCGCCGTGAAGCCTATGAATCTTTCATGAAGAGCAGAGGGTTGCATGTGTGGACTGAAGCATATCAATATTCCGTATTTAGCTCCTCCGATGGCGAAGAAGCGATGCGAAGAATGGCTGAGGGGCCAGAACTTCCACAGGCCGTATTATGTTCCAATGATTATGCAGCCATCGGCATTCTTAGTGAAGCACGCAGACGGAAAATTCAGGTACCGGAACAACTCGCCATTGTGGGGTTTGATGATATCGAGCTTTCCCGTGTTCTTGGAATCACGACCATACACAATCCGATTGCGGAGCAAGCTACCCAGGCTTTCCATCAATTGTGGGCCGTATTGGGTAAAATGGAGTTGCAGACCGAACAGCTGACATACCAGCTGATTGAGCGTGAGACGACTTGAATCCATAAGACTGATGTTGGAATCTGATTTTATGGATTCAATAATTATTCAAATTTGAAGCATCTTCAAATCGGAGTCATACGTTATACTGAATATGAGCTTCAGAACGACATATCTGTACGGAGATGTGGCGTGAGATTTTTGTATCATGTTACAAGTTACATATTTCACAAACGATTAGCAGGAAAGGTGAGAATGGACTTTATGAAAACAGTGACAGGCCGATTCAGAATTGCGGGCATATGGGAGGGCGTATCCTTACTTTTATTGATTTTTATTGCTATGCCTCTGAAATATTTTGCAGATATCTCTTCCGCTGTAGCCGTAATGGGCATGATTCATGGTATTTTATTTCCTTTGTATCTTATTGCACTAGTGCATTTGGCTCTGGTCAAAAAGTGGAAGATAACACGTTGGCTGATGGGTGGACTCGCCGGTCTACTGCCGTTTGGTACTTTTGTATTCGAATCTTATCTTCGAAAGAGAGATTGGAAATAAAAATCAATAAGAATAAATGAAAGCAGGCGACTAATTCAGATGTTATCCGAATTGTCGCCTGTTACTTTCTGTACAAGTTCTACTTTACTGTACCTTGCTGACGATCGGACAATAAGCTGACTCCAATATCGCCTGAGGCATTCGACACAGGTGTATACGCCGAGAAGGAAGTAACAACAACCAGGGCAGTGAACAGAAATAAGAATGATTTTTTCATACCATAACCTCTTTCATATGGGGATATATTCCATTTGATTCTAACGCATATAGGCTATACTTGAAAAGAAAAAGTTTAAATGAGCAAGCTATTGAATGATTGAAAGGGTTGAGCTTCTATGAAAGATATTCATGAGTTAACATCCATAGAAATGGTTGAAGAAGTTATTCAACAACATGAATTGGTTTTTTTGTATGTATCTCGTCCAGAGTGCAGTGTATGTCACGCTTTACTCCCCAAGATCAGGGCGTTGCTTGAACCTTATCCATCAATATACCTCGGTCACATTAATGCTAACGACGTGGAAGAAGTTGCTTCCAAGTTTCTTATTTTTACCGTTCCAACAATGATCATGCTTGTGGAGCAGAAGGAATATATTCGAGCGGATCGTTTTGTTCGCTTGGAACGTCTGGAAGAGCAGTTGCAACAGATTCACTCCATGTATATCCAGGATGAGGAATAGAAAGCTAAAGCTTCATGAACGGCGGCTCATACATGAGCCGTTTTTTTTCGCCCTCAGTGGCATATAGCTATGAATAAAGTACATGATGTTTGAACTCGCAAATTAAAGTGTTGCCATGAAAACGGTTTTATGATAATTTAAACATTATAAAAACGTTTTTATAGTAAAGGAACAAAACTTATGGCAAAGATAACGATTAAAGATGTAGCAAGGGAAGCGGGCGTATCCATATCTACGGTCTCCAACGCCTTAAATGGTGTGGATGTCTTGAACCCGGAGACAAAATCACATGTTCTTAAGGTGGCAGAGCGTTTAAATTATGTGCCCAATCTGAATGGCAAGCTGTTGAAGTCCGGTCAAACCAAAATGCTTGGTTTTTTCACTACAAGTGTATCGGGTCCGTATTTCTATAAGCTGGTTGAGTCAATGTCTCGCGAATGTGATCGTCTTGGGTATGGTTTGAATGTATTTGTGACCAAGGATAAACACGTTATTATGAGTAATATTCTGGGTCGGCGGGTGGATGGTGTCATTATCTACGAAGAGCTTCGGATTGATGAGCAAGATATTATCGCAATGGAGAAAGACAAGATCAAGGCGGTTTTTCTGGATCGGGTCTATCAGAGCGATACGATGGGAAGTGTCATTTTTGACTCGTACGTGGCGGCTTATGAAGCTACCAAGTATTTAATTGGGCTGGGGCACAAGAAAATTGCTTATATTTCGGGTGTGGATACGATGTTTGACAGTGTGCAGCGTAGAGACGGCTATTTGGCTGCCTTGCATGAATACCAGCTTCCAATCGATGAAGATTACATTATACAAGGGTATTTTGAGGAGGAGAGCACGTATAGTGCGATAAAATCTTTTCTTCATTTGCACCCCGGCAAGCGACCTGATGCATTTCTTGCAGGGAATGACTTGAGTGCAATTGGCTGTATGCATGCGTTGAAGTCTGAGGGCTTTGAAGTGCCTCAAGATGTTAGTGTCGTGGGTTTTGACGATATTGATATCGCACAGTATTTTTCTCCACCACTCACAACGGTAAGAAATCAAATTGCAAGACAGGGTATCCTGGCAATCAATCAACTGGTGGGTATGATTAAGGAGAAAGAACAAGGGGCTGCGCAAAAATTGGCGGGTGAGCTGGTGGTTAGAGGTTCAAGCCATGTGAAGATCGACCGGAAAGACTACCGTACATAAGTTGACTCAGCTTCTTCTCCGGTCTTTTTTTACATAAATAAAAACAAAGGGGTTTTTTATGTCGAAAAATAAAAACGTTTTTATATAAATGTATGTATGATGGAGGGGAGTAAAAAAACGTGGATAAATTAGCCGTAGAGACATCAACAGGTAAAAATGCGATCAATCCCAATGGGAAGAAACCCATCGGACAACGGATTAAAGAATTCATAGTCGATTATTGGAGACAATGGGAGATTCAATCGATGATTATCCCTGGCATTATCTTTATGATTATTTTCTGTTATATTCCGATTTACGGTTTGACAATTGCCTTCAAAAATTACACGGTCATTGATACGCTGGCTACCGCTCCTTGGGTAGGGTTGGATAATTTTAGAATCATTTTGTCAGATAAATACTTCTGGGATGCAGTTGTGAATACGTTGGGGATCAGCTTTTTGAAATTAGGTATCGGGTTTGTCATTCCGATCATTCTCGCAATCATGATCTACGAGTTAAACAGCGGACGATTCAAGAAGTTTGTGCAAACGGTTTCATATTTACCTCACTTTTTGTCCTGGATCGTACTTGGGGGAATGCTGATCACCTGGTTTTCGACAACGGGGTTATTTAATCAGTTGTTACTTAGCCTGGGAGTGATCTCGCAACCGCAGAACATCTTGCTGGATGCAGGCAAGTATTGGTGGATTGCTACGTTATCGGATATTTGGAAAGAAGCAGGTTGGGGAACGATTCTGTATCTGGCGATCATGGCAAAGATTGATCCTACGTATTATGAAGCGGCCAAAATTGATGGTGCAAGCCGTCTTAGACAGATCTGGAATATCACATTGCCTAATATGAAATCAATCATAAGCTTAAATCTGATTTTAACTGTAAGCGGTTTATTAGGGTCGAATCTGGATCAGACGCTGGTGCTCATGAACTCCCAGAACCGCGATAAAGCGGAAGTCATCAATTCGTACGTCTACCGTATGGGGATGTCTCAGGGTGACTTTTCATATGCAACGGCCGTTGGCTTGGGTGTCTCCATCATCTCTGTCATTCTGCTCGTCACTGCAAACAAAATCACAAGCAAATTAAACGATAATCAATCTGTGTTGTAGAAGGAGGCATCCCGCGTGAATGGAAAGGTGGCAAAAGAAGATCTCGATAGTCGGATCTTTGATACCTTAAATATGATTTTGTTAATCATCTGTACGATCGTTATTCTGGTTCCGCTCTGGAATGTCATCATCTCTTCCTTTAGTTCAGGCAAAGCGTTGGCGGAAGGTGGATTCATCTTCTGGTCACCGGAATTCTCGCTGGAGAATTACAGAGCGGTATTCAATGATCAGGGCATCTGGCAGGCCTTCTTCATATCAGTTTCCAAAACAACGATCGGCGTTGTTACACATGTGTTCTTTTGTGCCATGGTTGGTTACGGTCTGAGCAAAAAGTACATAAGAGGCCGTAAATTATACGTTGCCATGGGTGTTATTACCATGTTCTTCTCGGGCGGTATGATCCCGACATACCTGTTAATCAAATCACTTGGCCTGCTTAACAGCTTCTGGGTGTACATTATCCCGGCGTTATTCAGCTTCTATGATGTCGTAATTCTGATGAATTTCTTCCGGAATGTTCCGGATTCGCTGGAAGAATCGGCCAAGATTGACGGTGCAGGGGATTGGCATATTTTCCTGAAAATCTTCATTCCACTCTCCATGCCTGCCATGGCTACAATTGCACTATTTAATGGGGTGGGGCAATGGAACGACTTTATGACAACCAAGTTATACATTACCGATCAGTCACTGTATCCACTTCAGATGATGTTGTATGAGATTATCGTGCAGTCACAGACACAATCCATGCAAAATGTCGGGGGTTCGGCTGTTATTGAAACAACGACCAAAGGCGTGCAGTTGGCCACCATTGTCATTACAACACTCCCTATCGTGCTGATCTATCCCATCGTTCAGAGATACTTTATCTCGGGAATGATGCTCGGAGCAGTCAAGGAATAGGAGCAACCAATACCCCATTTTGAGGAGGAACAAAAATATGTTGAAGTTGAATAAGGCATCAGGCAAAAAAGGGATTAAATTGCTCGCAACACTGCTCACAGCCGTACTTATGATTACAGGTTGCAGTGGTGGATCTGGGGGCTCAAGTGAAGGAAACTGGGTTTCCATTGAAGATCGTTATACGGTTGACCCGGAAAAGCCAGCTTGGCAGTTGGATAAAAAGGAAGAGGCTACCGACCTGACATGGTACGTCAATGCTGACTGGTGGAACACCGATTTTGGCAAGGACATTGTTACCAAGAAAATCAAAGAGGAGTTGAACATCAATATTAAATTCATCACGGGTGATGATACCAAGTTAAACACCTTTTTCGCAGGTGGAGATATGCCTGACTTGTTGACGGTGTTTGACTCCAATTCTCCTGTGGTACAAAAAGCTGCAACCTGGGCGATGCCGCTGAACGATCTGGCGGAAAAATATGATCCCTACTTCAATAAAGTTGCGGCTGCCGATACGTTGAACTGGTTCCAATTGGCGGATGGTAAAACTTATGGTTACCCGAACTATTCCAATACACAAGAGGATTATGATAGCGGTAACATTCCTGCCAAAACGGCATTTATCATTCGTAAAGATGTGTACGAAGCTTTGGGTAGTCCGATCATTGGAACGCCAGAAGAATTCCAGAGTGTGATGAAACGAATTAAGCAAGAGTTCCCTGCGCTGATTCCGTTTGGATTCAACTCTATTGGTGAAGGAACAGGTTCACTCGGGGATACGTTACAAGATTTCATCGGTGTTCCGTTGGAGACCGAATCAGGAGAATTCTATGATCGCAATCTGGATGAAGATTACCTCACGTGGTTGAAAACATTGAACACCGTGTATAGAGACGCCAATATCAGTGATGACAGTTTTGCCGATGATGGAACCGCTTTCGAGGAAAAAGTGAAGTCCGGTAAATATGCGACCATGCTGCTTGACGGTACACCTCAACAAGGAGGAAACCTGCAAATCTACATGAGTGCCAATCCAGGCAAAGAATATGTTGCTATCGATGGACCGCAGAGCACCAAAGGCAATGCACCAACATTGAATCAATCCGGGATAACGGGATGGATGATCAATTTCATTTCCAAGGACTGTAAAGATCCGGCCAAGGCCATTCAGATATTCACATACTTGCTGAGTGAAGAAGGACAGACGCTTATGAATTACGGGATTGAGGGGAAAACCTACCAAACCAAAGCCGACGGTAGTGTAGAACTGCTGCCAGCAGTGAAAGACATGCAACTGAATAACGCAGATCAATTCAAAAAGGATTATCGAATGGGTGAGTTTATGTTCTTCGGTCATGACCGCCACAAAGCCCTCAGTGCAGATGCTTTTCCTGAAGCGATTAAACAGATGCAGGAGTGGGGCAAAGGCAAGCTGAAACCACACTTTATTCTGGAGAATATTAGCCCGGATCAAGGTACACCTGAAGCTCGTGCGTTGTCAGCAATCAATACGAAGTGGAATACAACGCTGGTCAGTATGGTACGGTCCAAGGATGATGCCTCGTATGACAATGCACTGGCTTCTTACAAGTCATTTTTAGGTGAGAACCGTTGGGAAGAGATTGTGAAGGTACGCAGTGAAAAGATGAAACTGAACAAAGAGAAACTAGGCATTCAATAATAGAATTAAAGGAGAATCCTATGACTACATTCAAAATGTACAAATCCACGGGTGAAGAAGATTTATTCGTATCTCTATCCCAAGAGCAATTGAAACCACTAGATGCTGATAAGGAGACAACGACCATCCATCTGGATGATCAGTTAACGTATCAGGAGATGGACGGATTTGGTGCTTCTTTTACCGATTCATCTGCCTATTTGATCAACCAAATCTTGAGTGAGGAGCAGCGGGAAGAGGTTATGACCCGGCTGTTCCATCCAGAGAAAGGGATT
This sequence comes from Paenibacillus sp. BGI2013, assembly GCF_002843485.1. Lineage (NCBI taxonomy): Bacteria > Bacillati > Bacillota > Bacilli > Caryophanales > Paenibacillaceae > Paenibacillus > Paenibacillus sp. BGI2013. The sequence goes on from NZ_PJFA01000005.1 coordinate 397,554, forward strand.
GGGCTCTCGGTCATCCGAAATCCGATGGGCGCTTCGGACTATGCGAGAACGATATACAGTTATAACGATATGCCAGAACAGAAGGTAGACCCGAAATTAACCCAATTCAGCATTGCACATGATGAAGAGGACGTTATTCCTTTAACGCAAAAGGCGTTGGCATTGAATCCTGAGCTGAAGCTATTTGCCTCACCATGGAGTTCACCCGGCTGGATGAAAACGAGCGGATCCATGATCACCGGACAGCTGAAGGCTGAATGGTATCCCGTTTATGCTGAATATTTCGTGAAATACATTCAAGCGTATGGCAAGCATGGATTACCGATCCATGCCATCACACCACAGAATGAGGCGCTCTATGAACCCGGGCACTATCCCGGAATGTTGATGCCAGCCGAGGCCCAAGCAGATTTTATCAAAAACCATCTCAAACCAGCCTTTGTGCAAAACGATATCCAAACCAAGATTCTCTGTTACGATCACAACTGGGATCAACCGGACTATCCCCTGACCGTACTTGAACAAGCGGGAGAGGAAGTGGATGGTGTAGCCTGGCATTGGTACGGGGGCGATGCTTCTGCTCAAACGAAGGTTTATGAAGCTTTTGCAGGGAAAGAAGTGCATTTCACTGAAGGTTCGGGTGGAGAGTGGATTCCGCCATTTGAGCAAGCCTTCTCAAATGTGATGCGAACGGGAATTCAGATTCTTCGCAATTACAGCAAGTCCTTTGTACTTTGGAATATGGCACTTGACGAGAACAACGGGCCAACCGTTCCGGGATTTGGCCGCAGTACGTGTCGTGGGATCGTACAGGTGAATCAGCAAACAAAGGAACTTACGTATACACTTGATTATTATGCTCTGGCTCATTTCAGTGCTGTGATCCGCCCGAAGGCTGTTCGGATCGAATCAACATCCTGTGGTGATGGAATTTGTTCTGTGGCTTTTAAAAATGCCGATGGTTCCGTAGCTTTAGTCCTCTTCAATGATGAGGAGAAAACGGGCAACATACAGGTAAAGCTGCGCGACGATGTATTGATGAAGTTCCAGCTGGAAAGCAAGAGTGTCATGTCCGTATTGATCACAGATTTATAAAAGGATGGAGTTATAACCAGGCTTCATCAAAAAAGAAACCAAAAGAAGCGATATCCGGAGTGTACACGGATATCGCTTCTTTTGGTGAAACTCATCTGATTCAGGGTTATCTTATACGGGTTGAATGGCGAGATGGGGTGTCCCGCTACTTTCATCAACGAACAGTATATATTGATTGCCAGCAGTCCCTGTTAAGACCAGACCGGGTTGACCTGCAACACCAGGATTGTAATATCTGAATTGTTGCAAAACGGGGAGGGAGACTGGAAGAGTAGGTTGATTAAGTGCCATTAATTGTGTAGCGGCCTTAACGCTATCTCCAGCTTCAATCACTCCGCCTACACCCAAATGGTTGACAATCGAGGAGCTGGCGTTGATTTGAAGGCTGCCTGTTATGGTCTGACTGCCATTGACGTTTAGATCGACACCAACGGTTTGATTACCATTAACTTGCAGATCTTGGTTAATGGTCTGATTACCGGTGACAAGGATGCTATCAAATGTTGGCAAAGATATCATCTCCTATATAGTATTCTTATATTCTATGAGGACAAGATCTGGAATGATCCGGGTGGCCACACATTATATACTTGGGATAAAGCCCCTTTTGCAAAAAAAGAGTTAGCGAAACACTATGTCGTGCATATTGTAGGCAGAGAATGTTTTCGTATGGAACGGGAGGGTTTGCTATCCAAAAGAAGTCAAAAATGCAGGTTAAGTCCACAAAAAAGAAACGTTCAGTTCATGATGCGAACCGGTTATTCCTGAGACAGATGAATGTGGTTCTGAACAGGAAACTCAAATCCATGCGTAAACATATGGAAGTGCAGCAAATGGAACTGAATCAGCAATGGCTGAAAATGATGAAGGTGGGAAGCATACCTGCCCGAGAAGTGCCAAAAGTGATCTATAAGGAGTTAAATGTGCTTCTTATTACTCCTTGTAATGACCGAGAAATGTCATCACATTGTGTCCTGATTGAACAGAGTCTGAAACATCTCGTGAGAAATGTGAATGAGATTAAATATATCGAATCCGTGTCAGCCTGCTTGTCTTCTAATGATGTTGACCTGATTATGGTTATCGGAAGCGAAGAAAACTTGCCGGATGAGAATATTACAGCATTAAGGACATCAACCGTGAAGAAGGCCATCTGGTTGTCTGCCGATCAACATGTGAATCAAAGCGAAACTATTCTACCGATTTTTGATCACGTGTTTACACAACATTCAACCCAAATAAGCGATGATCAGCATCATATGGGAAGCACTGGTAGTCATGAACTGTTCATGCCGCCTGATCCACATATATTCTGTCCGCAAGCTGTTCCCTCGGAGTACGAATCGGATGTTTATATCATCGGGGATGCAGAATCGGATGGCATCGTCACCGCTGTTGCCAAATCGGGTCTTTTGGATAACAAAAAGGTTCGGGTAGATGGAAAGGGTTGGGCACAGATCGGGGATTTCAAGCCTGTTCATACGAATGAAGCTCGTCAGATGTTATATAACGGAAGTAAACTGGTTATTCATCGTGGCGAATCAATCAAAAACGTGATGGAAATTGCCGCATGTGGGACGTTTCAGCTCATAGGACCATCTGTGAATCAGAGCAACGGGATTGACCTTAGTAACTTTCAACAATACAACTCTTGTGAAGAACTCACTCAGAAGTTTGAACATTACTGGCAGAGTGTTGATGCAAGGAGACTGGCCGCTAGCCATGCTCTGGCATACATGAAATATAATCAATCCCATCTACAAAAAACATTGCGACTGCTGGATATCATTTTCATATAAATCATCCCAAAAATCACAGGAGCGTAGGCTGCATCATGTTGCTGCATTGGAGGAGTTCTGATTGAAGGTAATTGCTCTGCATCTGCCCCAATTTCACCGGATTGAGGAGAACGACCGATGGTGGGGGGACGGTTTTACCGAATGGACGAATGTAAAAAAAGCCGCGCCTTTATATTCGGGTCATCATCAGCCTAAACAGCCATTTCAGGGGAAATATTATGATCTTTCCGATCCAGATGTACGAAAATGGCAAGCGGAAACGGCTAAACAGCATGGCATTTATGGATTTTGTTATTATCATTATTGGTTCAAAGGCAAGCGTTTGCTGGAAAAACCAGTGAATGAAATTTTGGATAGTGGGGAGCCTGATTTTCCTTTTTGCTTGTCCTGGGCCAATGAGACATGGACAAGAAAATGGGATGGGCAAGAATCCGATATTCTCATGGCCCAGAATTATGGGGATCGAGAGGATTGGGAAGAACATTTTAATTATCTGGTAAAAGTATTTAAGGACAAACGATATATTCGAGTGGAAGGTAAGCCATTATTTCTGATCTATCGACCAGCCAGTATTCCGCAATGTGAGGAAATGATTCAGTTTTGGCGTGAATTGGCTTTGAAACATGGCCTGAATGGGATTCATTTTGTTCAGACCATTGGTGGATTCCCTACATTTAATGGTCAGATCTTTGATGCGAGTATGGAATTTGAACCGCATTATACGTTTGCACATGGACATATGAATGGAATATGGATCGAAATGAACATCAAGGGACAGCAGCATATTGCTGTGAATTACGACAAGGTATGGTCCTCCATTCTCGAACGAACACCACACCGTAACGGAGAAATTGTCTATCCAGGTGCTTTTGTCAATTGGGATAATACACCGCGGAGAGGTGTTGACGGACAGAGTACGCTCGGGGCCACCCCAGAGAAGTTTGGGCTGTATCTGTCCAGACAGATGGAACGAGCGAGGACGCTGTACAAAAGTGAATATCTTTTTGTTAATGCCTGGAATGAGTGGGCGGAAGGGGCATATCTTGAGCCGGATCAAAACTATGGTTATGCTTATTTGAGAGAACTCAAGAAAGTAACTCAGCATGAATCGAACAGAAACAAGTCTATAGGAGGGAGTTCCGAATGAGGGAACTCTCTCTTTGCTTTGAGTTTATTTATAGACCATGTTTCGTTGTAAGTACCGTTTGTTGTTTGCGGTATTCCGTTGGAGTTAACCCTGTATGCTTTTTGAACTGTCTGGAGAAATAATACAAATCACTGAAACCGAGATGCTCGGCGATGGTGGTTATTGTGTTCGGGGTGCAGGCCAGCAACTCCTTGGCCTTATCGATTTTTTTGCCAGTAATATAGAGGATCGGAGGAACACCGATCTGCTGCTTGAAGAATCGAATGAAATAATTCGGATGCATGTAGGCGATCTGGGCCAGATCCTGAACCGAAATATTCTCTTCGATGTTGGAATCAATATAAGCCAGAATGGTGGACAGTTTCTCCATGACAGGCACGTTAATAAAAGAGATCTGATCCAGATCCAGATTCATTATATAGTGGGACAGTAGCTCGGTTAGTTTGCTCTTGGCCATCATATGGCCATAGACTTCATCGGATTTTGCATATGTAAGGATACTGCTGAAGATTGCTTGAATCAACTCAGGTTGATCTATCGTACAGATGTGTGGGAATTTCAGAATTTGGAACAAATTGATTCCCCCAACCTTTGCGCTAAAGTGACACCAATATTTGAGAAAAGGACGGTCATTAATAGCAGAGTAGGACTGTTGGATCCCCTCTGGCATTAAAATAAGCTGATTAGGTGCAGGGTAATACTCCTCATCCCCAATTTTGAGCCAACCTTCACCTTCGCATATGAAATAAAACTTGCTGTAATCGGGCGTGTAATCCAGATCCCGCCAATCCGTATCGCACCGATTGTAATTGACCATGAATAATTCGACTTGGAGATTGGACAGGTAGTTCGTAAGCAAAGTTTGATGATTCATACTTTTCATCTCCATACAAGGTTATTATTGTCCATCTAAAAGTTAGTGTTCTGCATGTCTATCTTTCGGCCGTAGCACTACAATACAACTACAGACAATAACAGAAGGGATGAGAACATCTCATGGACAAAAACGAATATTTGCAACATATTGAAGCAACGATTGAGAGCGGTAAATTCAAGGACAACTGGAGTTCGCTTAGCACCTTCCAAGTTCCAGAATGGTACCCAAAAGCGAAATTCGGCATATTCATTCACTGGGGGCTATATTCTGTACCGGCCTATGATAGCGAATGGTATTCGCGAAATATGTACATACAAGGCACCAAAGCTTTTGAACATCACCTTGAGGTGTATGGACCTCATAAGGACTTTGGATATAAAGACTTCATTCCGATGTTTCGTGCAGAGAAGTTTGATGCAGACGAATGGGCAACGTTATTCAAACAGGCTGGAGCCAGATATGTTATGCCTGTGGCAGAGCACCATGATGGTTTTCAGATGTACAAAAGCTCTATCTCTCACTATAACACATATGAAATGGGGCCCAAACGGGATCTTCTGGGTGAGATGAAGGTTGCATACGAGAAGCAGGGGCTGACATTATGCGTGTCGTCTCACCGCGCCGAGCACTGGTTCTTCATGTCTCACGGGAAGGAGTTTGATTCAGATATTAAGGAACCCCTGGAGCGTGGGGATTTCTATTGGCCTGCCATGCCTGAACCCAAGGATCACTTCGACTTGTATGACTCACCTCCAACCGAGGAGTATCTGGAGGACTGGTTGATTCGCTGCTGTGAACTGGTCGATCAATATCAGCCAAAGGTCTTTTATTTTGATTGGTGGATTCAAACGGTTGCGTTCAAACCCTATCTGAAGAAATTTGCTGCCTATTATTATAACAAAGGCGAAGAATGGGGCGTGCCTGTAGCTATCAATTATAAACATGAGGCCTACATGTTTGGTAGTGCCGTTCCGGATGTGGAGCGGGGACAGTTCGCTGAGCTTAAGCCCTATTTTTGGCAAACGGATACAGCTGTTGCTAAAAACTCATGGTGTTATACGGAAAATAATAACTATAAAACGGCTGAAGAGATCATTCGGGATCTCGTCGATATTGTAAGCAAAAACGGAAATTTACTGCTGAACATTGGACCCAAAGCAGACGGCAGCATACCGGAAGAAGATCGTGAGATTTTGCTGAGCATTGGCAAGTGGCTGGAAGTGAATGGGGAAGCGATCTATGACACGTCATTCTGGCGTACGTTTGGCGAGGGTCCGACAGAGGTGAAGGAAGGGCAATTCACGGATGGGGATACGAAGATATTTACGAGTGAAGATATACGGTTTACGTTAAAAGAAAGTACTCTGTATGCCACGGTTCTTGCCTATCCAGATAACGGGGTGGTGCAGATTAAATCCCTGAAGGAAAATTCTCATCATTTTCAAGGGGTCATTCAAGATATTCAGGTACTTGGTTACGAGGAACAACCGAAATGGGAGAGAACAGCGGACGCACTGACAATCACAACGACAACTGTGAAAAGTAATGCGCCTATTGTTTTCAAAATTAAATTGGACTAATCAACAAAGATAAATTAAATACTGTAAATATAAAAAGGGCGCATCCAGGAGTATTGTACTCATCGGATAGCGCTCTTTTGGTTGGGCTATATATAGGGCTGACTTCCATGCAAAATCCTCTCCGTGATAATGGAGGTTTCTCCAAGATGAAACTGTAATTCGGAAAATCACTTATATAATAATCACGAAATTCTTGCTTGCTAATATACTGATATCATCAAACCAGTGATGTTCGCCTGTAATGGATTGATTGAGACTCACTAAGGAGGATCTGCAAAAAGATGAAACCAAAGAAACGCATCAGATATGGTTGGAGCGGATTTAAGAAAAAAAAAGCTGAGGACTGTGACCATCCCCAAGAGCAGCACAAAGAACACCATCACGAGCACCATCATAACCACCACAATCATCATCACAATAACCACCATCATAAGTGTTTTGACAAAGAAGCCGAATTCCTTCTCAAATTAATTGGTGAGTTGAAGGGAGCAATTGTACAGGTTTTTGCCAATCCCTCGCCTCACAATGTTTCACTTCTGATTGAGGTACTGCGTAAATTACTGGCTCTGGTTCATTGCTCGGATTTGAAAAAGGGAACCAAGGCAGATCTCGAAGCGATCTTGGAGCTTACCATTGTATCTGCAGAGGCCGTTCCATTTTCTCCGATCAGTGTGGGAACCAATTTGCAGCAATTGCTGGATGTGCTCCTATCTGTCATTTTACAGGGGAATATCGATTCGGCTGAGAAAGATCAACTGGTCATTTTGATCCGTGCGACCGAATTGGCTATCACAACAGGGCTTAGAAACATAGGCAGTCAAGGTCCGGCAGGACCTGCAGGACCAGCGGGTCCTCAGGGCGTACCTGGTCCACAAGGCCCGGCTGGCGCTGCTGGTGCTCAGGGTGGTGTAGGTCCAGCTGGTACACCGGGAGCTGCTGGTGCCCAGGGACCAGCAGGTGCAACAGGTGTTACTGGAGCAACGGGTGCGGCAGGCCCAGCAGGTGGCGCAACAGGAGCGACAGGTGTAACGGGGAGTACAGGAGCTGTTGGGGCAGCGGGCGTTACAGGAGCAACAGGTGATCCTGGCGTAGCAGGAGCCACCGGAGTCACAGGGAATACGGGTGCAGCTGGACTTGCGGGAGTCACCGGGGCAACGGGTGTGACAGGAGATACGGGTGCAGCCGGAATTGCAGGGGTAACCGGGGCTACCGGCGCAACTGGGATTGCGGGAGTAACTGGCAGCACTGGTGTTACTGGGGCTACGGGTTCTGGAGCCATCATACCGTTTGCTTCTGGCGGACCTGCCATATTAACAACGATTCTTGGTGGACTGGTTGGAACGACAAGCCTTATCGGTTTCGGCAGCTCGGCAACAGGAGTCAGCATTCTGGGTGGCACGATTGATTTAACGGGAACGATTGTCGGACCACTCATTAACTTTGCGTTCTCTGTCCCACGGGATGGCGTTATAACTTCGATTGCTGCCTATTTCAGTACCACAGCAGCCTTGGCCTTGGTCGGTTCAACAGTGACCATCACTGCGCAATTATTCAGTTCACCTACTCCTGATAATGCATTTACTGCGGTTCCGGGGGCGGTCGTTACACTGGCACCTCCACTCACCGGTATTATTGCTTTGGGTAGTATCTCCAATGGCATAACAACCGGATTGACTATACCTGTGACTGCACAGACACGTCTGCTACTGGTGTTCTCGGCAACGGCAGCCGGACTCACACTTGTGAATACGGTTGTCGGGTATGCAAGTGGCGGCGTGAACATTACATGATGAGATATAAATTTTGAGATGAACGACATGAGAGTTCTCATGTCGTTCTTTTTCTTGATTTGAAATTTTGAGTGTCAGGTCTTGGTTGTATAGAACTACTACAAACTATTATTCATCAAAAAAATGCATGAATACGAAAAATAAGCTGAAATACGTAAGCGACATCAGACACATAAAAGCATTAAATAGACTTATTTTCTATATTTTTCAATATAGTGCTTGTGTATATCGAATAATGACTTTATACTATACCAATAAAATCCAATTAAATTCCTAATCGACTATTATATGTAATTAAAATATTTAACTACTCACCCGAATCAGGATCGAAAGTCATATCCACCACTCCTTAGCAAGCGTTCTGCTAACGCTCCAGATTACCCTTCCACATGAATGCTTATAGACATTCACTCTCATTGCATTATTCAAACACCCAAATTATTTACTCACATGTTTTAATCCAATTCATTCAATCTCCTAAACTTCCAAGTAAAAAAACATAGACTGATCTGTTATCTCTTCTGACTCATATTGTTCCCTAACCAGACCTGTAAAGGAGGTGAGGCTTTATGTGAAATCCAGGGCATCTATTTCATCCGCAATAAAGGTTAATTTACCGTTTCATTCTGCAGAGAAGGGCATATGTACCAGACTAAATTAAAAAACCGGGTAAAAGGAGTGGAAAAGTTTGATAAAGATTAATCGGTTACGCAAGCCCATCTCCATGGGGCTCTCGCTTCTCCTTGCATTTTCGATCATTCATCCGGTTTCAGCTGAAAACTCCACATCATCCAAATTGGATATGAAATCTGGACTTGCCAAAGTTACGGAGTCCAAAGTAAACGCCAAGTTGACCAAAGAATTTGATGGTAGTGAATATGTGACCTATCTGGTGAAAATGAAGGAACAGGTGGATACAGCAGCAGTCTCCAAACGGGCCCTTGAAAAGGCGACCATCGCCAAACAAACGGCTTCAGCCACAAAGCTGTCCGTTCGTAATTCGGTCGTCAGCTCTCTGCGAGAAACAGCCTCGCGTACACAATATCCATTGGAAACTTATCTGGAAAAGGAAGTTGACCTGGGTAAGGTCAAAGAATATAAAAGCTATTTTATCGTCAATTCACTGGCAGTAACGAGTACCAAAGAAGTCATGGAACAGATTGCGCTGCTGCCTGAGGTGGAGAAGATTCTACCGAATGAGACACGATACTTACAGAAAGCCGAAGTGAGTAAAGAACCGGCAAATGCAGCATCAGGCAAAGATGTTGTCCAAACGCCAACTAAAGACTCTTCAGTCGGAGTCAAAGACAAAGAGCCTGCTGCAAAAGACAAGCTTGCGACAGAAAACGTGGAATGGAACCTGGATTACATCAATGCGCCAGCCGTGTGGGATCGGGGCATCGATGGAACAGGGATTGTTGTTGCCAATCTGGACAGTGGTGTGGATTATACCCACCCGGCGCTTCGCGGCAAATGGCGGGGACTGGATGCTTCGGGCAATATCGTTGATCCCGAATTGAGCTGGTATGATCCGCACAGTAATGCTTCACTTCCTGCGGACGGAGACGGGCATGGTACACACACGATGGGTACGATGGTTGGCTCTGAAGCGGATGGCACCAATCAGATCGGGGTTGCTCCCGGTGCGAAATGGATTGGTGTGCGGATATTCAATCCGGAAACAACGGATGCCATTATTCTCGATGGCGGACAATGGTTGATCGCTCCGGTGGATGCGGAAGGTAATCTGCATCCTGAACTTGCACCGGATGTCGTCAACAACTCATGGGGCGGAGGCGCAGGATTGGATGAATGGTTCCGACCGATGGTGCAAGCTTGGCGTGATGCTCAGATTTTCCCGGAATTCTCCGCAGGAAATGTGAGACTGGGTAACCCGGGCGGACCTGGTTCTGTTGCTAACCCAGCCAACTATCCTGAAAGTTTTGCTACAGGAGCAACCGATATCAACGGAAATCTGGCTTCGTTCTCCCTGCTGGGCCCATCCCCGTATGGTGAGATCAAACCGGAAGTATCTGCCCCTGGTGTGAATATCCGTTCATCAGTTCCGGGCGGTGTATATGAGGGAGGCTGGAACGGAACGTCCATGGCAGGCCCGCATACAACTGCGCTTGCTGCACTGCTGCTTCAGGCCAATCATTCCCTTACGGTGGATCAGCTGGAGCAGATCATTACAGATACAGCCACGCCGAGAACCGATAGTCAGTATCCGACCTCTCCTAATAACGGCTACGGTCACGGCATTATTAATGCCCTTGATGCTGTGGGTTCTGTACTCGAAGGGATCGGCACAGTATCCGGCAGAGTGGTTACGGCCGGAGATGATCTGGAAGAGCCGGTACTGGCACATACCCCTGTTAATTCTGCCTTTACAGGCATTGATATACCATTAACTGCTCATGTGACAGATAACGTCGCGGTAGTCTCCGTCGAGGCTTTTGCCAAAACGACAGGCACCAACCAGTATGTCTATCTGCCGATGAACCGGATTGCTGGAGATAACAAAGATGGAACGTATACAGCGACAATCCCTGCTTTTCTTATTGAACCGCAAGGTGTGGAGTATTATATCCGCGTGAACGACTACGGCAACAACGGATTCGAAAGTCAGGTATATAAAGTGGCTGTCTCCAATGGTGTTCAGCCAAGATATCTTCAGGATTTTGAAGAAGATCAGCTTGGATTCACGACTGGCGGAACCGGAAGTACCTGGGTATGGGGAGCACCAACCAGTGGTCCTGGAAGTGCATACTCCGGTGACAAGGTGATTGCAACCAATCTGCAAGGAACTTATATGGCGAATAGCAATGCATATCTGCTTGCGCCGCCTATTGATCTAACCGAGAGTGCAGAAGGTGCGTTATTATCCTTCAAGCACTGGTATGACCTGGAGAATAACATCGACTTCGGCAAGGTATACATCGCTTCCGAGGATAGCGATTATGTGTTCCAAGAGCTGTTAACCTTCACGGGTACAGGCGGCAATTGGAAGACACAATATGTGGATCTTCGCGAATACGCGGGACAGCAGGTGTTCATCAAATTCAATCTGACGAGCGATAATTCATTGCAAAAGGCTGGCTGGTACATTGATGATTTCGCTGTAGAAGAACTGGATGAGATTGCTCCGGGCGCTCCTGCCGGATTGTCTGCGACGGCCGATATTCTTGGTAATGTAGCCTTGAGCTGGACGGGTCCGAGCGATGAGGATCTCGAATCCTATATCGTATATCGTTCCACAACCGCAGGTGCAGGTTATGAATCCATTGGAACTGCAACAGGAACAACGTTTACAGATACGGCTACGGTGACAGATTCGACGTATTACTATACCGTTGCCGCACTTGATTATAGCGGCAATGAAAGTGACAAATCGAATGAGGTCTCCATTACAGTAGAGGTGCCTCAGGATATCTACATCGATCATTTCGATGGCAGTGATGATAATGGCTGGACTCATTCGGGAACCAAAGATGAGTGGGAACGCGGTATTCCGTTAACGGGACCTGCCACCGCGGTTTCTCCACCGAATGTCTGGGCGACTGATCTCGACAATACGTACGAGAGTGGCTCCAACTATTCACTCGTATCTCCGGTCATTGATTTGACGGATGTGTCCGAAGGAACACTCACGTTTAATCATTGGTACGAGATTGAGAGTGGATACGACTACGGGTATGTGGAAGTCACCAAGGATGGTGGAACCACATGGTCAGAACTGGGCAAATTCTCACATAGTACAAACGGTAAACAATGGGCACCGGTATTTTATGACCTGGATGCACTTACCGGCAATGAAGTACAATTCCGGTTCCGTCTGACCTCAGACAACAGTGTTGTGAAGACAGGCTGGTTCATTGATGATTTCCGAGTACTGGGTGTTGCTGCGGAGACGGTCACGGAGGACAATGCGGTTGTGCTTAACAGTGACAAACCAAAACCGTCCTATGAAAACCCATGGTACAAAATTTCGCGGACAGACAAAGCGGAATTTAACAAAACGAAACAGCAACAACCTGAAGTTGAAAAACCAGGAACAGGTTCGGTTAATCCACAAAGCCTGCCTGCAAGTGCAACGGTTACCGTACTGGAAACCGGACGTTCGGTGAAGACAGATCCAGCTACAGGCAAGTATAACTTCACACACGTAGCAGGTGATTACACGTTAAAAGCTGAAGCATATGGATATTATCCTCGAACTCAGCAGGTGACGATTACAGATGGCAATGGAGCCAAAGCCAACTTTAATCTGGAAGCAATTCCGCATGGGCAGATTGAAGGTGTAGTAACGGATGAGCGGACAGGACAACCACTGGCTGATGCTTCCGTTCTCGTGGTCGAAGATGCCAATGTAGGTGAAGTTCGCACAGGTTCAGATGGCAGCTTCGTGATTCAGGTATTAGAAGGAAGCTACACTCTATCCATCCGGGCGGCTGATTATTACAGTAAAACCGTCACTGTGACTGTACCTGGTAATGGTACGGCAGAGGCGAATGTTGCCTTGAAGCCGTTCATCGGTTTCCCTGGAGAAATTGCTTATGATGATGGAACAGCAGAGAACGCACGAGCTTTTAATGCTGCGGATAATGCTTGGGCAGTTCGAATGACACCAGAGCTGGAGACCGCTCAACTGACAGGTGCATCGTTCCGATTCTGGAACACCGAATGGCCTGTACCCGGAGGCACAGCGTTCCAATATGCCGTATATGATGCATCGGGTGCGGGCGGAGCTCCGGGACGACAACTGGCTGGACCATTTGACGGTACTGCACTTCGTAACGATCAATGGACAACTGTTGAATTCCCGGAACCGGTCATTGTAACGGGTGATTTCTATATCGTGTATGTACAGAGTTTAGCTGGAACTAGCGCTCCGGGACTCGCTACCGATGAGGATGGTCCAAATGCAGGTCGAAGCTGGCAGCGTGTAAGCGGAGCATGGAGTACTTCACCGGTAGAAGAAGGCAATTACATGATTCGTGCAGTCGTGAGATATCCGGTAAATGCACCTGTGCTCACAGTACCTGCAAACACGTATACGAATCAATCGACCTTCACTGTGTCGGGAACGTCTCCGGCATCCGGCGCTCAGATCAAGATCTACAACGGCAAGGATTTGGCTGGCACCACAACGGTGGCAAATGGGAAGTTCTCATACGGTGTGAAGCTCCGTTCTGGCATTAATGCGATTACTGCGGAGGCAGTGGTAGACGGTAAAACAACGGACCGTTCACTCCCCGTAGTCATTATTCTGGATCAGACCAAACCACAATTGACGATTCTCACGCCAGCTCAAGGGGATCGCATCAATGCAGAAGTGGTTCACGTAACGGGTAATGTCGTGGAACAATTCCTCGATAAGGTAACCGTTAACGGACAAACCGTACAAGTGGGTAAAGACAGAAGTTTCAGTCACCGTGTATTGGTCAATGAAGGCGAGAACACAATTACCATTACAGCAACCGATATCGCTGGTAACAAAACAACCGTAACCCGCACCGTCTATGTGGAAACGGCGTTGCCAGAACTTACGAATATTACTCCGGCTGAGGATGTTCGAATCACATCAGGGGAGAGTGTTACCGTTTCATTTGACAGTAAACCTGGTCTGCAAGCATCTTTCCGTATTCAGTTACCTTTGAATCTGAATGCCCAAGGGGCAGGAGAGATTCCATTGGTGGAGACTGAACCTGGTCGTTACACGGGTACGTACACAACACCTTCATCCCTTGTTCTGGATGGTGGAGTCATTGTGATTCGCGCTCAGGATGCAGCAGGCAACAAAGTAGAGGCTGAAGCAGCTGGACGATTGTTCGTCAGCGCAGCACAAGAACAATCCGTTCCAGAACCAGATTCGAGCCCTGAAGAGACTGAAACAGAAGTAGGTCCACCGTCCGCTGAGAGTCTGCAACCTTAATTATGCAAAGTGTGACATGGACGATAACTGCATTTTGACCATCTAAGCAAGAAGCCGATAAGCCGAGGTGTCAGGGCTTGTCGGCTTTTTGTTGTCTTGATTTACATCTGACGCCTAAGATTAATGAAGCATCCATTGGAATGCTTTTTATTTTGCTCTCACATGTCAGCAGGTGAGTTGCCTCTTTCTTCACATTAATGATATAACATGATATATTAGGATGTAGAACATGAGAAGTATGGGTATTTATGGAGGTGCTTGTATTGGGGAAAGACTCGGCATCCAAGCCGATGTATGAACAGATCTTTGAATCCTTGCGCGAACGGATACAGCTTCATCAATATCAAGTGGGTGAGCGTGTTCCTTCCGAGAAAGAATTATGTGATGAATTCGGAGTGAGCCGGATTACAACTAAAAAAGCACTTGAGATGCTGGCAAGTGAACAATTAATTGTTCGTCAGCCGGGACGGGGTTCTTTTGTAGCTGATACGGCAGATGTGTTACAAGAAAGATCTAACAGACCTGCTCCGCGTGCTGCGGTTAAAGATCCAGAAAAGAAGCTGCTCATTGGGCTGGTCATCACTAACTTCAGCGATATGTATGGTACAGAACTGTTATATGGCATGGAAGAAGCTTCGCGAGAGCATGATTGTTTTCTCGTACTTAGACGTTCCTTCGGGATTCCCGAGCAGGAGGAACAGAGTATTCAGGAACTGCTGGAACTGGGTGTGGATGGATTGATTATTTTCCCGGCACAGGGTGAATATTTCAGCGATGAGATTTTAAAACTGGTCGTTAATAAATTCCCGTTTGTCCTGATTGACCGGTACTTGAAAGGAATTCCGGCTTCATCTGTCAGTACGGATAATGTAGGCGCGGCGCGAGAAGGGATGAATTATTTGTTCGATCTCGGTCACCGACACATCGCTTTTCTGACGCAGCCTCCGGCGAACACTACACCCATTGAAGAACGAATTGAAGGCATTATTGAGGCTCACAATGATCAAGGAGTTCTGGTGAACAGGGAACTGTGGTTAGAATCTTTTCTTTCGACACTGCCAAGTGTGTTTGATCCTCAAGTCGAGGTCCGTGATGTGGAGACACTGGTGGAACATTTACAGAAATACCCCCAGATTACTGCACTCTTTGCTGCGGAGTATCATATTGCTTTACTTGCAGAACAGGCAGCGGATCGGCTTGGTCTGAGAATTCCAGAAGATATGTCCATCATTTGCTTTGACAGTCCAAATGCTGCCGAAGGAAGCCGTGTAACCCATATGAGACAAAGCCAGTTTGATATGGGAAAACAGGCATTCGAGATGGTGCTTCAAAGTATGCAGAACAACGAAATGACAGTGAACAGAGTTGTTTTACCTGCCCGATTGGTGAAGGGTAAGTCAACGAGTATGGTGAAACAAAAGGGTTAATTATAACAACTTAATATTCATTGTGTTCAATCAGGGGCTTCGTATAAACGAGGCCTCTTTTTGGTGCGGATAAAATGGGGAGAATTGCTTTAAATGGTATATTATTTGGTGTCTTTAAATTAAAATAACATGCTAATATACAAATAAATATATTGACATAACATTATATTCGTTTTAGGATGATGAAAGCGGTTAACAAACTGGATTACATAAGGAGGACAACATGCTGACACCCAGAGATGATCAAGAAATTTCCCCCTCGATATACGACATGATTGATCGGGTTAACAAACGTATGCCGGATTATCCGGAACTCAACCAAATGTTTAAAAATTGTTTTACCAATACGATGGCGACTACAATTCAGCGCAAAGAAGATGGAACAACTTTTGTGATTACGGGAGATATTCCTGCCATGTGGTTACGTGATTCTGCCGCTCAGGTCAGACCTTATCTGCTTCTCGCTTCAGAGGATGAAGATATTGCCGACATGATCGCTGGACTGGTTGAACGTCAACTGAAATATATTCTCCTGGACCCTTATGCAAACGCTTTTAATGAGACGGAGAGTGGAAAAGGACATCAGGAAGACCTGACGCAGATGAATGATTGGATCTGGGAACGGAAGTATGAGATCGACTCACTGGCTTATCCGATTCAGCTCAGTTATCTCTTGTGGAAGAACACGGGAAGAACAACTCAATTCAATGATACGTTCCGTAAAGCATCCCAGATCATCATGCAGTTATGGCAAGTGGAGCAACATCATGAGACGAAATCACCCTACACGTTCCAACGTCTGGATGCTCCCGAAACCGATACGCTCACCCGAGAGGGACGAGGTACTGAAACAGCCTACACAGGCATGACCTGGTCGGGATTCCGTCCCAGCGACGATCGTTGTGAATATGGTTATCTGATTCCATCCAATATGTTCGCTGTTGTGGCGCTTCGATATCTTCAGGAAATTGCTGAAGCGGTGTTCGAGGATGAAACGCTGGCAGCGAATGCTAAGCAGTTGGAGCAAGAGATCAACAAAGGTATTCAGGATTATGGCACCGTTGAACATCCGGAATATGGAACCATATATGCGTACGAAACGGATGGGAAAGGCAATCACAATCTGATGGATGATGCCAATGTGCCAAGTCTGCTGTCTTTACCTTATCTCGGATATGTGGAGGAGAACGACGAGGTGTATCAGAATACACGCCGTTTCATTCTTTCCTCGCACAACCCGTATTTTTATGAGGGAACAGCAGCAGCGGGAATCGGTAGTCCGCATACACCGGAAGGGTACATCTGGCATATCGCTTTATCGATGCAGGGGCTGACTACAGAGGATCGCAATGAAAAACTACGATTGCTTCAGCTTATCCATAAGACGGATGCGGATACCGGACTGACCCATGAAGGTTTTTCGGCCAACAATCCACATGAATATACACGTCCATGGTTTTCATGGTCCAACATGCTCTTTAGTGAACTGATGATGGATTATTGCGGATTCCGCGTACAGAAATAGATAGGGAAGCAAGAGATAACCTGCGAGTACATTATAACGTTCGGAGTTCGTTAAATTCCGACAAGAGGAGAGCGAATCATGAGAAAAATATCATTGAAAATGCCGGTAGCAGCAGTTATGACATCCTTGCTCATTCTTACTACAGCCTGTTCGGGCGGAAGCTCAAGCACAGGCACAACCAGTGATGGCAAGAAGGAAGTAACTGTATCGTTCCGTTCTTCAGGATCTGAAGATACACTTACGAAGTTTTTCCAATCAGGCTTGGTGGATCAATTTGAAAAAGAAAACCCGGATATCAAAATCAACATTGCGCCTGTACTGGCAAGTGAAGGCGATTATACGTCCAAAATGGTTCTGCAAATGAAATCCCCGGATACGGCACCGGATGTCATTGCTGAAGATACATCCATCATCAAATCCGATGCTGCTGCGCGATATCTGGAGCCGCTGGATACACAGGTTCAGGGATGGCCCGATTGGGAAGAACACATCATCGACAACCTGAAGGCAGGGGTTACCGGAGAAGACGGCAAAGTGTACGGCGTTCCGGCTACCTCGGATACACGCGGAATCTGGTACAACAAGGAACTGTTTCAACAGGCGGGACTTGAAGTTCCGTTCAAACCTGCAAGCTGGGCAGAAGTACTCGAAGCAGCACGTACGATCAAGCAAAAACTGCCGGGTGTGACACCACTTAATATGATCGTGGGCAAAGCAAACGGTGAAGGTGTCACCATGCAAACACTGGAAATGCTGCTCTATGGTACGGCGGACACGCTGTATAACGACACCAGCAAGAAATGGGTCGTGAACAGCCCGGGGCTGCTGGATTCCTTCAAATTCATAGATCAAGTGTTTAACACGGATAAAACAGGTCCAACCATGCAGGTTGCCCTGAATGGACAAGCTGGCAGTATTGCATTCCAGCAACAGTTCCCGCAAGACAAATTGGCGATGGCTGTAGATGGTAGCTGGGCAGGTTCGACATGGGCCGAGAACGGTGCTGCTCCAATCGCCAACGTTGAAGAGAAAATAGGCTTTGCACCATTCCCAACACAAAATGGGGAAGAACCTGGAGCAACTACGATGTCTGGAGGATGGGCTTGGTCTGTTCCTGCACAGGCGAAAAACAAGGAAGAGGCTTGGAAATTTATCGAGTTTCTGATGAATAAGGAAAATGCGACTGCTCGTGTAGTAGCGGAAGGCAGCCTCAGCCCACGTAATGATTCCACAGAAGTTGAAGGTTATACGGATCGTCCTTATACCAGAGAAGCACAGGAACTCTTGAATGTGGCCCACTTCCGTCCAGCGAACGATCAATATGCAGCGGTATCCGCACAATTGCAAAGCATTGTTGAGAGTATTGCCTCTGGCAAGCTGACGCCGGAAGAGGGAGTTACGCAATTGAAGGACAACGTATCCCGTTCCCTTGGCGCGGACAGCATCGAAGAGAAATAAGGATATCGATATATTCGGAGGGGGAGGCACAATCTCCCCTTTTTCCGGTTCGAATGGAGAGTGACTTATGAAAAGGAAAGCACCAGGTTCATTTCTGTTTCTAATGCCTTCCGTACTGTTATTACTTGTGTTTTTCATTGTTCCCATCATTCTGACGATCTGTTTTGCCTTTACGAATATGGCTCTGACCGGGGCGGCAGCCAAGAGTTTGGAGTTTGTCGGATTCCAGAATTTCATTAATATGTTCCATGATCCGGATTTCCGGATTAGTGTTTGGCGCACGCTGGTTTTTCTCATCTTCTCCGCAGTGATTGGTCAGGTATTGCTTGGGTTCATTCTGGCTCTTCTAATGAAAGAGAAAAATGTGACCTTCCGCCGGGTCATTGGCATCATCGTCATTGCCGGTTGGGTGACACCCGAGATTGTTGTGGCATTCTGTATGGTCGCCTTTTTCAGTGACAATGGTTCATTGAATCAGATCCTCGGCTGGTTTGGAGCGAATCCAGTCTCCTGGTTGTTCAGTTTCCCTATGGTGAGTGTCATTATCGCGAATATCTGGCACGGCACAGCCTTTTCAATGATGGTCTATCAGTCGGCACTGGATGATATCCCGAAGGAAGTTGAAGAAGCTGCGATTATTGACAGTGCCACCGGGTTCCAGATTGTCAGACACATTACGATTCCAATGGTAAAAGGGTCCATCGTGACCAACATGATGTTGGTTACCCTACAGACACTGGGCGTGTTCACGCTGATCTATACGATGACCGGTGGTGGCCCGGGTACTTCAACACAAACCTTGCCGATCTTCATGTATAACCAGGCCTTTGTGAACTATCAATTTGGATACGGCACAGCCATATCTCTTGTTCTGTTGTTCATCGGTATTGTCGCCAGCCTGTTCTACATGCGATCCATGAAAGTGAAAGTGTAACCATGAAGGAGGTTCGATCCCTATGGTCAAACATGGGCTTCAACGCAAAATCCAGTACGGGATTCTAGTTTTTCTAGGGCTCTGTTTTTTATTGCCGCTGCTCTGGATCATTCTGGCTTCATTTGACCCGAACGCGCAACAGGGTATCAAAATGCCCAGTACCTGGACCATTCAAAATTTCAAGGATGTACTCGGGGATTCGAGCAATCTTCGTTCATTCGGTGTAGGCCTGATTCTGTCGGGAGGGCAAGCGATATTGGTTGTTCTGGTATCGGTTCTTGCTGCTTATCCATTATCCCGTTATGAAATGAGATTCAAAAAAAGCTTCCTGTTATCCATTTTGTTCATGACAGCTCTTCCGATTACTGCCGTGATGGTTCCGGTATTTCAAATGTTTCTGTTCTTCAAAATGCAAAATAGCATCATTGCCACGATGCTGTTCCTGACTGCATCCTCACTTCCTTACGGCATCTGGATGATGAAAAACTTCATGGATTCGGTGCCAATCGATTTGGAAGAATCGGCATGGATTGACGGAGCGTCCGTGTGGAGTAGTTTGAGACGAATCGTGGCGCCATTGATGTTGCCGGGTATTGCAACGATAGCGATATTTACCTTTTCAGGAAGTTGGGGCAACTTCTTCGTGCCATACATCCTGCTCCAGACACCGGAGAAACTTCCGGCATCGGTCACGATTTATCAATTTTTCGGCAGCCACGGTATGGTTGAATACGGCAGGTTGGCTGCATTTTCACTACTTTATACAATGCCTTCGGTTGTGCTATATATCTTCTCCCAGCGTTACATGTCCAAAGGATTCAGCATGGGCGGGGCAACCAAAGGTTAATGACAGGAGGTACGTAACATGACAACCAAAAAGACGGCACATCTCATCTCGCATACCCATTGGGACCGCGAATGGTATATGCCTTATGAACACCATCATGTACTGCTCATTGAGCTGATGGATAAACTGCTGGATACGCTCGATCAGGACCCGGAATATCGCTATTTCCATCTGGATGGGCAGACGATTATTCGTGAAGATTATTTGCAGGTTCGGCCCGAACAACAGGAGAGGCTCGACCGTTATATTCGTGAAGGACGCATTCATTTTGGCCCATGGTATGTGTTACAGGATGAGTTTCTGACCAGCAGTGAGGCCAACTTGCGTAATCTGCTCATCGGTCATCGTGATGCTCGACCTTTGGGTGTGATATCCAAGACGGGATACTTCCCAGACTCGTTTGGAAATATGGGACAGGCACCGCAGATTCTGCAACAGGCGGATATTCATAACGCGATCTTCGGGCGCGGGGTAAAGCCTACCGGATTCAATAATGCCGTGGTTGATGCGGATAGTTACGAATCTCCGTATTCCGAGATGATCTGGCGTTCGCCGGATGGTTCGGAAGTGCTCGGCATTTTGTTCGCGAATTGGTACTGCAATGGGATGGAGGTTCCGGTTGATTCGGAGAAAGCCCGAGCCTATTGGGATAAAAATCTGGCGGATGCCGAGAAGTTTGCCTCGACTCCACATCTGTTGTTCATGAATGGTTGTGATCATCAGCCAATCCAGACGGATCTGCCTGAGGCTTTACGTACGGCGGCTGCGTTGTATCCTGATGTTGAATTTATTCACTCCAATTTTGACGATTACATTGAGGCGGTTACGAAAGATGTTCCTGAGCATCTGGCGACTATCGAAGGCGAGCTTCGCAGTCAGCACACGGATGGTTGGGGAACACTGGTGAATACGGCATCCGCACGGGTCTATCTGAAACAGATGAACCAGCAGGGGCAGACGTTGCTTGAAAAAGTAGCCGAACCACTCGCCGCGATGGCCCATATAGCCGGGGTAAAAGATTATCCGCATCATCTATTGACACATGCATGGAAGATGCTGATGCAGAACCACCCACATGATAGCATCTGCGGATGCAGTGTCGATGAGGTTCACCGTGAGATGGTGACCCGCTTTGCCAAGAGCAGACAACTTGCAGAGAAATTGGTTTCCCAGAGCGCGCAGGCGATTGCTGAGTCCATTCGTGTGCAACCTGCTGAGGCTTGGGGAGAGGAAGCAGTGCTGTTCACTGTGTTCAACACGAGTGGATGGAATCGAAATGGAATCATTGAGATGGATCTGATTGTGGACAAAGCATTTTTCCCGGAAGGTCCTCATCCTCAAGCCCTTGCGCAAAAGTTGGAAGAGGCTGCGTTACCAGCGTATCAGCTGGTCGATTCAGATGGACGCACGTATTCGGCAGAAATCAAGAATCTGGGTGCGCATTTCGGCTATGAACTTCCAAAGGATCGCTTCCGACAGCCTTATATGGCTCGTAAAGTAAGAGTGACTTTCCAAGCGGTGGATGTACCTTCTCTAGGTTATAAGACGTATGCTCTCATTCCAGTCGAGAAGCAAGCAGAGATTGCTGAAGTGCCCGATAAGAGCGAACTCATCCAGGTTCAGGGAATGATGATGGAGAACGGTCATTTGCGGGTGACGGTTGAAGAGAATGGTACGGCAACGATTGAAGATAAGATCTCAGGTACTGTATACAAGGGATTGAATTCATATGAGAATACCGGTGATATCGGCAATGAATATGTCTATCGTCAACCGGAGGGAGAGACGACGCTGACCACGGAGCATCTGAAGGCAGACCTGCGGATTGTGGAGCAATCTCCGTATCGGGTGGTCATGGAAAGTGTATTACTCTGGGATATTCCTGCTGGAGCAGATGAACTGTTCGAGCTGGAGAAGCGCCAAATGGTTCCTTTTACAGAACGGAAGGCACAGCGAGTCGAGAACACTGTTCCCTTGGTGATTACGACAACGTATACGTTGGAAGCGGGCAGTAATATGGTCAAGGTAAAATCTGACTTTAACAATCAGGCCAAGGATCATCGACTGCGTGCATTATTTCCATCCGGACTGGTGACAGAGGAGCATTATGCAGATTCCATCTTTGAAATTGCCAAACGTTCCAATACACCGGCAAAGGAATGGGTGAATCCAAGTAATGCACAGCATCAGCAAGCGTTTGTACATGTGACCGATGGTGATCATGGCTTGATGATTGCAAACAAAGGGCTGAATGAATACGAGATTTTACAGCATGAAGAGGGCAGTACGATTGCAGTTACGCTGCTGCGTGCCTCTTCGGAACTGGGAGATTGGGGTTTGTTTGAAACACCGGAAGCCCAATGTCTGGGACCTCAGAGTGTGGAATATGCGATTATTCCATTTGCGGGCGATGCTGCACAGTCAGGTGCATGTGCATCCGCATACGTGTATCCGATTCCGTGGACGACTGTACAGCAAGGGGCACTTGCGTATACATTTGAGCGAGAAAGTCATGCTGGAGCTGATGGGCAACAGGTTGAACTGCCTCTGTCGAAGCAATGGCTGGCATGGAATGCACAAGGTTCGTCACTAGCCTTCTCCACATTGAAGATCGCAGAGGAAACCGGAGATTTGATTGCTCGCTGGTATAATCTAAACTCCGAACCCGTTGAATTGAACGTGCAAACTGGATTCGAATATGCCTCCGTCTATGAGAGCGATGTGCTGGAACGGGTTAAAGACACGTTGGAGGGGCACAGCCAGAAGGTATCGGGGTACAAGATTGTTACACAAGGGTATGCGTTACGGTGAGTTGATTTTTGAATACCATAACTATAAAAACCTTCTGTTCACGGTAGCGTGGGCAGGAGGTTTTTGTTATGCGACCTGGTTATGTAAAATATATCAGAAATATGGGCAAGTGTATAAATGTCTAATAACATTCATGTCGTGATTTTATACATTTATTGTCGCGAGTTTCTATTAAAAATAGATTAAGTCTGTGATAACTTATAGATAAATGTCAGAATATTATATAGTATGGAGGTAAGACACATTGACCATTCGAATTGGAAAAATTAGCTTGTGGCATGTTCACGCATGGGATTACATCAAGCAGGCACAGGAACATGAGGATACAGTCATCGCCGCTGTGTGGGATGACGATGCCAAGCGGGGGCAGGAAGCGGCTGAACGCTTAACCGTACCATTCTATGCTTCACTTGAAGATATGCTGGCCAAGGATGACATCGATGCCGTTATTGTAGATGCGCCAACTCGCATCCATGAAGATGTGATCACCGCTGCTGCAAAAGCAGGTAAACACATTTTCACGGAGAAAGTTATTGCCTCGACACAGGCGGAATCCAATAGAATCCTTAATGAGGTAAAGGCAAACAACGTGAAGATGACAGTATCCTTACCTCGACTGAATGCAGGGTATACGTTAACGATACAGGATGTGCTTAACCAAGGATTACTTGGTAAAATAACTTATGTAAGAGCGCGTTTATCGCATGATGGAGCGATTTCCAACTGGTTACCTGAACACTTCTATGATCTGAAGGATTGTCAGGGCGGTGCACTGATTGATCTGGGCTGCCATCCAATGTATCTCGCCAAATTGTTTTTGGGTCAGGGAGTAACAGCGGTTAATGCGAACTTTGGATATATTACAGGCAAAGAAGTGGAAGATAATGCCGTTGCAACCTTGTTTACGGATTCTGGTGCAGTCGGCGTTGTTGAAGCTGGTTTTGTGAACAGCCATTCTCCATTTACGATTGAGGTTCACGGTACGGAAGGTACACTTCTGTATGGAACACCTGATGAAAAGTTATTGATTCGCACGAAAGCAGCAGAGGGACAGTATCAAGAGTGGACTGAACTTCCTTTGGCAGGCCAAAGAGAAAGCGCATTCAATCAATGGGTTGCACATATACAGAATGATACGGATGCAACTGAAAATGTGCAGATCGCTATGGAGTTGACCCGTTTGATGGAAGCAGCGAATCTCTCTGCCAAAGAAGGGCGCAGAATTGCTCTGAATGAGTTGAAGGGTTAGGTTTTATTAAGGAGGTATGCAATCTTGAGCCTGTATCCTTATGAGAAAATGCTTGAACGGCAGGATCTCCTGGAGAGACTGGATATTCTAATGGTTTGGGGACATTATGAGATTCGTGTGATGCGATTTCATCTGACTTCTTTTCCGGCGGGCCGAGTTGTGGATTTCCATAATCATGCGGAGTTTGAGTTTCATTTTATCCCGAGAGGTAAAGGTAAAGTTATTCTGGATGATCAGACACATGCACTCTCGGAAGGTATGCTGTATTTGACTGGACCGGGTGTCGTTCATTATCAGGAGGCTGATGCCAAAGAGGACATGGATGAACTATGTCTTCATGTAGATATCGTTCACAAGCCAAGGGAACATGTCGATCCCTGGGAAGCAGCAGAATCCGAGGAAACGATTGAAAAGCTGAGAACGCTTCCGCTTACTCCGGTGAATGATTATCATCGTGCAATGCATTGTTTTTTGGAAGCCTACGAGGCATGTGATCTAAAATTGTTAGGTTATTATACGTCGATCAAGCAACTGGTTATCAGCATATTACTCAAAACCGTGCGAGCATACGACACCGGGGGGAATCGACCGGAAGCCCCTGTGCGGGATATGTCGGTATATCGCTATGAGTATGCACTACAGTATATGGAGGCGAATCACCCTTCGGTGGTCACGCTGGAGCATGTAGCTGAGAAACTTCATATTAGCAGCAGACAATTGCAGCGAATCTTCTACCAAGTACAGCCGGAGATGCCGTTCAGCCGTGTACTGGAGGATATTCGTCTGCGCGCCGTGTGCCGCAATCTGGAGGAAAGTAACGTATCCATTGAACAGATCGCACTTGCTTCAGGATTCAATAATGCCAACTATTTGCATGCTGTATTTCGCAAACGTCTGGGGATGACCCCGTCGGCTTTTCGTAAAATGAAACAACCAATACTTAAGTGAGGGTGAATATATATATGAGTAAAGTATATCGTATCGGAATTATTGGCTGTGGTGGAATCGCGAATGGTAAACATCTGCCGAGTCTGAGTAAACTGGATAATGTTGAACTGGTGGCTTTCTGTGATATCGTTCAGGAACGTGCGGATGAAGCCAAACAGAAATATGGCACTACTGAAGCCGAAGTCTACACGGATTATCAGGAATTGCTCAAGGATGAGTCTTTGGATATTGTGCATGTGCTTACACCGAATATTTCTCATGCCGAGATTTCAATTGCTGCTCTGGAGGCAGGCAAACACGTGATGTGTGAAAAGCCAATGGCGAAGACATCTGCTGAAGCACAGCTCATGCTGGAAGCGGCAGAACGTACCGGCAAAAAACTGACCATCGGATACAACAACCGTTTCAGAGAAGACAGTCAGTACTTGAAGAAGGTGTGCGAAGCGGGTGACCTAGGTAATATTTATTTTGCCAAAGCACATGCAATTAGACGTAGAGCAGTACCAACATGGGGTGTTTTCCTGGATGAGGAGAAGCAAGGTGGCGGTCCATTGATTGATATTGGTACGCACGCACTTGATCTGACGCTCTGGATGATGGATAACTATCAACCAAAAGTTGTGCTGGGTACGACTTATCATGAGCTTTCGCAACGTGAAAATGCGGCCAATGCCTGGGGCCCATGGGACCCAAAACAATTCTCCGTAGAGGACTCGGCCTTTGGCATGATTGTGATGGAGAATGGGGCAACGATCATGCTGGAATCCAGTTGGGCACTGAACTCACTGGATGTGGATGAGGCGAAATGTAGCTTGAGCGGTAGCGAAGCGGGTGCGGACATGAAGAACGGACTGCGCATCAATGGTGAGAAATTCAGCCGTCTATACACCAATGAGATTGAACTGAGTGCAGGCGGGGTAGCTTTCTACGATGGTAAGAGCGAGAGCGCACCGGATGTTGAGATGAGAAAGTGGATTGAAGCGATTGAGAACGATCAGGAGCCGGTGGTCACACCGAAACAAGCACTGGTTGTATCTCAAATTCTAGAAGCACTCTATGAATCTGCTCGCACAGGCAAGGCTGTGTACTTGAATAACGGTAGCGAAGCATAGAAAAGGCTTAAAACAATAGATTACAAAACCCTTTGTCCTGTTATTTGGGGCAGAGGGTTTTTGGTGTTTTGGATGCTAGGGCGTATCTGAAAACTCCGAAGGAAGCAGATTTTGCCGAATTTTCGTTCCAAGCCAGGAAGTTTTCCGCAGGCGTGCCGGGGCACGTCAAGGGAAAGTGACGCAGCAGGGGGCGAAAAGGCGGTAAAAGATGCACTTCAGCGAGTTTTGAGACACGCCCTAACTATTGGTCCATACCAGACTCTATTTCGGCACATATGATGAGAGAAAAATGAGCTGAAAAGAGGGTATGTCTTGACTAAACACAAAATGGGTCATGGTGTTTCCATTGTTGTATGTACCAATCGGCCGCAATTTTTTGACAACATCCTGCAAAATTACAATCGGCAGCGTTATAAAAGCAAAGAATTGATCATTGTCCTGAATCATGACAGTATGAATCTGGCATTATACCAAAACCGGGTTCGGAATCTTGCCAATGTTCATGTATATCAAGTTCCGGAGAGCATTTCCCTAGGACAAAGCCTGAACGCCGGCATGACAAGGGCACGCTTTTCGCTGATTGCCAAATTTGATGATGATGACTACTATTCGCCGTATTATTTAACAGAGCAGGTGAGAGAACTTAGACGGACCAAAAGTGATATTGTGGGTAAACATTCGTGTCTCGTTTATTTGGGCGCATCCAAAACATTGTTGGTCAGATCTCCGGCTGAAAAAAATAAACCGGTTGAATTTGTACAAGGGGGCACTATTTTATTCAAAAGAGAGATCTTGAAAAAAGTCCGCTTCACGGACCGTTCAATAGGGGAAGATGTGACCTTCCTGAGACAATGCAGGAAAAGAGGATTCAAAGCGTACGCGACCTCTCCTTATAATTATGTCTATCACCGCAGACAGAACAAAAAGAGTCATACCTGGAGAGCGGATGACAGCTTTTACCTGAGGGGAAGCAAAAAACTTGCGGTTACAGAGGATTTCAGACCCTTTGCCAATAAGAAGTTATAGAGGAGGATAACGAAAGCGAAGATGCATCTGCTGCGTGTAGATGCATCTTTTTTGTGTCAAAATGCTTCAATTTGGAGGTGGTGAGAAAAAAATATGAATTTACTTGAAAAAAAGTATTGCATATAAGTTTAGTCGGAATTATATTAATGGTATAAGGTCTAGACCATATACAGATCGGAGTGTTTAGATGTCCAGTACGTTTTCATTTCGTTTTGAGAAAGTATCCACCAAAAAGGTTAGTGAATTCATTAGGGAACAACTGGAAGAAGCCATTATTTTGAAAGAATTAATGAGTGAAGAACAGCTTCCAGCCGAGCGAGATCTGGCAGAGATTTTTAACGTAAGCCGCATTACCGTTCGCGAGGCACTCTCTTCACTGGAAGAGAAAGGCTTGATAGAGAAAAGGGTGGGTGCCAAAGGCGGAACGTTTGTACTGCCTCTGACAGCCAATTCGCATAAGCGCACGAGAGAAGAAATTAAACGGGATTGGTCACAGATGTTGAAGGTGTTTGAATTTCGAACCATCATCGAGCCAGAGGGAGCTTTTCTCGCTGCTGAGCGGATCACCGCAGGCGAACTGGAGCTGCTTGAGGGTTACATGGAACAAAGTATAGAGCCAGACTGCACAAGGGAATGGTTCAGGGCGCTGGATGTGAAATTTCATCTGACCATCGCCAAGGCTTCGGGGAATCCATACTGCGAGAGAGCCGTCAGACAGATCCGGACGAAAATTAATCCGGCGCTTGACCTGATGCCTTATGATGACCGGATACGTACCGTCAACCACGGTGTACATATGGAGATTCTTGAAGCATTGAAAGCCCATGATAGCACCAAGTCTAAGGAGACGATGAAAAGGCATATCGAATTCTCAGCGGATGCAATCTATGCCCGTTTGGTTTCTGAATCGGACAAAAATGAAGGGAATGACAGCAAATGAATCGTTCAGAACTAATACAGCTGGCTCAGCCACTACAAGCCCAGTTAAGCGCTTGGCGCAGAGATTTACATCAGCATCCGGAGATCGGTTATGAGGAGCATCGCACATCCGCTATCGTAGCTGAGCATCTGGAAAGCCTGGGGTTGGAAGTTACACGCAATGTCGGACAGACCGGGGTTACAGGCCTGCTTCGCGGAGAGACCGATGGACCAACCTTTGCCTTGCGCGCAGACATGGATGCTCTGCCAATCCAGGATCAAAAAGCGGTGGAATACCGCTCGCAAGTGGATGGCAAAGCGCATCTGTGTGGACATGACGCTCACACCTCCATCCTGATGGGAGCCGCCCAACTGCTTACTGGTCTTGGAAGACCGAAATCAGGCAACATCAAATTTATTTTCCAGCCAGCAGAAGAGGGACTTGCAGGTGCAAGAGCCATGATCCAGGACGGTGTTCTGGAGAATCCAAAGGTTGATGCCATCGCAGGATTACACATGACACCTGGACAGGACACAGGAACCTTGGGTGTAAGTCAGGGCGTTGCGTTTGCATCAGCTGATCCCTTGATTATCAAGGTGTTTGGCAAGGGTGGTCACGCAGCTCGTCCACATGAGGGTATTGATGCAATCGCGGTATCCGCTCAGGTCATCACCGCATTGCAAAATATCGTCAGTCGGATGGTTGATCCACTTGAACCGGCAGTAGTCACGATTGGCAAAATCACGGGAGGTTATATGGGAACAGCCATCGCCCCCGAAGTGGAGATGATCGGTACGGTTCGTACACTCTCACCTGCCATTCGTGAGCGGATGCCAGCTTTGATCGAGCAGGTTGTTAAAGGGGTCTGCGATTCTTTTGGAGCTGGATGCGAAGTTGTCTACGGCGATGGATACCCTGTTGTCGTGAATGATCTCGGCATGGTTGACCTGCTAACAGAGACTTGTGATCAGGTTAATGCGGAGAAGGGATGGACTTATATCAAACCTTCTACAGGGGGCGAGGATTTCGCTTTTTATTGTGAACAGGTTCCGGGTGTGTTTTTCAGACTAGGATCTGGGAATGATGAGGAACGTACTCGCTATCCACTCCACCATCCCATGTTTGATCTCGATGAGACAGCCATGCCTTATGGTGTGGGCATGTTGTCTGCAGTAGCACTTGAATTTTTGGCACGGAATACATCTTCTGAGGGGGAGCAATCACAATGAAAAAAAGACAATGGACAGGCTTGTGGATCACGTTACTGGCAGTCGTAATGGTACTCAGCGCTTGCGGAGGAAAATCGACAAGCACGAATGATGGTTCCGCAACAGAAGGAACGGGCAGTGGAAGCGCAAGTACAACACTGACCGTTGCTGGAGCAACAGATATTGAGAGTTTCGATCCGCACAACAACAACAACACTTCCAGTGAGGCGGTTCTGGTCAACGTTTTTGATTATCTGATCAAAAATGACAGTGAACAGAAAAAAGTTGCGGGACTTGCGACATCATGGGATCAGGTCGATGATACAACGTGGAGATTTAAGCTGCGTGAAGGTGTTACCTTCCACAATGGCGATCCATTCACTTCAGCAGATGTAAAATACACGCTGGAGCGCGTAGCCAAGGACGAGACACTGAAACAAAACAGTTATTTCAAAAATATCGTAGAAGTTAAAGTGGTGGATGACTATACCGTAGACATCATCACGGATGGTCCAGATCCGTTGCTCCTGAATCGTCTGTCCAAAATGGGAGCAGGCATTCTGCCAGCAAAATATATTGCGGATAAAGGATTCGATTCTTTCCTGAAACAACCGATAGGCACAGGCCCTTACAAGTTCAGTAAATGGACCAAAGATGATCGTGTGGAACTGGTGAAAAACGAGAACTACTTCGACGGTGAACCAAAATGGAATGAAGTGGTATTCCGCGTTATTCCTGAAGCCTCCACACGTGTATCCGAATTGCTTGCTGGTGGTGTGGATGTTGCGTCTTCCATTCCGTCCACTGACATTGCCCGGATCGAAGGCGAAGCAGACAAGAAGATTGTCAAAGCGCCAATCCAGCGTGTACTTCAACTGATCTTCCGTCAGACAGAAGGCAGCATCACGGCTGATCCGAAAGTACGTGAAGCCATTGACCTGGCTATCGACAAACAAGGAATCGTGGACAGCATTGCCGGCGGAGCAGGTATCGTAACCCGCACATCCGTAACACCAGGCAACTTCGGTGCTGAACCTTCATTGTACAAAACGTCACTTTATGATCAAGAAAAAGCTAAACAGTTGCTGCAAGAAGCTGGCTATGCGGAAGGTGAAGCCGAGATGACTATCTCCGTTTCCGCACAATACAAAGAACAGGCTGAAGTTGTTGCAGCAATGCTGGAACAAGCCGGATTCAAAATCAATCTGGATGTCCTGGAAGCAAGTGCATTCAGTGAACGTTACAGCTCCAAATCATTCAAAGAAATCTTCATGATTGGTATTGGTAACTCCTTGTTTGATGCTTCGAATAACTACAATCGTTATATGTTGGAAGAAGCAAAAGGCGAGTCGGATTACAACAATCCTGAAGTAGAGAAACTGCTTCAATCGGCATTGGTGAACATGGACCCTGCGTCTCGTGAGAAAGAGTATCAGCAAGTACAACAGATCTTCTCTGAAGAACGCCCAGCCGTATATCTGTACCAAATGGAAGGTGTCTACGGAACAAATGCTAAAGTGAACTTCGCGCCACGCAGTGACGAGATGTTCTATGCTGACGAGATTACACCTGTTGCACAGTAACATCGGGTATAACAACCGGTCATTGAAAAGATAGGCCGTGAACGGCAGGGACTGGATAACCATGTTCCTGCCGTTCTTTTTTAAAAGGGAGGTGAACAAGGAATGGGCAAATACGTACTTAAGTCACTACTGCAGATCATTCCGGTGCTGTTCATTGTTTCATTAATTGTGTTCATTTTGGTTCGAGTCACCGGTGATCCGGTTGCGCTAATGTTGCCTGAAACGGCTACCGCTGAAGATCGTGCTGTCTTGACGCAGGCACTTGGTTTGGACCAGCCTTTATATACGCAATACGTGAAGTTTCTGGGCAGTGCGATACAGGGAGACTTTGGTCAGTCTTTTCGCTACAATCAGCCTGCGCTAGAGCTTGTGCTGGAGAGATTGCCTGCCAGCTTTGAACTGGCTGTAGCCGCCATGTTTTTTGCTGTACTTATGGCTGTGCCACTTGGAGTCATTTCAGCTGTCAAACGCAATACGTTTACCGATCTCATTATTTCAGGAATATCCGTCATTGGTAAGGCGATGCCAAACTTCTGGATGGGGATTATGCTTATCCTCTTGTTCTCCGTCATGCTGGGCGTATTGCCGGTATCCGGTCGCGGAGGATTGTCACATCTGATCTTGCCTGCATTCACGCTTGGCGTTGGACTGGCTGCGCAGATGACCCGACTGATTCGCTCCAGCATGCTGGAGATTCTCAACCAGGACTATATTCGAACAGCTCGCAGCAAGGGGCTTGGCCGAATGGTTGTCATTGTAAAACATGCATTTCGGAACGGATTGATACCGGTCGTGACAATTATGAGTTTACAGTTTACAAGTCTGATAGGGGGCACTTTGATTACGGAAACGGTGTTCTCCTGGCCTGGACTGGGTCAATTGCTGGTCGTTGCAGTCAACACACATGAT
Source organism: Paenibacillus sp. BGI2013 (assembly GCF_002843485.1). Taxonomy (NCBI): domain Bacteria; kingdom Bacillati; phylum Bacillota; class Bacilli; order Caryophanales; family Paenibacillaceae; genus Paenibacillus; species Paenibacillus sp. BGI2013. The sequence continues at coordinate 429,733 of NZ_PJFA01000005.1, forward strand.
ATGGCGATTGTACAGGCAGCGGTGTTTGTCATTGCCTTTATCGTTGTGGTAATCAACATCTTGACGGATGTAGCTTACAGGCTACTCGATCCGCGCATCAAATACGACTAAAAGGAGGTGCAATCATATGACAGGCAGCAATGAAATGCCAATTCCGGGTACAGAACAGGAACAAGACAATGGGCGTGCACCAACGGGATTTCGTTATATCTGGCAACAACTGATCATCAGCAAGACCGGAATGTTTGGTGCTGTGCTTGTATTGTTGGTTGTGTTAATTGCCATAGGTGCACCTCTATTGACGAGTCATGATCCGGCAGCGGTTAATCCGCTTAACCGACTTAAACCACCAGCATGGCTTGAGGGCGGAACGGCCGAATACTGGCTGGGTACCGATAATCTGGGTAGAGACATGTGGAGCCGCATTGTATATGGTGCCCGGGTTTCCTTAATCGTGGGGATGGGTGCCGTGATTGTGTCAGGAATTATTGGCGCGATTCTGGGGCTGGTATCCGGATTCTACGGGAAATGGCTGGATGCTGTCATCATGCGTGTAGGTGATGCATTCATGGCGATTCCAACCATTCTGTTCATGCTTGTTGTGATGGCAATTGTTGGCCCGGGTATTACAACGTTGATCTTTGTCATCGGGGTGACGAACTGGGTTCCATTCACCCGTGTGGTAAGAAGTGAGGTTCTTAGTATCAAAGAGCGTGATTTTGTTCATGCGGCCAGATCGATTGGCGCGAAGAATGGAAGATTGATTCTGAAACACATTCTGCCGAATATCCTTTCATCTTTTATCGTCATCTGCGGTATGAATGTCGGCACAACGATTATTATGGAAGCTTCACTCAGTTTCCTGGGCCTGGGTATCAAACCACCTGATGTATCCTGGGGAGGGATGCTCAGTGATGGCAGACAATACGTTGCTACAAGCTGGTGGGTTGCTACATTCCCGGGACTAGCGATCACTTTTACCGTACTCGGTGTTATTTTCCTTGGAGATTGGCTGCGTGATGTGCTTGATCCACGTACGGAGACAACCCATAAATAAACGGAGAAGGGAGCCATCATTATGAATCAAAGACCAATTATGCCGGAGGATCTGAGTCACTACCGTTGGATAAGTCAGCCGGTGATCAGTCCTAACGGACAAGTGGCTTATGTGGAACAGACCATAGATCAGGATAAAAACGAATATAATACACAAATTCGAGGGATTTCGCTCGATGGTGATGAAGATATTGCACTTTCGGATGGAACAAAAGATTCCTCACCTGCTTGGTCGCCGGATGGCACACAGCTCACATTCATTCGCTCAGTGGATGGTGGCAAAGGACTATGGACGCTCCATTCAGATCAAAAAGAGCCGGTCATGCTGATATCTCCCGCACGTAAAATATTGAGTTATATCTGGTCGCCGAACGGGCAGTACATTGCGTTTACCAGCAAAGTACAACCGGAGGACCAACAGAAGAAAGCAGACGTCCAACAGGAGTCTGTACCTGAGCTGCGAGGTAAAGTCTTCGAGCGTACAACGCCGAAGGCGGAAGGGGCTGGCTGGTGGGACGGTCAATACAGCCAGTTGTTTGTATATGAGATCAAAAGCGGGGAGATCACACAGGTGACTTCCGGGCTATGGAATATCAGTGCTCCGGCGTGGTCGCCAGATAGCCAGCAGCTTTCTTTCATTTCGAAGCAAGTAGAGGACGAGGAACTTGATGCGGATCTGCTTTACTTTACCGATGTATACAGCATTCGATTGGGAGAAAGTGTTCTGTTCAAAGTGACGGATTCCAGTCTGGCGATAAGCCAATTCTCCTATTCGTCCGACGGGCAGCAGCTGATCCTGATCGCCAGTGATCGTGAGTATGGAAGCGGGAGCCACAACAGCTTATACGCTGTTCCCGTTCATCGAGGTATACCCAGGCCAATCGCACCTCAATTAGATATGCAGATTGGTAACGCGGCGCTTGGAGATATGAAGTCGGCAGGTGCGTCACCTTCTCCTATCTCGGATGCCCATCATCCAGAACGTGGTGTATATGTACTCGGAACAGATAACGGGAATGTGGACGTGTATCGCATTCAAGAAGATGGGAAATATCAATCTGTGACGGGCGCAGGTGAAAAGGATGTGTATCAGTATACCTTAACGCCAGATGGTTCGTCGCTGGTAATCGCTGCGTTGACTGCTGAACACCCTGGGGAGTTATATCGCGTGGATATCGACAGTGGTGAAATGTTCAGACTCACCCGGCGAAATGATGAATTCATGGCTGAATTGGCTGTAAATGTGCCAGTCCGTGTAGAGTTTAAGTCCTCTGATGGATGGCCGCTTCAAGGTTGGTTAGCCACACCGGCAATACGTGACACCAATGGGAAACTGCCATTGATTTTGCAGATTCATGGTGGACCCCACGCGATGTATACGGGTACATACAGTCATGAAATGCAGACACTCGTTGCGCAAGGGTACGCTGTGCTGTGGATCAATCCTCGCGGAAGTATGGGATACGGTCAGGAGTTTGCCAGAGCTTGCCGTGGCGACTTTGCCGGAGGTGATTACCGGGATCTGATGGAAGCTGTTGATTATGCCCTGGCTACATACGATTTCCTTGATGCTTCACGTCTGGGTGTGGCAGGTGGCAGTTATGGAGGAGTGATGACCAACTGGATTGTAGCGCATACCCACCGTTTCAAGGCGGCTGTAACCCAGCGTTGTATCTCCAACTGGTTGTCCATGTATGGGACGAGTGATATCGGAATTTCCTATGTCGAGGGAGTCATTGGTGGTAATCCGGCGGAAAACGCTGAATTCCTGTGGTCCCGTTCACCTCTTGCCCATGCACATCACATTGAGACGCCACTTCTGATCATGCACGGAGAGCAGGACTATCGGACACCGATTGCGCAAGCGGAGGAATTATATACTACGCTAAAACGATATGGCAAAAAGACCAAACTGATTCGTTATCCAAGTTCCAACCACAGTTTGCTGAAAAGCGGTAAACCTTCACTTCGGATCGATAGCTTCCAACAGGTGAATGCCTGGTTCAATCAGTACCTCGGGAATGAGGAGGGCGAGCAATGAGTCGAACTCAGCTGTCCATTCCTGTAGGGCTTCTTGTAGAGAATGTTCTGACAAGTGGGGAACCAAAAGAAGTGATTATTGAATGTTTACAACGTCGAGACTATTCCCGTTTGTTGCCTCTGGTTAAGGAATCCACGATGGATTTTGATGAAAGACTACAGACAGCAGCTGATATCGGAGACGATTGGGAAAAGGCGATACGTCAAGGTTATGAGTTCAAGTTTTTGCATATTAACGGGTTGAAACGATTGCTCGATTTCCGGTTTGACCGTAAGGTGGATCGGGATTACGTTCAAGATGAGTTGTCTCTGAAGCATATTCGTCTGACCGCAGAAGAGATTGAATTGCTGCAAACGTTAATCGGTAGGCAGTGGATCGTACAAGGAGAAGAAACAGAGCAGGCAGAAGAAGGCAGAACAGATAGCGAGTTATCTTCCTGCATTCCTGTCCGTATTCAATTAAAATTCCCATAGTATGACTAGAAGAAGCCGCGATGATCGCGGTTTTTTTGCTATGTACAGGTAGAAATGAGGATGACTCAATTCAAAAGTTGAAATTTGACTTTATATGATTTATATTTATATTAAATGATATTATTATCTATCAAAAATGCAGGTATAAAGAGGGGGACCTAGGATGTCCATTCAAAATGTTTTGGGAAAAATTCAAATATCGGATGATGTGATCTCCAAAATTGTCGGCAAGATCGCAAATACTACCAGTGAGATTTCCTCCATGTCGACAGGACTTATAGAGGGCATCACCAAAAAGTGGAGCGGGAAAAGTCTACAAAATGGCATAGATATCCGCAAGGTAGAATCAAGACTGGAGATAAACGTAAAGGTTGTCGTTTGTTATGGAACAAAAGTGCATGAAGTCTGCAGGGAATTGCAAAACAATGTGAGATTACATGTGGAACAGCTGACCGGATTAACCATTGATACGGTGAATGTGATCGTTGAGGGGTTATCATTCAACCAACCTGCTACGAGGTTTTAGTCCAATTTCAGCTACCTAGAGGAGTGACAGCGATGAATAAGATTTCCATAACAAAAGCCAGTCCACAATCATTAGTCGGCGGGCAACTAAATCAGATGGCACTTGAATATATGGCCTATTCGCTTGCAGGTACCAAGGACAAAGGCATTATAGAAAAAACATTTAACAAGTTATGGCGTTCGAATCAGAACCGATTCAGTCACCAATATGCTTATGAAGCTAAAATGGGTAACCAAACGCTGGGCATGATCATGTGTTATCCGACCACTATAATGAACAAACTTGCTTTGCCAACGTTCTCCAAACTGTTTGAACTTCGTAAATGGAGCCTGATTAAGTATAATCTCCAACACTGGAAAGAGTTCTACTCCATGGTGACATTAAAAGAAGCGGAGAACGACGAGTACCACATCGGAACATTGGCTACCTTGCCTGAAAGCAGAGGTCTTGGTGTAGGGACACAGCTCATTCATTTTGCTGAGGAGCAAGCTATAACACAAGGTCTGTCCAAATCTTCACTTACGGTTAAAAAGGAAAACCTACTAGCAATTAAACTCTACGAGCGTTTGGGATACCAGAGAGTAGGGGAAATCAATAAACCTTCGTTATCCCTGTACAGGATGTCCAAAAAACTGGTGTAATGTTTTCTGATAGGAATAGAACAAGTAGCTAACTGGAGAGTTTCACATATATAAGCCCACATTGGAACAGTTAAAAGTGTGAGCTGGAGGGGCGCTTTATGCGTTCCTTTTTTAGTTTTCAGATTTTTCTCATAAAAAAAGTAACTTGACTTTTGTGGGTGTTTAAGCAGGTGCTTGACAGGGGTGTGGTATAGTATAAAAAGTTCTTTTAATGAAGAAAGACGGAGAAATATACAATGTGGGGTGTAACCAGTGTATCAATATAAGGATCAGGAATATGAAGCAGTACACTTTGAGGGACGTGATCTGCGCTATGGAGAACTCATAAGTTGTGTTTTCAAGCAGTGTACATTTATGAACGCTTCTATGGAAGAAATTGAAACGAGTAACTGTCGTTTTATCGAGTGTGACTTCAAAGGGGCTTCCATGAATGGTTCGATTCATACGGAATCGGCTTTTGAAAATTGCACCTTCGGTGGTGCAAATCTCTTTGCTTCCAAATTCAGCTCCTGCAAGATGACAGGCTCAGACTTTTCAGGTGCGCAAATGGATGGCATTACCCTAAGTCACGGCGATTGGTCCTATACCAATCTGAGACATACACGTTTGGGGAAACAGGATCTGCGAGGAATTCGTTTCTTTGAGGCTGACTTTACGGACACGGATTTCACCAAAGCGGATTTGAGAGACTGTGATCTTACCCGAGTTGTATTAAGCAGAGCCAAGCTTCAAGGGGCCGATCTTAGAGGGGCTAATCTGGAAGGCATCGATCTGAAATCACTGGATATCAAAGGCGTACGTTTGGATCGCGAACAAGCTGTTCTGTTTGTACGCTCGTATGGTGCGAAAGTAGACTAAGTTGAGTTGAACATACACAGCATGAAGCCGCCCTTAAGGCGGCTTTTTTGACTTTGAGGTTTTCCGATTCAAAGAGAATAGGCAGGAAAAAGAGATCTAAACAAGAAGTAGTTAACATAAGTTTCAACTAAAAGGAGGTTATCATGACCGTCACATTAATTATTATTGTCGCTATTATTGTCTTTGGGCTTATAACAGGCACAATCACTACGATTATGGCATTTAAACTGCTACGTAACAATAAAGAGAAACATCACCTTCGCAAGAGCATTCTGATGGACGGAATTCCAACAGAAGCAATAATTCATGATATTGTGCAGACATCATCCAGTAGGGATGGAAGGCCTGGCGTGCGATTGGATCTGACTGTAACCCAAGTTGACGGCCGCACCTTCCCAACAATTGTAGAGACTTATATTCCAATCACACATATTCCCCATTTTCAGAAAGGAAATGTCATTAACGTAAGATACATTGCGATGGGGAATGAACGAAAAGTTGAGGTAGAGGATGCCTACCTTCCGTGAGGTGCCGCATGGTGGTAAGCTTCGGTTATCAGGCATATCAAAAACCATTACCTGAAACAAATCAGGTAGTGGTTTTTGATGTGAATTTAATTGAGTTAATCCTCTTCTTTTGACATATTTCGTATATACCTCGCTTTGTTTCATGAAATGAATTTCATTACGTTTTAACGCTGTGCTTTGGGGCTCGTTTCAACCGCACAGCAAGCCAACTCATAATCAGAGCAGCAATGAACAGAAATACGGTCACACCTGCAATGACAACAAAGAAGGATTGGTCAAATGCAGCAAAGGCGGCATTTTTGAGCGATTCAGCAGACGCAGCAGGCAAGCTTTCGGCAGCGATAAGCGCTTCATCCAAACTGTCTTTCGCATTGGCTGGCACACTAATTCCCACAGGAATCTTCATAGCGAGTGTGTAGAAAAGAGTCGACATGCTGCCGATGATCGCAATACCGGATGCTCCGCCCAGCTCATAACCCACTTCCTCAATGGAAGCGGCCATGCCCGCTTTGTGTGGTGGGGCATAACTCATAATGGAATGTGATGCAGCGGTCATCCCTGATCCAAGACCTGCACCAAGCAGTGCCAAGCCGATAATCTGCCCGGTGAACCCAGCATTGAAATACATCAGATACGTCCCCATGCCAAGGGCAGCGATGAAGAGAGTGAAGCTTTTGATATATACAACATCCACACGGTGCATAATGGCCCCCGTAACAGGTCCGGCAATGAGTGCTGCAACAGGTATGGATACGGTGAATAGTCCAGCCTGAAGCGGTGACATGCCTTCCACCAGCTGAAGCCGCTGAGTGACCATATATTGCACACCCATTTGTGCAAACAAGCCAACCAGTGCGGTAATAAAGCCGGTGCTGAATCTTGGGATTTTGAATAAGGACAGATCCAGCAGTGGATTGGGACTGTTATTCTGACGGCGAATAAAGATGATCAGGGACAGAACACCGATCACAGCAGCAATGATAGCGAGTGTGAGAGATCCTTCGCGTCTTGTGAATTCCTTAATAGAATAGATAATTCCGACCATGGCAATCATGATCTGAATGGAACTGGTGAAGTCCCACTTTTTCGAGGTATCCCCTTGATGTTTATGGATCATTTTCAAGGCGAATACAAACGCGATAATGGCTATGGGCAGGTTAATCAGAAACACAGAGCCCCACCAGAAATGTTGAAGTAGCAGTCCACCAACAATCGGTCCCAATCCAGCACCACCTGATGCAATGGAACCCCAGATGCCGATTGCCAGTGCGAGTTCTCGCTCATTCGTAAACGTAACTCTGATAATCGACAATGTCGCTGGCATCATCATGGAGGCACCTACGGCTAGAAGAATTCTGCTCATGACCAGCATAGCCGGTACTGGAGAAAAGGCAGCAGCAAGAGAAGCAGCAGAAAAGACGAGCAAGCCCAGGGTGAATATTTTTTTATGACCAAGACGGTCCCCGAGTGTTCCCATTGCAGGAAGAAGACCCGCCATGACAAGGGAGTAACCGTTCAGAATCCATAATTTCTCCGAAGCAGATGCACCGAGATCATGGGTCAAGCTGGGTAGGGCTGTGTACAGGATGGTCATATCCATCACAATGAGTAATAGTGCACTTGAGACAATAACAAGAATCATCCAACGTTTGAATTTAGACATGTTTCCCTCCGACGATATGAATAACTTACAATTCAAGACTAAACTATCGGGTAACCCTATAGTCAAACTTTTCTTTACACACTATAATGCATTTATATTGATAAAACTTAGACTACATATGTACATGGAGGGCCCATAGATGGCTGGACATCACGCACAACATTTTACCACCAGTGAATTTGCCAAGATCTGCGGAGTGACCAAACATACCTTGTTTCATTATGACGAGATTGGGCTGTTAAAGCCTGAATATACCAATGCCAAGGGCTACCGCTATTATGGTATGCAACAAACGTATGTGCTGGATGTCATACATGTGCTGAAGAAGGCAGGAAGCTCACTCCAAGAGATTAAGTCGTTTATTCAAAATCAGAATACACCATTGTTAATTGAGCTGTTTGAACAGAAATTAAAGGCACTTGAGTTGGAGCAGCAACGAATCAAACGTATGCAAAAGCTGCTAAGTGGTGCAATAGAAATGACGAAACAAGCCACGGATGCTTCTCCTGAAGGGCTGCATATCGAACAATGTGAGCTGGAGTATTTTATTACTGTTCAACTGGAGCAAGGGGATGGGGATAAGGAATTCTTCCGTAAATTCATTGAATACAGGACCCATTGTGATGAACAGATGATCGACTATGAGTTTCCGGTATGGACGATCTTAACTCAGGAGCACTATGAGGCAGGAGAATACTATCCGGATTACTTTGGCAACAAAATAAAAGCTCCCATTCCAGGGGAAACGATATGGATTAAGCCAAAAGGGATGTATGCCGTCATGAATCATCGAGGTTCATACGAAAGCATGCCGGAGACGTATTCCCTCATGAAAGAGGAGATAGAAAAAGAGGGACTGCAAGTCTGTGGACATGTGTATGCACTGGACCTGCTCACTTATTTTGCAGAAAGTAATCCCGATGAGTACATCATCAAAATTTACGTAGAGGTGTGTAAGCCATTAAACACAATGGTTTAACGGTACGGGGATGGAAGATGAGATCGAGGCTACACTGTCTTGACCCATATCGTATTCCATGTTAAGTTTTCTGTATTAAATTTTGAACTTTCAAAGGGGGGATAGAGTCATGACTGAATTAGAGGTTGTGGATGTTTATGTGGACCTGTCAACAAACATGAACAGTGGCATGGTTCACAATATGACTAATCAGAATCCGACACTTTGTCCTCCTATGCATAGATCTACTTGGCGCTGAGTGGTTTATCGCCAGGTTTCTTTATTGTATAAGCGAATCTAAATTCTGATTATGTTCAAATATTAAAGTGAGGGAATCCATGCCATGTTCTATGGTGAAATCCCGTCAGTTTACTTTTATATTTCACATAAAAAGGATGATATGCATGTCTTTAATCAACGTTACCAACCTGACCTTTGCTTATGAAGGCAGTTACGATAATATATTTGAAAATGTTAGTTTTCAATTGGACTCCGATTGGAAATTGGGTTTTACCGGAAGGAACGGCAGAGGCAAAACGACTTTCCTCAATCTGTTGCTTGGCAAATATGAATACAGCGGACATATCTCTGCGAATGTTAGCTTTGAATACTTTCCTTTCCAGGTAGAAAATAAGGGAGCCATGACCGTTGATGTCATCGGCGAGATTCATCCTGAATATCTACACTGGCAAGTTGTGCGCGAGTTTAACCTGTTGAAAGTGTCAGAAGATGTGTTGTATCGGCCTTTTGATACGTTATCCAACGGAGAACAAACAAAGGTGATGCTGGCTGCTTTGTTCCTGAAGGATAATCGGTTTCTGCTCATAGATGAACCTACCAATCATCTTGATCTCCATGCAAGACAAATCGTCAGTAATTATCTTGGCAGCAAGCGTGGATTTATTTTGGTATCTCACGATCGGGCGTTTCTGGATCACAGCGTGGACCATATCCTTTCCATCAATAAAAGTAACATCGAGATTCAGAAAGGCAATTTCTCCGCTTGGTGGGAAAATAAAAGAAGGCAAGATCAGTTTGAACTTGCGAGTAATGAGAAATTAATAAAGGATATCAAGCGTTTATCCGATTCAGCCAAACGGACCGGTGGATGGTCGCATGAAGTTGAAAAGACCAAAAACGGTACGAGAAATTCCGGCTCCAAGGTGGATAAAGGATATATTGGGCACAAGGCTGCCAAAATGATGAAACGTTCCAAAAATATCGAACAAAGGCAGCAATCTGCGATTCAAGAGAAATCCAAACTTCTCAAAAACATCGAGAGTGCAGAACGTTTACAGATTCATCAGCTGGATTTTCACAAGCAGGAACTTGTTGAATTGGAACATGTGTCGATATCATATGGCTCCAATACGGTGTGTAAGGATGTCAGTATCACGGTTGAACAAGGGGATCGTATTAACCTGTACGGTAAAAATGGATCTGGAAAATCAAGCATTCTTAAACTGATCTGTGGTGAAGATATCCCTTATACAGGTCTTTTCAGAAAGGATCATCAGCTTAAAATCTCGTATGTGTCGCAGGACACGTCCGATCTCGGAGGACATTTATCTGAGTATGCGGCCACACAGGGGATTGATGAAAGCCTGTTTAAATCGATACTTCGAAAGTTGGATTTTTCCAGACTGCAATTGGAGAAAAATATCTCAACGTTTAGCGCAGGTCAAAAAAAGAAAGTGCTCATTGCCAAAAGTCTTAGTGAGAAAGCTCATCTGCATATTTGGGATGAACCACTCAACTTTGTAGATGTCATTTCACGTATGCAGATCGAAGACTTACTCTTGGAATACTCGCCAACCCTGCTTTTTGTAGAGCATGATCGTGAATTTTGTACAAATATTGCAACGAGAATCATCGAACTGTAAGTAACGTGAAAGATAACCATGCTAAGAGCCGCCAAATGGCGGCTTTTAGTATTACTCGTGAGGAAGTATGCTATAATTTTATAATCTCATCCAATCATTTGATGGATGACTAGATCAATTGTAGACTAATTCGCCAAGAGGTGTAATACCAATGAAAAAGGAAATGACAACAATCAAACAAACCAGGCTTCATTCCATTTTGGACGAGGCCACCAAATTGCTGATTGAAAAACCGAATGCTTCTATGAATGAGATTGCAGAATCTGCAAAAATCGGGATCGCTACGTTACATCGATATGTGGAAAGCCGTGAACAGCTCATGGTATATCTCGGATTACGCGCAATCGAGGTGGTCAGTGAGACCATGAAAGAAATCCAACTGGATGAGGAGCACTGTGAAAAGTACATACCTGAGCTGATCGAGGCGCTGATTCCATTAGGCGACAAAATTTATTTTCTGGCTCATGACACCACCATTAACTATAATCCCGAGATTGAGGGAGCAGATCTGAAACTGAGAGAACCTGTATTACACACGGTCGGTCTGTTACAACAGAAAGGTTATTTCCGCTCCGATCTCGATAAAACCTGGATTGTCGATGTGTTGTATTCCATCATGTTCCTGACGTGGCAGCAGGTTGTAAGTGGTCATATCGCGAGAAAAGCAGCCCCTGCGCTTGTGGTGGATACGTTTTATCATGGATTTAAGCAGAGATGAAAATAGGGGTGAGATTAACTCAACAGCATCAGCTCGTTACTCGATGACCAAATGATTTCATAAAGTCGCTAATTTAGCGGCTTTTTTTGCTTGTTTACATGTATATAGACCTGTTCAAGCAGAGACATTGAACTAATCTATTCTAGGTATCCGAGAACTTAGCAAAACCAACTATAAACAAAATGAACGATTACATAACATTATTTGTCTTATTAATGAGAACACGGCAAAGGGGGGGATAGAATGACTGACAGAGAAATTTTTGAATTGTACAAAGAGCAAGTTTATTACTTCTGTTATTATCTGATGAAGAATCAAGCAGATGCCGAGGACATTTGCCAAGAAGTATTTGTCAAAGTTATTTTGGCTGACAGAACTAAGGTAAGGAATATGAAATCATGGATATTGCGAATTGCTTCAAATGAGTGTCATAACGTTATGAGAAGACGGAAATCTGGATGGTTGAAAGAAATGCGGCATTATTTGTTGTCCAAATCCCAGAGTTATAACCCTGTGGAAGAGGGTGTGTACCATAGGGAAACAAAAGAAGAGCTACGAGGATTATATAGTGGGCTTCCTGACAAGATTAGGATGGTTGTTGTCCTTCGATTTATCAATGATTTGACTGTACCTGAGATATCTAAAGTTATGAACATACCTGAAGGGACTGCAAAATCCAGATTAAACAAAGGGTTAAAACTTCTCAATAAAATGGTTGAACCTCAACTAAAGGAGATGAGTAATAATGAATCAGTATTCTAATAAGGAAAAAAACATATCTCCTCCGGATTATGACTTGATGTGGACAACCATTGAAAAAGAAGCACATAAACGACGAGTCAATCTGAATTCTTCACAAAAGCCTGCTGGATATCGAGCTAAAGCAATTCCTATAAGCATCATTTTTACTTTTTTCTTACTTGTTGCTATTCCTGTATTCGCCAGTATGACGATTGATTGGGATCGAATCGGAGGCCGGGGCGTTGCAAGCGCAATAAATAATGGTATCGGTCAGCAATATGATCTTCAGTCCGCTAGTTCAGGTGTGACAATGAATTTAAGCGGTGTTGTAACAGATGGAGAAAAAATGAAAATGCTCATATCTCTGGACACATCAATCGATCTTTCTCCATATAGTGAATTTGCGACTGAGGAAAATACTATAATAGGAGAATCCGATGCGAGAGCGAACGTATATGGTTATTTGGGGCACGATCCTGATAGTCAGAAACTCATTGGGATCTATGAAACAGCTGATACTTTAAAAGGTGGTACCAAAGAGTTTACATTCGAAGCAAAGAATCTTATCCTTTATCGGGATAGGGATATTTTCCTGAAATCTAATCAACATACTGGAGAATCAATGGTTACTGGTGTTTCACAGTTTCCGGCGATTCATATTGAATCGGTTAGACATGCAGATAATCAAACGGTCATCCGTTATAAAGTCGAGGTAGCAGCATCAGATTTGGAAAGCGTCAAACCTCACTTGAGAGTTCATACCGGGTCCCAGGTTGTAGATGCTATTCCGACCATCTTGCCTAACGAAGAAAAAGGATTGTTGATTGAACAGGTATTTGATATATCGGAAGCGGATTGGGCGAATGCGAACCTTCATTTCAATTATGTTGAAGCAGCAAAACGATTGACAGGTACTTGGAAATTCGATTTTGTCGCAAATGGGAAAAAAGCAAGTGAGGCGATATATACGAAAAAACTGTATACCAATCCTGAATTCCAAGCAAAAACCGGTGTTACTTTAGATCAACTTGTGATTACTCCATTGAATCTTCAGATTTTAATTGATGAAGAAGGTTCATATACAGAAGGTATTGTTCAATATAAATCGATTCAGATGATTATAGATGATAAAACAATCACAGGGGTGCAAGCCACGAAAGGGGGGCGTTCTGAAAATAATCAGCAATTGTTTGATTTTGAATCTCCTGAGTGGTATCAAAACTGGTCTGATGTTCCAATGAAACTCATCTTAAAAGATGCCATTGTTCAGAAACGAGATACAACTAAAAACTGGATTCATTTAAATGAACCCAAGAAACAAAAGCAATACACCAAACTCACTGTCGATGGACTTGAAATACAATTTTCTTATTATAGGGATGGGGAGAAATTAATTGTAGAGTCATATTCCAAAACGCCTAGTTTCAGAGGTATTAACCAAACAATGCTTCGGATCAATGGCAAAGAAGTTTTTCCTGAAATTAACCCCCAAGGGATGACACCTGCAAAAATTCATATAGATACCTACAAAGATATTCCATTTGATGGACATATTGAACTGAATCCGGGCATCTATAAATACAGCGATCCGGACAAAAATGTAGAGATTCAACTGTAGATAAAGTAATTCATAATTTGAGCTTGATGAACAATATAACACCTTCAGAGAGAATCCGTTACATGAGGAACGGAGACTCTTTGAGGGTGTTTTTTTGCGTTCACAAAAGCGTTTCTCAGTGCGCAAGCTGCAAAAACTTGATTTTCTCACATATTCAAATATTAACAGAGTTCAGAATTTAAGATTTTCAGTTTACAAAAAATGATATAAATTTCTAGTAGATTCAAATCATTACCAAATAAAGACAAAATATTCAAGTGAGGGGGCCGGACAGAAACACCAGCAATTGTGCAGTTCGAATCAGCTTATGTACTCATTCCATCAACCCAAATCAGGAGGGATTCCATGCTTTACACCATTATTGTGCCAGTCAACCAGGACTATAACATTTTGAACCTGTTCACAGATTCGCTACTCCGGACGGTAAGCCCATCCACTCAGATTATTTTCATCAACGATGGTTCCGGCTCAGCAGTCTTTCAACATCTGGATAAACTGAAGCAAGAAGTAAGAGAAGGTGTGACCATCGAGATTCTTCAGCATGATTTTCCACTCGGTTGCGCCGTGTCGATTAATAGCGCACTGAGCCTAGCCAAGGGAGAGTACATTTTCTTCCTGGATTCTGACACCATTCTTCAACCGAACTGGCAACCGATGATGAAAGAGACACTGGATAGCGATATTACGATTGGCATGATTGGGGGCGTTCTGTTGTATCCGCAAACAGGAGGCGTGCAGCATTGCGGCATTGCTTTTGCGGACACCATCGGCCGACACCTGTTCCTGAACGCATCACCTGATGATATCCCAAAAGAAACCTTCTCTGTTCAACTGGTGGTGTTTGCCATGTTTGGCATGAAGCGGGAGGTGTATGAGACCATCGGCAACCTCGATGAGAAATTCTTTAACGGATACGAGGACTTTGATTATCAGATGCGGGCACGAGCTGCCGGATACGATACGGTCATTAATCCGAATATTCAAGCATATCACTGGGAACGCAGCAGCGGCATTCACCGCAACTTCAACCGGAAGAACAATCTGGCACGATTCTGGAAAAAGTGGGGCGGTCAAATCGAGGCTGATGTGTGGCCATTCGTTTTCAGTCATCTGAAAGCACAGCTGGAAAGCCAAGAGGAATACCAGCATCTGCCGATTGTCGGGATTGACCTTGCCGAGGTTCGAAGTGATGCCGATACATTCTGGACCAAGCTAGAGGAAGCCGAATTTGCAAATGTAGCCGAAGTACGGGACTATTCAAACCGCTTTAATTCCAATGGGGCCATCTGGCTGCCACAGGTACTGGGCAAGGAACTGATTCATAGTGAGAACCGGTTACTGTTTTTGGTGGACAATTTCGCCCGTTTGCTGGAGAACCGCTACTGGATTGAGATGAGACATGCTCATCGAGCCAAGGATCTGATCATTGATCTGTATGGCAATGTGATCACGATGGATCGCATATACGATGGATGCTGGCCTGGAACCAAAGTTCGGTAATTCACTCACAACGAAAATAAACAGGGAGGTACTTAAGGTGAAAGAAAAAGAGAGCACGCTCGATCGTGCCGTACGATTTACCCGTAATCTGGAGTGGTTGGAACAAGTCGAGAAGGTAATTCCGAGCGGATGCAGCACTTTAGCCAAAGCACCTGAACGTTTATTTCCGGGCCATACACCCGTATGTTGTGCAGAGGCTTATAATTCCCGATTTACAGATATCGACGGGAATGAATGGCTGGATTGCGAAATGGCTATGGGTACGGCGCCATGGGGCCATGCCAGACATGAAGTCCAATTAACCGTCATTCACCAGTTGAAAAAAGGGACAAGCTTTTCTTTACCTGCCGACATCGAGCTTGAATGTGCCGAGTTGATTCTGGAGCGGTTCGAGGGTCGTTATCCATCGCTGCGCTTCACCAAGAGTGGTGCTGATGCGGTGAGTGGGGCCGTGCGTCTGGCCCGTGCCGCTAGTGGCAAAAGCAAGGTTATTGCAACAGCTTATCATGGGTGGCACGACTGGTCTGCCTACGGTTATTATGGTGGCCAGACAAAAGAACGTGGCATCCCGGTGGATATCGAGCGTTCAACAATCTGGGTTAACAAGCCAACTGTGGAGCGAATTGAGGCTCAGATTACCGCGTCTCCCGAGGATATCGCATGTATTGTTTTATGCCCCAACGAGTGGAAAAAGGACGCGCTGGAGAAAGCCGTAAACCTATGTCGATCTCTGGACATCATTATCATATTCGATGAGGTAACTTCCGGTATTCGAATGGGCAAGCAGGCTACAGCAGGAGAATATGACATCTGGCCTGATCTGCTCTGTATCTCTAAAGGTATGGCCAACGGTTTACCGCTCGCAGCGGTTATGGGGCCTGAGCACTTGATGTCTTTGTCAGGACAGGTCAGATTCAGTAATGCCCATTCCAGTGAAACGACAGCGCTCGCAGCAGCCATTGCCTGTGAACGATTAATGAAAAATGCGAAAGTATGGCCGACTTGGCGTGATCCGGCAACCCGGATCATGGATCGTCTGGAATCTGAACTTGTATTACTCGGATTGACGGATCAATTGGAAGTGAGAGGGACGTATGCAAGCTTCTGCATTCAATCCCTGGCTGAAGATAACTTCCAGACAGACCCTTTCCGCGAGTTCATGGTGAAGAGAATGGCTCACTTCGGCATTTTCACCAAGGGTTACTTTATTTTCTCTGATGCCCATACACGGGAAGAGTTACTATGGGTCGAGGAAGCGCTGTTGCAGATCCTGTCAGACTGGAAAGAGATTCAGAAGCAGGAACATCTTCATGCGATGCAACTTTCGAAAACGTTTGAAGCTTAATCCATAGATCATAATCGACAATCGACTAGGAGGAATTATTCAATGAAAGCACTCGTATATCAGGATCTCAAACAGGTGACTTACCAGGAGATTGAGGAGCCAACCATTCAAAAGCCAAACCAGGTAAAAATTAAAATCTATGGTTCCGGCATCTGCGGGACAGATCTGAATATTGTCAAAGGCAAAGTGCCAGCAAATAAAGGAACGATCATTGGTCATGAAGGTGTAGGCACAGTGGTTGAGGTGGGCGACGACGTTCGTGGTTTCAAGATCGGTGATCGAGTATTGGTTGATCCCACGCAATCTTGCGGTACCTGCTCATACTGCCGTGAGGGTCTGTTCATCTACTGCGAGAATTTTGATGACTATCAAGTAGGGATGACGACGCACGGAACCTTTGCTGAATATTTTGTTGGGGACGAAAAGTATATCTATGCCATTCCGGATTCCATGAGTTGGGAAACGGCCATGATGATCGAACCACTGGGATGTGTACTTCAGACGTTCATGAAAGCAGGGACTAAGCCAAGTGACTCTGTACTGGTCCTCGGTTCTGGAGCAATCGGTTCCCTGTGTCAGCTAGTTAGCAAACGATTGGCAAGGCTTACCGTAGGCACGGAAGTTGATCCATACCGCAAAGAGTTCGCTTCAGGGATCGCGGATCATGTGTTCTATCCTCAGGATCTGACTCTGGATAAAGTATACGAGATCAATAATAACAAAAAGTTTGATATTGTAGTGGACGCGGTTGGTAACCAGCTTCATGTAGGGTTTGAGCTGATTGCCAAAGGCGGAAAAATTATTCCTATGGGATATGACGACAGCTATGAGGTGACGTTCAAATCAACAGCCGTGATTAATGATGGCATTAGTATCATTGGCGCAGTGGCTAATCACTCGATGATCAGTACGGCACTGAAATTTGCCCAAAGCATCCCGGAACTGGAACAGATGGTGACAGCCAAGGAACTGCTGAGTGATTATGAACAGGCCTTTAATGGAACGATTGGTTATGACATGCATACTGGAGAGAAGTTGCCGATGAATTCGGTCAAAACAGCTCTTATCCTATAAGAGGTACTATAAGCATGTAGACATTAGCGGGTTTGCCGCTGCGAGAAGTTGGAATTCGCAGCGGTGAAAACCGCAGAAGGAAGGGATATCGATTGAAATTGCTTCAAGATTTGCCGAAGAATCCACGCTACTCCATTTTACTCGAACCGGTATGGGCCATTCCGGGCACGATCGTTCTATTCTACGCTCCTTTATATATGAAGGAAGCCGGACTTTCGGACATAGAAATCGGTTTAATCAATTCGGTGAATCTTTATTTTGCCTTTATCTTTCAATTGTTTGCAGGTTCCATTACGAATAAGCTGGGCCGAAAACGAACAACACTGATCTTTGATCTGCTTGCCTGGAGTGTTCCCATGTTCATCTGGGCCTTCTCCCAGAACTTCTGGCTGTTCCTGATCGCCTACTTACTGAACGCAACATCCAAGTTTGTAACGGTCGCCTTTAACTGTCTGATCATAGAGGATGTGGAGGAACACAAACGTTCCAAGGTATTTGCCATTCTCAACATGATTATTACAGGGGCTGGGGTACTCACGCCAATTGCCGGGGTGGTCATTGCTGATTATGGTATTGTGCCTACACTCGCCACTATTTACTTTGTCGGGGGCATCCTCATGACCGCCATGTTCTTCATTCGTAACCGATACACGGATGAGACCGAGGTCGGCAAGGAACTTATGGGATTGCATAGTAAAACCCGCGTGCTTCAGAGCTTGGGTTCCAGTCTGCGCCTGTTTGGAAAATCGTTCTACAAACGGAGACTTTTTCCGATTATTCTGATCACGGTGTTGTCCAATCTGATCTTGCAGCTGAATTTCTTTCAGGTCATTTTCTTCAAGGAACAGTTGAAGTTTGATGACCGTGTCATTTCGTTTATCCCAGTAGTGACTGCGGTAACCGTCATGCTGCTCTATCTGGTCATCATTCCGCGACTGAAACGGCGTTCGGAAGAAAAGTATGTTGGTTTTTCCATTGTGCTTAGCACGGCCGGAGCCATTCTGTTTCTGTTGATCCCTGTGGGGAATATAGGGATGTTGTTTCTCACGCTAATCGTGCTCGCTGCGGGTAACTTCATTTTGCAGACGTACCGGGATTCCCTGCTGATGAACCGATTGGGTACGCATGAGAAAGCCGATATGTTCTCGGCCGTGCAGACCGTCATGACGCTTACAGCCATTCCATCCGGATACCTGACGGGCCTGCTCTACCATCACAATCCAACACTATTGTTCAGTGTCATTCTTGGTCTATATGTCGTACTCATGGTCATCATGTTTTTCCTGCCAGATCCGCAAAAGCACTCCCAAGTGCTGGAACCTTACAAAAATATGTAGAAAAAGGGGTTTACTGTATCTGGAGCGAATATGTAGTACAGAAAAAACTAGAACAACCTCTAGAACATATTTTAACTTGGGAGGCTACTAACAAATGACTAACGTAATGACAACAGAAGCACGGAAGCAATGGAGCTGGATGAACGAGCCCGAAACCTGGTCCTATACCGATCAGGGAGGTGTGCTGGTGGAAGCGAAGGCGGACACCGACTTTTTCCAAGATCCAGCGGGCAAGCACATTCGTGCAACCGCACCATTTCTGTCCATGCCTGTGCCTGGCGATTTCGAAATCACAACCCAATTAACCGTTGATATGAAAAATCAATATGATTCCGGATGTCTGATGGTGATGGCGGATGATCGTAACTGGTGCAAAATTTGTTTTGAATATGATGGAAAAGCGCCTACCATCGTGTCGGTGGTGACACGTGATGGTTCATCCGATGATTGTAATTCGGTTGAAGTCTCCGTACCTAATCCCTATCTGCGTATACGCAAAGTAGAGGGCTGCATATCATTCTTTTATTCACCCGATGGGGAAGAGTGGAAACTAATTCGATATTTCGGCATGCCGATACAAGGGGAACTTCGAGCTGGATTAGTTGTTCAGTCGCCGACTGGAACGGGCTGTACGTGTCACTTTTTATCCGTGAACGTTACTCATCCGGACTTGACCGCACGTTTCTAATCCGCTCCCCCGGCCGATCATTGGAGGGAGAACAGGTTCATGGTAAAAGCTTTTATATTTGATTTTGATGGACTCATTGTTGATACAGAGACACCTTGGTATTATGCGTTTCGCGATATTTATGAAGAGCACGGAGTGGAACTTGGTCTGGAGCTATGGTCGAAAAATGTGGGGACATCCTTTGAGGAGTTTCATCCATTTCTGTATCTGGAGCAAGCGCTCCAAAAAAAGATAGATCATGATCATATCAAACTGCTCTCTGAACAGAAATACGAAGTCTATTTGGGACAGGCCGCCATTCTTCCAGGGGTGTATGAATTGCTTCAGTCTGCGAGGGAGAAGGGGATTCAGCTTGCGGTTGCTTCCAGCTCCACACGGGACTGGGTGCATGGTTACTTGCAGAAATTAGGCATTTTTGATTATTTCACAGTCGTTCATACATCCGAGGATGTGAAGCGAGTGAAACCGGACCCTGAACTGTACCTTCTTGCTCTCCAGAGTCTTGGGATCGAGGCTTCCGAAGCGATTGTGTTCGAAGACTCACCTAATGGCTTGAAGGCAGCCAATGCAGCAGGTATTCGGTGTATCATCGTACCTAACGAGGTAACGCGTGGTCTGGAATTCGCCATGCATGAACTGCGGTTATCCTCGCTGGCCGAGATTGATGTGGAGGCGCTCTAATCCAGATACTGCTTGCGTAGCTCGATAGGGGAGATCCCTTCGTATTTTTTGAACACTGATCCAAAGTAACTGGCACTGTTGAAACCAACGGCTTTGGCTATTTCATGAGCGGTCGTAGCGTTATTTTCGATGAGCATTTCCTTGGCTTTCAACAACCGATATCGCATCAGATATTCCAATGGAGTCATTTGAAATTCTTTTTTGAATATCCGATTGAGGTGCTGCTCGGTAACGTCCATCTGCTCAGCCAACAAGGGGAGAGAAATATCCTGATGATAATTTTGTTTGATAAAAGTAATGAGTTCATCCAATCTTAATCGGGCATCAGAACGTTCGTAAGCACTATAGCGTTCACCTTCAATGGTTAATCTGACCAAAAGCATGTACAGTAATGCGGATACGTGCCAGATCTGATCCTTGTGCCGGGACTGCAGCGCCAACGTAATTTCACGCAACAGGATATGAAGCATTCCATCCGGCTTGAAGGCGCGCAGCTCCCCGATCTGCAAGGTATGCAAGAACCGTGGCAACAAATAGCCATTGAAAGACAGACAATCAAATCGTAATGAATCACTCAGATTGTGGTAACGGTAGGTTACCTCCGGGAACAAAATGAGAGCGGTCCCTTTTTTGATCGAAAATTCATGATTCTTTGCTGCGATTCGCCCTGTTCCTCCGATGCACTGTACAATGCTGTAATCCCGTGAATGGTCGCTCCAATTCATCAATTCATCAACGGTCAACTGGTTTTGCCCTGTAATCATGAGCGGCATATCGGTATCCAGCGGATTCCCCATACTAGGTTTCGGCATCGTCGTGTTATTCCTCTTTTCGTTAAAGGATCATGTGCGTAAGTGGCGTGGTTACAGCGTTAAAAGAAACCTAGAAAGAATTATATTACATAAATGGAATAATTTTAATTGAATGACGGGCAATATATAAAACGTTTTCATATAAATGCTTCAACGATTATTAATTGGATGAATGAGTATGAACTGTAGTCTGATCAGCCTTTATTTATGGATCTAAAAGTACGCCCGCCTTGCCAACAGAATGCGAAACGGTATACGCTATAACGAATGAGTGATTAAGGAAAGGGATGCAAACATGAAGAAAGTCATCGTAGTCGGATCGGGTATTCTGGGGGCATCAACAGCCTATCAATTAGCCAAGCGGGGCGCAGAGGTAATCATCGTAGATCGAAAAGATATAGGACAGGCAACGGATGCAGCTGCCGGTATCATCTGTCCATGGCTGTCACAGCGTCGCAATCAGGACTGGTATCAGCTCGCCAAGGCAGGTGCGCGGTTCTATCCTGGCATCATAGCGGAGCTTAAAGCCGAAGGAGAAACGGAAACCGGTTATGCTCAAGTGGGCGCGCTTAGTATTCATACGGATGTGGACAAAATCAATAAAATGGAAGAGCGGGCCCATCTTCGCAAAGCAGATGCACCGGAGATTGGCGACATTACACCTCTTGATGACAAAGAAACCCGTGATCGTTTTCCATTGCTGGATGAACGTTATCAATCGGTACATATCAGTGGTGCTGCACGTATAGATGGAAGAGCGCTGCGCGATGCATTGATCCGGTCTTCACAGCGAAATGGAGCGGAAGTGATCCATGGAGACGCCACGCTTCAATTCGAAGCGGATCGGGTCATTGGTGTGAGTGTTAATGATCAGAGTTTCCTGGCAGATGAAGTCGTTGTCTGTGCAGGTGCATGGGCCAACGAACTGCTGAAGCCACTCGGCATACACTTTAAAGTGCATTATCAAAAGGCACAAATTATGCATCTACATGTCACGGATGGGGAGGATACAGGCCGCTGGCCTGTGATCATGCCACCTTCTGATCAATATCTGCTGGCCTTTGATCAACAGAAGATTGTGATTGGTGCCACTCATGAAAATGATGTGGAGGGTTATGATACAAGAGTCACTGCAGGGGGCATGCAGGAAGTTTTGAATAAAGGTCTGGAACTGGCGCCGGGGCTAGCCAATAGCACATTCCAGGAGGTAAGAGTTGGGTTCCGTCCGTTCACACCTGGCTTTCTACCAGTAATGGGGGCTGTCCCAGGCTGGCAAGGTCTGATTACCGCGAATGGACTTGGAGCCTCTGGATTGACCATGGGTCCTTTTATCGGGAGTCAACTGGCGAAACTAGCTCTCGGCATGGAGCTGGATATCGATATTGAGCCCTACACTGTTGGCAAAGCAATGGATGAAATTGAAAGAGGTGAGTCATGACATATTCACAACGTGTATCCGATGGAGCGAACTCGTCCGACATCATATATTTGGAGCATCAGATCGGTACGACAAAAGAAAAACTGCGAATGGCTTTGGAGAAACAAGAAACATACAAAAGCGAATTGTCGGAATTGAAGTCATCACCAATCAGGAATGCATCCGAAGACAATTCTGAAGAGCAAGTCTTAATGGAGAAGGTAAGCCAAACGAAGAACTTGGTTGAAACCCTGTCTGAACAACTGGAGCAACTACAGGAAGCATTGGCGAAACTAGGCGATTGATCGGCTCGTATGGCTTATCTCACTGAGACATCGACAGAAATAATATACGATACGTATAAAACGAAAACCCCTTATATTAAGGGGTTTTTCTGATTTAGTTCAAATGGTTTATATCAACAAATGAACGAATGGTATAAAATGGAATCAGGTGCTGAACTGTCAATTCAGATACCCATGTAACCAATCACGAAACTATGCTGAGAGGTGGATTCCAAATGTATAAAGAAGTGATACGTGTTGAGGACATCACGAGGTTTCAGTCCAGGTCTGAAGAGTTTTTCCCACTTCACTGGTTTCGAAAAATGCTGTCCGAGCATCCAGTGTACTATCACGAAGATACAGACACCTGGAATGTGTTCAGATACGATGATGTGAAGCAGGTCCTCAGTAATCATGAGTATTTTTCAGCCGAAGGAACCCGGACAACGATTGCCGTTGGAGCAAAGAACAATGAAGGCACACCTCCAGACAAATTAAACATATCAAGTATCGATCCTCCCCGTCATCAAAAGAGCCGTTCGTTGTTATCTGCTGCTTTTACTCCGCGTAGTCTGAAAAACTGGGAACCACGAATTCGCAACATTGCAGAACAGCTGGTAGCCGATATTGAGCCAAATACGACCATTGATATCGTCCAAGCATTAGCTGCTCCGTTGCCTTCCATGGTGATGGCGGATCTGCTCGGCATCCCTCTCACAGACAGCCATCGCTTCAAGAACTGGGTAGATATTCTGTTTCAACCCACCAATCCCAAGACGGCTGAGGAGAGTGAACTGAAAAAGCAAACTGCCGCTCAAGAGTATTATCAATTCCTGTATCCTATTGTGGTTCATAAACGGACTCATCCTGGTGAGGATATCATTACCGATCTGTTGAACGTGGATGTTGAGGGGGAGAAGTTCACGGAGGATGAGGTTGTTCGCACGACCATGCTTCTGCTTGGAGCCGGTATAGAGACAACGAGTCATATGGTTTCAAATACGTTCTATTCCTTCCTCTACGATGACCCGAGCTTGTATGGCCAACTCAGGCAGAACCCCGAATGGGTTCCGCTCGCAGTGGAAGAAATGCTTCGTTATAGGTTCCATAATGCCAAGCGGCATCGGACAGTAAAGCAGGATAATCAACTGCTCGGAGTGGATTTGAAAAAAGGAGATGTTGTCATCTCCTGGATGAGTGCAGCCAATATGGATGAGCAGATGTTTGAAGACCCCTTTGAGCTGAATATTCATCGTCGGAATAACAAAAGACATCTTACCTTTGGTAATGGCCCACACTTTTGTCTGGGTGCCCCGCTAGCAAGAATGGAACTCAGCATTGCCTTGACTGCATTTGTGGAGAAGATTGCTCGGATTGAACTGGTGGAGTCCTTTGATCTGGAGAATAATCTGGCCACTTCAGCTCCGGGACAGTCGTTGACCCATCTGCCAGTGAAGATCGTTGCGGAGTGAGAAGGAATCATACGGGACACAACCTAAAAAGCGGCAGATCAGACGTAAACGTCTTGATCTGCCGCTTTGTTATGCAAGCAAGTATGAGGCTGGACACCTTAATTTGAATTCATGGAAACTTTTTGTCTTACCACCTGTTTGATTTCTTCCTCTTTGGCTTGTTTGGTGCGTTTGATAAAGAAGGAAAGGACCAATCCCACAACAGCGATACCGATGATAACAACATAAGCATCATTGATACCCTGGATCATGGATTCTGTAGCAAGCTGTTTTTGACTGAGACCATTGGCTGCACCAGTCGCCATCATATCCTGTACGTGTGCCGTTGTACGGGAGGTCATGACACTTACGAGCAATGAAGTACCTACAGCGCCAGCCACTTGTCTGACGGTGTTGGAGATAGCTGTACCGTGTGCACCAAGTCTTGGTGGCAGTTGGTTAAGTCCCGCAGTCTGAATCGGCATCATGAGCAGAGCCATACCAATTCGGCGGCCGGTAGACATTAATACCAGGTAACCATAACTGGTTGAATCCGTTAAGTCGATGAAACCAATTGTCGTGACGATGGTGATCACCATCCCGATAACAGCGAGCCATTTCGCTCCAAATCGGTCAAACAATTTTCCGGCTACTGGCATCAGGAAGCCCATGACAAGTGCACCTGGCAGAAGCAATAATCCGGACTCCAGTGCAGTGTAACCACGTGCGTTCTGGAGATACAAGGGAAGCAACATCATGTCAGCATACATGATCATTGTAATCGCGATACTGATGACCGTGGTCAGGGAGAACATATTGTACTTGAAAGCCCGCAGATCAAGTAGCGGAGTTTCAGACACGAGCTGACGCCATGTAAACAGGGCAAGCGAAACGATTCCAGCCGCAATGCAGATAAGAACTTCTGCACTTGACCATCCCAGACTTCCTGCTCTGCTGAAACCATAGAGCAATGCGCCAAATCCGATCGTGGAGAGCACCACACTGATTGTGTCGAACTTTGTGTTGACCCGTTCGGATACATTCTTCAGGTATACAAACGCAAAAGCAATGACAATAAGAGTTAATGGAATCATGCCATAGAACATCGTTTGCCAAGAGTAGTTCTCGAGGATATAACCGGCAAGGGTAGGCCCGATTGCAGGGGCAAAAATGATGGCAAAACCAACCATACCCATTGCAGATCCTCGTTTTTCAGGAGCAAACAAGGTCAAAATAACGTGCATCAAGAGCGGCATGATAATGCCGGCACCCGCTGCTTGAATCATACGTCCTGTCAGCAATGTGCCAAAGTTATCTGCAAGAGCAGATACGATGGTACCAATCAGGAAAATAAACATGGAAGCTTGGAATAATTGCTTGGTTGAAAAGCGTTGCATGAAGTAGGCCGTGATCGGGATAAGCACCCCGTTCACCAGCATGTAACCTGTCGTTAACCATTGTGCTGTTGCGGCGGAGATGTTAAAATCACCCATCAGTTCCGGTGTAGCAACACTCATGATCGTTTGATTCAACGTTGCAAGGAAGGCTCCCAAAATCATGATAAACAGGATGGGGCCTTTCTTTACGGATAATTCTTCTTGTACTCTAGCCTGACTCAATCCTTTTCATCCTTTCAATCCACACGTGACTAAATTTACAACGTGTTGTATAGTTTACATTGTATTTATTGAATTATATACATATTCGGACAGATTACAATTTACGTTATGACGTGTTTTCGTCGTTTATTTTACAAATAAAATGAATTTGTTGTGTAAATCAAAAATAAACGACTGATTGTTTAAAATTGTAATGTTTAAAATTTGATAGGAGGGATACACGTGAAAGACGAGAAGAAATCAGCCGTGGACCCAAGAATATTGCGAACGCGTCAGTTAATTCGAGGTGCATTTGTTGAATTGCTGCAGGAAATGGATATTGAGAAGTTGTCTGTCAACAAAATTGCCGAACGAGCGACGATCAATCGGGTAACCTTCTACCTGCACTATCGAGATATTACGGATATGATGGAGAAGATGGCCGACGAGATGATCGAGAATATTGAACGGATCGTGGATGAATATGCCCCTCATTTTGAGAAACAAAGAACGGAAGAGGCTTGGCCTGTTCTAGTCAAGTTACTGGAGCATTTTGCAGAGAACGCCTCGTTCTATCAGGTGGTTCTTGCTACAAAGCGCACACCGATTTTTACCGAACGACTGCTCAAATTGTTGAGTACGCTGGTCAAAGCCAAGATTGATCGGGTAGAGATGGAAGATGAACTCGAAGAATCCGGCATTCACAAAGAGATTGCAATCTGGTACGGTTCTTCTGCCCTTATTGGAACCATTGTTGCCTGGTTGCGTAATGATATGCCATATTCACCTCATTTCCTGGCGAAACAATTCTCGTTGATTCGCTCGTACTCTTATAATGACCTGATATAATCATGCTACAATTGCATCTAACGTTAATAGAGGAGGAATAATGTGATGAAATATAGTGCAGAACGTATCTATGTGAGATTTTGGAATGTGGATGATGCCTCATTCCTTCTGGATCTACAGGTTCGCAATCGTGCGGAAATCGAGAACATATCAGCAAGTGATCGGGACGAGTCTTTCTACAGCTTGGAAGGGCAAAGGTCACTCATTGAGAGCTGGAACAAGAAGAGAGAAGAAGGAAATCGCTATTCTTTTGGTATTTTTCTACATACAACGGATGAACTCGTCGGTGAAATTTCTTTGTTCGAGATCATACTGGATTCTACCCCAAAATGGATCCTTGGTTATGTGACGGATACTCTGCATCAAGGAAAAGGATATATGAGCGAAGCCCTGCAATGTGTAATGGAATTTGCCAAACACGAAACTGAAATTACTCGAATCGAAGCTGGCGCTGTGCCCGATAATACAGGTTCCATCCGTGTCCTTCAAAAAGCAGGTTTCAAGGAGAATGGGTCACAGCCTGTGCCAATCCAGGGAACGTTAAAAGAACATACGATGTTTGCTGTGGATATACTATAAGCAAGATGTTTTACTATTTACTATACGTTGAACTATATATTTAAACGTAACGGAGAGGACAGAAAAAACATATGGCTACTATACTCGTTGCAGACGACGATGCGAACATTCGTGAACTCGTCTGTCTATTTCTCAAAAACGATGGATTCACAACAGTGGAAGCTGCGGATGGTAAGGAAGCTCTCACTATATATGGCGAAACTCCAGTGGATCTGGTCGTCCTTGATATTATGATGCCTGTCATGGATGGTTGGGCACTGTGCAAAGAACTCCGAAGAGCCAATCCCGACCTCCCGTTACTCATGCTTACGGCGAGAGGAGAGACTTGGGAGAAGGTGAAAGGATTCGAACTGGGTACGGATGATTATTTGACCAAACCGTTTGATCCGTTAGAGCTGACCGCTCGTGTCCGAGCATTACTGAAACGATACAAAATCGGCTCCACACACACAATCCAGTTTGGCAACGTCATTCTGGACCGTCAGACGTATAAGGTGATGAGAGGTACAGAGTCGCTTACGTTACCACTTAAGGAGTTCGAATTGCTGTATAAGCTTGCTGGAACACCAGGACAAGTCTATACACGTGAGCAATTAATCGATCAGATATGGGGTATTGATTACGCGGGAGATGATCGAACAATAGACGTACATATTAAACGCCTGCGCGAACGATTCGCGACTACACCTGATTTTCGGATTGAGACGGTGCGTGGGCTAGGGTACAGACTTGAGGTCTATGAATGATCAGATCCTTATATATTCGTGTTGTTCTGACCTTTCTGGTGTCAGTCATCACAGGCACGATTATTTCATTTTTTATGTCAACCTGGATATTCGAAGATCAATTGAATGAAAATGCTCAAATCAACATACGCAACTTTGGCCAGGACGTTGTGCAGATTTATAAGACGCTGCCTGCTGATGAAGCAGAATCATTCGTTAGTAGAATGAAGCAACTTGATTCGTATCATATTCGAATTTATGATGCAACGGGCAAGTTCCAGTCTTATGGGAAGCTTAACGAACATAAATCATCCCCCGTATCGACGGATCAACTCAAGAAGGTGTTAAACGGAGGGGTTGTGCAGGACACACCTAAAGGTATCGCTACCGTTCTTTTGGGGCTACCGATCAAGACGGAAACGGGTACAAGAGCGATGTTTCTAGAAACACTCTCACCGCCCTCAGCCTCTTTTGTGGTCCAGTTTGGCTTGATTTTTGCAAGCTGTTCCTTGATTGTAGGAAGTTTGTTGATTGTGGTTGCTTCTGTATATCTGGTTAGACCGATCAAAAAATTGACCAAAGCGACCAAACGGATTGCAGCTGGAGACTTCAACGTCAAGCTGAACATTAAACAAACGACGGAGATTGGTACATTGGCCCGCAGCTTTGAAGAAATGATGCATGATCTTCAGCAGTTGGAGCAGATGCGCAGGGAATTCGTTACAAATGTTTCGCATGAGGTTCAGTCTCCGCTCACCTCGATATCCGGTTACGCTTCGGCACTGAAGCAAGTAAATCTCTCAGAACAAGAACGAAACCGTTACCTGGATATTATCATCTCTGAAGCAAAAAGAATGTCCAAAATGAGCGATAGCCTGCTGAAGCTGAGTTTGCTTGAATCGCAGTCACAGCAACTACGGCTCACCACCTTAAGCCTTGATGAACAGATCAGGCGGGTCATCGTGGCGCTTCAGCCGCAATGGTCTGGGCGCAACATTCATTTCGAGCTTGATTTGGAGAACGTGAAGGTAACGGCTGATCACGATCAGTTAAATCAGGTATGGACAAACATCATCGGAAATAGCATCAAGTTTTCCGAGGATGGCGGTATGATTAAAGTCAGTATCGAAGAGGACTTCAAAAATGTGACTGTTCGAATATCCGACACGGGCATTGGAATTCCCCTGGAAGATCAGAAGCGTATATTCGACCGTTTTTTCAAGGCAGATCGTTCCCACAGCCGCAAATATGACGGGAGTGGTATGGGACTTGCTATCGTTAAACAGATCGTCTCCCTTCATCAGGGTGACATCCAAGTGGAAAGCGAACCTGGTCAAGGCACGACCTTTATGATTACGTTGCCCATCCATCCACCAACGGATAGTTAGGCTCACAGGTTAGGCCAGTGAATAGAATATCCATCGGATTATCTAAACCGAATGTTCATGTCCTATGTAACATGCAAGCTTTCTTGTATGTTACATAGGACATTTTTTTTGCTTGTTCATACTCCGTTCATATTCCGGTCATGGGGAATACATCTTTCTTGATTAGGATTTCTTAAGTAGCCTGCCAGGCCAATATACAGATGAGGATAGGAGCAGATGAATGTGAATCTACAAGCAGAGAATGAAGTACAAAGTAAAAGCAAAATAAAGAAAGTGTTAAACATCTTGTTTAAAGTGTTTGCCGCAATCGTTATCGTAATCCTACTTTTTGTAGCTACCGTATATACCGTTAATAAAATCAGTAGTTATTCGGAGCAAAAAAGAATGGAGCCGTATGGTCAACATATATCCGTAGACGGAAAAAATATGAATGTGTTCATACAAGGCGAAGGCGAGGAAACGATTGTGCTTCTGCCTGGTTTTGGAACAGCGGCACCAGCGCTTGATTTTAAACCTCTTATCTCCGAGTTATCTCCATATTATAAAGTTGTCGTTGTTGAGCCCTTTGGTTACGGATTGAGTGATCAGACCAAAAAGGAACGCAGCACAGCAAATATCGTCAGTGAAATTCATGAAGCGTTACAGCGTCTACATATTGATCGTTATATCCTCATGGGTCATTCCATTTCGGGGATCTATAGCCTGGATTACGTGAACAAGTATGCAGATGAAATAAGTGCATATGTTGGGCTGGATAGCAGTGTTCCAGCGATAAGTGAACAGAAGATTGATTCATCAGATACACAACCGATTAAATGGTTCCGCAACTTGGGTTTCGCCCGAGTGCAACTGAAACTGAGTGCTGACCCTTATGATGGACTGCCTTATGATGAGCAAACGAAAGAACAATTGAACATTCTGATACGCAAAAATATGTATAATACCACGCAATTAAATGAGGCAGAAAGTATGTATTCCAACTTTAAAGCATCTGAACAACTAACTTTCCCTGTTAATCTTCCGGTTCTTTTCTTTGTTCAAAAGAATCATCCGGCAGCAGACAATTGGGTTCCGGAACACGAGAAGTTAATAGAGAACTCTGTGCGTGGTGAAGTGGTGTTGCTGGAAGCAAATCATTATTTGTATCGTTCCCATGCCAAAGAAATTGCTGAAAAATTCAGGGGATTTATGACGCAGCAGTAAATATAAATGAATTGGCTTGTTCATATTCAGTTCATATTGACGTCACGGGGAGTACATTTTCATTGGATAAGATTTCATTAGCAGCAAAAAAGAAAATCGAACTATCAGTTCAAGACAGGAGAAGATAACACTGACGACGCAGCCTGCGGAAAAGAAAACAAAGAATAGATCAAAGGCCAAAAAAGTGAGAAACATGATACTGAAAATAGTAGGAGCAATCGTAATCGCCATTATTCTATTTCTAGGTATTGTTTATATCACCAATGTGATCAGTAGTAATTCAGAGGCCAAGAAAATCGATTCCTATGGTCAGCATGTATCTGTAGACGGGAAAAATATGAATGTGCTCATTCAAGGCGAAGGCAAGGAAACGATTGTACTTCTGCCTGGTTTTGGAACAGCGGCACCAGCGCTTGATTTTAAGTTGCTCATTGACGAACTATCACCATATTACAAAGTTGTGGCGGTTGAGCCATTCGGTTATGGATTAAGTGATGCTACTGAAAAAGAACGAACCACAGAGAATATCGTAAGTGAAGTTCATGAAGCTCTGCAGCAACTCGATATTCATCAGTACATGCTCATGGGTCACTCCATTGCAGGCATTTATGGCATTGATTATGTGAACAAATATCCGGATGAGGTCACGGCATTTGTCGGAATTGATAGTAGTGTTTCAACCCAACCGGGTATGGATGCCAAATTACCTACTAAAACGTTCGCATTTCTTAAAAAATCAGGTCTCCAAAGATTGGTGGTCAAATTTAGTAGTGACCCCTATGCTGGACTCGCATTTGATGAACATACCGTAGAGCAGATGAACATGCTGTCGAATAAAAACTCGAACAGTTCCACGACTTTGAATGAAATGGACCATATTGCTTCCAATTTTAAAGGAGCCCAAGGTTTAACCTTCCCTAAAGACCTGCCACTTCTTCTCTTTGTACAAGCGAATAATGAAGGTGTAGAAGGATGGATACCGCTGCATGAAGGGCAGATCAAAGATTCAGTACATGGGAAAGTAATCACCATGGATGGCGAACATTACTTGCACCATACGTTATTCAAAGAAATAGCAAAAGATGTTAGAGCATTCATGAACGAAGCGAAGTGAAAATTCTGTAAAAGTCCGTGATGAGAGAGAGGAATTCAATTGAGATTATTTGAGATACTGTTAGTACTATCCTGTTTCGCGTTACTCATAGACCTACTATTTATTAAAAGAAGTGCAAAGAAAATAGGTTTGGGTTTGGGTATAGGAAGTAGCGTTATATTATTAGTTCAATTGTTTGTTGAGGGATACAGATGGCAGTTGCTGCTGGTATATATCATGACGGCTCTATTCATAATCATCGTTTTATTCAGACATTCCGATAAGATGGCGAATCTTAAAATAGGGAAGTTCTTGAAATATAGTTTATCTTCCTTAATCGTTATTCTGCTTGTTGGTTCTACCGTCTTGTCTGTATACTTACCTGTTTTTAATCTGCCGAAGCTTGATGGTCCAGAGAAGGTGGGTACTCAAACATTTCATTTAACAGACCAGAACAGAGACGAAATCTTCACTGAAGATCAAAGCGATAAGAGAGAACTAATGGTTCAAGTTTGGTACCCAACTGAAAACAGCAATAATAACAAGCGTGACACGCTGTTTCCAAAAGATAAAGAAATGTTCAAAAAGTATATTCAGAGCTTCTCTAATTCTTTAAAACTGCCCGAATTTTTGCTCGACTACTTGAAGTATAGTCAAACCAACTCTTATGAAAATGTTGAAATATTACCTTCTACAAGTCCTTATCCCGTGGTACTACTATCTCATGGTATGGGAACCAGTAGAGTTCTACATGTATCACAGGCCGAGAATCTGGCCAGTCATGGGTATATCGTGGTCACCATCGATCATACGTATAGCACCTTCGCTACCCTTTTTCCAGATGGCCGTGTAACGGATTACAAAAAAAGTACGACTACACTAGATGAACGTACAAAAACAGGGAGTATATGGACGAAAGATGTGGAGTTTGTAATCGATCAAATCGAAAAGTTGAATTCAGGTGCAATCGAAAGTCAGTTTAAAGGAAAAATCGATCTAGATCACATCGGCGCGATGGGGCATTCTTTCGGGGGTGCAACCGCGTTTAATGCAACGTATTTAGATCAGAGAATCAAGGCCGGAGTTAATATGGATGGATCACTATATGAAGTGGAAAATAGAGATGATATAAACAAGCCGTTTATGTTCATCCGATCGGGAAGTTTTGAAGAGTGGTTCGCCAACTTTGAAATAGATAGAAATTCGGATGATGAAGTAACTAAATCTCTTTCAGATGAGCTGCACATTATGAAAAATGTTATGAATCATGGGGGAAAAGTGATCTATGTAGAAGGAACCCAGCACTTCAATTTCACGGACCTTCAGTTCTATTCAGAGCTGGTTAAACTGTCGGGCATTACAGGAGACATCAATGGTAAAAGAGGATCAAACATCGTAAATCAATATGTACTCGATTTCTTTAACAAGCAACTGAAAGGAACGGGTGGAGATCTGATTCAGGGACCAAACGACTTGTATCCGGAGGTGAAATTTGTAGACCCAGAAGAAATCAAATAACCAAAACACTTAAAATTCAGGAGATGATGTGAATGGGACGACAAAAGGGAAAACGCACTTCAATCGCCGTGTTAACGCTGGCATTAACGATGTTAGCTCCAATGTCTGCAATGGCTGCGCCTACTACAAGTAGCAGTGATCATACGTATGAACCAACCAAGAAAACGGTGATGGAGAAAGCCAAGTTACTCACCGAGAAACATGGAATCACAAGTCTGCAATATGCCCTTATCGATGGTGGCGAGATTGTGGTGTCCGGTCAGACGGGTAAAAACGATAAAAACAACAAGGTGCCTCTTACGCCCGATACAATCTATGGCATAGGATCAACGAGTAAAATGTTCCTCACAGCTTCTGTTATGAAGTTAGTTGAAGAAGGCAAGGTGGATTTGGATCTGCCTGTTGTGAACTATATACCTGATTTTCAGATGAAAGATCATCGCTACAAACAAATCACACCACGCATGCTGTTGAATCATTCTTCCGGTCTGCTGGGAGGCACGGGCAGTAATGCCACATTGTACGGGGATAATGATACGTACTCACATGATACGTTTCTGGACCAATTGGCAAGTCAAAACCTGAAGGCAGATCCGGGCGCGTTCTCGGTGTATAGTAACGATGGGTTTACGTTATCCGAGATTATGGTTGAACGTGTTAGCGGCATGAGTTTTACAGCTTTTATACACCAATATTTTACGGAACCTTTGGACATGAAACATACCAAAACACCACAGGATGTGGTTGACACGGCAGCAATGGCGGGAATCTATTCTCCTATGT
Organism: Paenibacillus sp. BGI2013; assembly: GCF_002843485.1. Taxonomy (NCBI): domain Bacteria; kingdom Bacillati; phylum Bacillota; class Bacilli; order Caryophanales; family Paenibacillaceae; genus Paenibacillus; species Paenibacillus sp. BGI2013. The sequence continues at coordinate 463,761 of NZ_PJFA01000005.1, forward strand.
ATGAGGGTCAGCTTCCACAAGAGAATTATAATGTTATCGCTACTGGAGGCATTTATTCCACCGCTGAAGATCTTGCGAAGTTTTCACAAATCTTCACGGGAGAGGTCCAAGGCATTCTTACCGATAAGTCTGTAGAAGCCATGGCGCAAGAAGAATACAAAAAAGGCATGTGGCCAGAGGGTGGCGATACGTCTATATCTTACGGATTAGGGTGGGATAGTGTAAATCTGTACCCATTCAGTGAATATGGTATCAAGGCAGTAACAAAAGGTGGGGATACCATATCGTATCACTCATCATTAGTCGTACTGCCGGAATATAATCTGGCTGCAGCCGTTACCTCATCAGGTGGGACAAGTGCCAAAGATCAGTTCATTGCGAGTGAATTATTACTCAGCGCACTTGAGGAAAAGGGCATTATTACAGAACGGAAGCCGGAAAAATCGTTTGGTGTTCCAGTGAAGGCAGATATACCTAAAGAAATAGCCACGAATGCAGGTATATATGGCGGCAATAATTCAGTTAAGAAGATCGAAATGAATAGGGCTGGACAAATGACTGTATCCACACCCGCAACTCCAAGTGATCCGGCTCAAAAATACACCTATACAGCAGATGGTACTTTTGTTAACGATGAAGGCACGGAAAAGTTGAAATTTGTTAAGGAGAAGAATGGAAGGACTTATCTGTGGTATCGATCTTATATATCCTTACCAGGACTTGGACAATTGGCTTTCTCCGAATATAAAATGGAGAAGCTGGAAGCCAATGAATTATCCCAGGATATTACGGCCTCATGGGAGCAGCGTGAAGGTAAAAAATATTACCTGCTGAATGAGAAATATACATCAACGGTTTATCTCAATTCGGCACCAATTCTCCCTATTCATTTGGACAAAGAGACCCCTGGGTATGTATCCAATACTAAGATTATTGGAGCAAACGAAGCAGTCACGGAGCTGCAAATCCCTGGCCTGGCTGGACGTGATACAAAGGAGATTTACTTTGCTAAAAAGAACGGAGTAGAGTACATTACAGCCGTTGGTAGCATATACGCCAGTGAGGAAATGGTACAACCACTCTATTCGGGTAAACAATCTCTAGCAACGATTCAAGCAGACGGATATGCCAGATGGTTTTCGATACCAGCAACGGTGAAAGGGAAAGTCATGACGGTTAAAATGCCTGCAACTGGCGCCTTTGCCGTATATGATCAGAAGGGTATTTGTATTAATCACACCGTAGTCAGCGGTGTGAACGAGGTTGTTTTACCAGAGAACGGCCGCATTGTATTTGCAGGTGACGTGGATTCCACATTTGAAATTTCATTAAAATAGATGTTGTGCCGTAGTTAGTTTTATGAAAGAAACTAAGAAAGCAGCCGATCAAAGTAATCGGCTGCTTTTGTTCAATTTAACTATAATTAGTTTGTCACTTCAGTTAGAATTCTTCGCTATTGCTCAACTGAAGAATTATTCTTTTTTAGGAGAGTGGAAACGTTGCCTACGATATTGGTTGCTGACGACGATGCGAACATTCGCAAACTCGTCTGTTTATTTTTGCGCAACGACGGATTTACAACCATCAACGCCGTAGACGGAAAGGAAGCCCTGGCTATCTATACCTCCACGCCAGTCGATTTGGTTATTCTTGATATTATGATGCCAGTCATGGACGGTTGGGCATTATGTGAGGAACTTCGAAGAGCCAATCCGGATCTTCCGTTACTAATGTTGACGGCAAGAAACGAGACCTGGGAGAAAGTACAAGCATTTCAGCTCGGGACAGATGACTATATGACGAAGCCATTCGATCCGCTTGAGTTGATGGCTCGCGTCAAGGCACTGTTGAAACGATACCGTATAGGATTAACGCAGACCATCCAATTAGGAAACGTTATTTTGAACCGGCAGACTTATAAGGTCCTGAGGGGTACAGAGTCGTTCACCTTGCCGCTTAAAGAGTTCGAATTATTGTATAAACTTGCTGGATTACCGGGACAAGTCTATACGCGGGAGCAATTAATCGATCAAGTTTGGGGAATTAATTATACTGGCGATGATCGAACGATAGACGTGCATATTAAACGTCTACGCGAACGTTTTGCCGATATCTCCGATTTTCGTATCGAAACGGTGCGGGGACTTGGCTACCGGCTAGAGGTGCAAGAGTGACCGGCTCCCTCTATACACGTGTAGTCCTGACCTTTCTGGTCTCCGTGATTGGGGGCACAATCCTTTCTTTTCTTGCTACAACCTGGATATTTCAAGATAAATTAAACGAAAACTTACAAGGCTCCTTGCTTGACTTTGGCCAGGATATCGTCCGCATCTACGAGACATTGCCGTTACATGAAGCAGAAATGTTTATAAGTGAAATGAAACAACTCAATTCCTATCACATTCGAATCTATAAAGCAACGGATCAATTCCAATCCTACGGAGAACTTAAAGAACAACATCCTTTCCCGGTGACGACGGAACAAGTGAAGAAAGTGCTGGATGGGGAAAGGGTCCAATTCAATGGGATCGATACGTTCTTCTTGGGATTGCCGATAAAAACTGAAATGGGAAGCAAAGCAATGTTTGTAGAGCCCCTCACTTCCTCTTCCACCTCATTTCTCATCAAGTTTGTTTTAACTTTTATGATTTGTTCGTTAATAGCAGGAAGCCTATTGATACTAATTGCGGCTATGTTTCTGGTGAGACCGATCAAAAAGCTGACAGAAGCGACCCGGCTTATAGCTGCCGGAGATTTCAATGTCAAGCTTAATATTAAACAAAAGGGTGAGATAGGTGCTCTGGCTCGTAGTTTCGAAGAAATGATGCACGATCTAAAGCAGCTTGAGCAGATGCGTAGGGAATTCGTAGCAAACGTGTCCCATGAAGTTCAGTCTCCGCTCACTTCCATTTCCGGTTTTGCTATAGCGCTCAAGCAGGTAGACCTCCCGGATGACGAAAGAAGCGATTATCTCGATATTATCATCACTGAAACTGCAAGAATGTCCAAAATAAGTGATAGTCTGCTAAAGCTGAGTTTGCTTGAATCTCAATCATTGCAAATGCGGCTCGCCACGCTCAGTCTGGATGAACAGATCAGACAAGTAATCGTCGCTATTCAACCCCAATGGTCGGCCCGTAACATTCAGTTCGATCTTGATTTGCAGCCCACCAAAATCACGGCCGATCATGACCAGTTAAATCAGGTGTGGATCAATATCTTCGGCAATGCCATCAAATTTTCCGAAGATGGTGCCCGAATTAGCATCAGGATCAAACAGAATATCAAGAACGTGACGATCCGCATATCGGATTCGGGTATTGGTATTCTCCCGGAAGACCAAAAGCGTATATTTGACCGCTTCTTTAAAGCAGATCGTTCCCACAGTCAGAAATATGAAGGAAGCGGTATGGGACTAGCTATTGTAAAGCAGATCGTCTCGCTTCATCAAGGGGACATCCGGGTGGAGAGCGAATATGGACGAGGAACGACCTTCATAGTCATCTTGCCAATCACAACACCCACAGAGTGATTGGATTTCATGCCTTCACTAGGTTATGACACCTTGTATAAAACTCCTTGCGTATGATGATGCAAACTTTTTTTGCCTGTTCATCCTCCGTTCATGCTGCAGCCATTAGGGGGACATCTTGGTTTGTTATATTGTCTTTAGCGCCCACGTTAAGGTGGCTTAACACAATGATGAAGACAGGAGTAGATGCAAGAATGAAACCAAGAGAGGTAACAAAACTGAAGATGAGTGTGAGGAGAGCAAGAAAGAGAAATACTATAGCTGCTGTGACTCTCATGCTGACGATACTTGCCCCAATGTCTGCAATGGCCGCACCGACTCCCATGAACAACAGCAACCTTACGTATGAGACAACAAAGAAAGCCGTGATCGAAAAAGCCAAATTACTGACCGAGACATATGGTACGACGAGTCTGCAATATGCGCTCATCGATGGTGGAGAGATTGTGGTGTCCGGTCAAACGGGCAAAAACGATATAAACGATAAGGTGCCTTTTACTTCGAACACCGTCTATGGCATTGGTTCAACCAGTAAAATGATGCTTACAGCCGCTGTAATGAAGCTGGTTGACGAAGGCAAGATTGATTTGGATGCACCTGTTGTGAACTATATGCCTGACTTTACAATGAAAGATAACCGATACAAACAGATCACACCCCGTATGTTGCTGAATCATTCCTCCGGTCTTCTGGGCACCTCAACCAGCAATGCCACATTGTACGGAGATAATGACACGTATTCACATGATACGTTTCTGGAGCAATTGGCGAATCAAAACCTGAAAGCAGATCCCGGCGAATACTCAGTCTACAGCAACGATGGCTTTACGTTAGCCGAGATTCTGGTCGAAAGAGTGAGCGGCATCGGTTATACCGCATTTATACACAAGTATTTCACGGAGCCTTTGGATATGAAACATACCAAATCACCACAGGATGTGGTTAATCCGTCAGACATGGCGGCAATCTATTCCCCTTTTTATGAGGGACCACTTCCAAAAGAGAATTATAATATCATCGGTACTGGAGGTCTGTATTCCACCGCTGAAGATCTGGTCAAATTTTCAAGAATCTTCACGGGAGAAGTTGATGGTATTCTTTCCAGTAAGTCTGTCAAAGCTATGGCGCAAGAAGAGTATAAAAGAGGCATGTGGCCAGAGGATAGCGATACGCTGATGTCTTACGGGTTGGGGTGGGATAGTGTGAGCTTGTTCCCATTCAACGAATACGGCATTAAGGCCGTTATGAAAGGTGGAGATACTTTATCTTATCAGTCCTCATTAGTGGTACTCCCGGAATATAACATGGCTGCAGCCGTTATCTCTTCAGGCGGGTCAAGCTTAACCAATAATTTCATTGCGAATGAATTATTACTCAGCGCACTTGAGGAAAAGGACATCATTACAGAACGGAAGCCAGAAAAAACATTTGGCGTACCTGTGAAGGCCAATATGCCTAAGGAAGTCTCCAAGTATGCAGGTATATATGGCGGCAATAATTCGGTTATGAAGATCAAAATAAATAAGGCTGGACAAATGACTGTATCTTCACTTACTGCTCCGAGTAATCCGGCTCAAGAATACACCTATACAGCGGATGGTACTTTTGTTAATAACGAAGGTACAGACAAGTTGAAATTCGTTGTGGAGAAAAATGGGAAAACCTACTTGTGGTCACGATCTTATATATCCGTTCCAGGACTCGGACAGCTGGCTTTCTCAGAATATAATGGGGAGAAGCTTGAAGCCAATAAATTATCCAAGGAGATTAACGCTGCATGGGCAAAGCGTGATGGTAAAAAATATTATCTGGTGAATGAGAAATACACATCAATGCTCTATCTTAATGCTACATCGATCCTGCCTATTCAGTTGAATAAAGAGAATCCGGGATATATGTCCAATAATAAGATTATTGGAGCCAACGAAGCAGCCAATCAATTGCAGATTCCGGGTACTGCCGGACGTGATACGATGGACATTCATTTCTCCAAAAAGAACGGAGGAGAGTATCTTACATTTTCAGGTTATGTATACGCTAGTGAGGAAATGGTGAAACCAATCTATTCGGGTAAACAATCTGCAACAACCATTCAAGCAGATGGATATGCCAAATGGTTTTCGGTACCAGCTACTGCGAAAGGAAAAGTCATGACAGTGAAGTTGCCTGCAAAGGGAGCCTTTGCTGTCTATGATCAGACCGGAATTTGTATTAATCACACCGTGGTCAGCGGTAAAAATGAAGTTGTTTTACCAGAAAACGGTCGTATTGTATTTGCAGGTGAGGTTGGTTCCAAATTCGAAATTTCATTAAAAAAGTAAATGAACTCAACAGGAGAGAACCATCATGATGAAAAAAATATTAATCATTTTGCTCAAAATATTCGGAGCCATCGTTATCGCTTTTGCATTATTTATTGCCACTGTTTTTATTGTTAATGTATTTAGCAACAAATCGGAAGAAGGGAAAATAAAACCCTATGGTCAGTTTGTAGCAGTTGACGGGAAAAACATGAATGTGTTGATTCAAGGAAAAGGCAAAGAAACGGTGGTATTGCTTCCTGGATACGGAACACCTGCCCCAGCCCTTGATTTCAAACCGCTCATCGATGAGTTATCTCCATTTTACAAAGTTGTTGTCATTGAGCCTTTCGGTTATGGATTAAGTGACATTACTGAAAAAGAGCGTACCACTGAAAATATGGTTAGTGAAATTCATGAAGCGTTACAGCAACTTGGTATTCATAATTACACGCTCATGGCTCACTCCATTTCAGGGATATACGGCCTGGATTATGTGAACAAATATCCAAACGAAGTAAGTTCATTTGTCGGAATTGAGAGCAGTGTCCCAACGCAGGGAGGTAATGATGATCCATTTCCAACCGAAACGTACAAACTGCTTAAAAAATCAGGGTTCTACCGATTGTTAATGAAACTGGCCCCTGATCAACTGATTGCACCCGATGTTGATGATGAGACCAGAGAACAAATTAGAATACTTTCACTCAAAAATACGTTTAATCCGAACAACCTGAATGAAGGTGAGAACTTTGGTCCTAATTTCAAAGTAGCTGAGAACCTGTCCTTCCCCAAAGATCTTCCTGTGATTTTCTTTTTACAAGCAAATGATACGGAAACAGAAGGCTGGATACCCTTGCATGAAGAGCAAGTCAAAGATTCTGTGCATGGAAAAATGATGACATTTGAGGGAGAACATTATTTGCATCACACCCGATCCAAAGAAATGGTTCAAGAATATAGAAAGTTTATGAGTGAGATAAAATAGTGTCGCCAACAAAAAAAAAGTCGCGAAATCGCGGCTTTTTTCTGTTAAGAAGATGGTGAATATACATACTTCGTTATCTATTGGAAAATTTAGGTTGACACTTCTTTTTGTCGCGTATACAATCGTATACATGAACACGTTGTATACATATGTATACACGTAATGGGGGTGGCACAAATGAGAGATCGTCCTATCGAAGAGATGGATGGAAGTGTACGTCAAGGTGAGCGTCCGAGACGTGATATGAGTGACAATGAGCAACGTGGTGAACGTTCCAGACGTGGAAGGGGTCATGGTGAACATGAGGGAAAACGGGGCCGTGGTGCGCAGACATTCCGTCGTGGCCGAATTCTTGTATTTCTGGAACAAATGCAGAATCGGAGAACAACGCTTGTCCGACAACTTGGACAGGAGGAGTATGAACATATTCGCCCGATAATCAGTGGGGAGTTGAAAGCCATTGATCAGGTCATCGATGAGTATGTCCATCTTTTCGAGCTGCAAAATGAAGATGTAAACCCCAATAAGGATCTGGAGAGTGAGAGTGAATAAGTATGATTCGTCGTTTTTTTTCGTATTATCGTCCCTATAAAAAACTGTTTTTGATTGATTTTGGATGCGCTGTACTCGCAGGTCTTCTGGAGTTGGCTTTCCCCCTTGCCGTCAGCAAATTCATTAATGAATTGTTGCCAGGTCAGGATTGGCCTCTCATTATGCTTGCCTGCGTTGTGCTGTTATCCATCTATGCACTTAATACCGTATTGAACTATGTAGTTACATATTGGGGACATATGCTGGGCATTAACATTGAGACCAACATGCGTGAGAAGATGTTCGCTCACTTGCAGAAGCTGTCCTTCCGGTTCTTTGATAATCGTAAAACAGGCCACTTAATTGGTCATCTTACGAATGATCTGAATGATATCGGCGAGGTTGCTCACCATGGACCTGAAGATGTATTCATCGCAGTAATGACATTAATCGGATCGTTCTGGCTGATGGCTAACATTAATCTGGAGCTTGCGCTGCTTACCTTTATCATTATCCCAATAATGGCTTGGGTGATTATCGTATTTGGTGGTCGGATGACAAAGACGTATCGGCGACTTTTCGGAGATGTCGGCAATTTCAATGCGCGTATTGAAGACAACGTCGGGGGTATGCGTGTTGTGCAATCGTTCGCCAACGAAGAACATGAGAAAGAACTTTTTGCAGTGGACAATCAGAATTTCCGTAAAACCAAACTGCTTGCCTACAAAACGATGGCAAAAAGTATCTCGGTCAGTTATATGATGATGCGACTGGTTACTGTGTTTGTCATGATCAGCGGGGCTTGGTTTTATATCGATGGCAGAATCAATATGGGTGACTTTATGGCCTTCCTGCTTCTGTCTAATATCTTCTTCCGTCCGATTGAGAAAATCAATGCCGTCATTGAAAGTTATCCAAAGGGCATTGCTGGTTTCAAGCGTTATCTGGAGATCATTGATACAGAACCTGAGATTGCGGATAGCAAAAACGCCGTTGAATTCGAAAGTGTGAAGGGTGATATTCGCTTCGAGAACGTCTCGTTCGGATATGAATCCAGTCGGCGTATTCTAAGTGATATCAGTCTGTCTGTTCGACCAGGGGAAACCGTTGCTTTTGTTGGACCTTCGGGTGCAGGCAAAACGACAATCTGTAGCCTGTTGCCTCGATTCTATGAGGTAGAAGAGGGACGTATCACTGTAGATGGTGTGGACATTCGTAACGTTAAGCTTCAATCCTTGCGCAAGCATATCGGAATCGTTCAACAAGATGTATTTTTGTTCTCGGGTACCATTAAGGAGAATATTGCTTATGGTGATCTGAGTGCAACGGATGAACAAATCTGGGATGCCGCCCGTCGTGCCTCGTTGGAGGAACTGATTCTCACGTTGCCTGATGGCATGGATACTGTCATTGGCGAGCGTGGAGTCAAGCTATCCGGAGGACAGAAGCAACGGTTATCTATTGCTCGTATGTTCTTGAAAAACCCGCCCATTCTTATTCTGGATGAGGCAACCTCTGCGCTGGATACGGAAACGGAAGCACTGATCCAGCAATCACTCGCTGAATTGTCGGTGGGCAGAACTACACTTGTGATTGCACACAGACTGACAACTATCAAGAATGCAGATCGAATCATCGTAGTAAACACAGACGGTATCGCTGAGCAGGGCAACCATGAGGAATTGGTCGCCGCTGGAGGGATATACAGCCGTCTTCATCAGGTGCAATATAGTCACTCTTAATCCATGTAAATTGAACAAAAAAATACTTACACCCGTCACTCCGATGACAGAACAACCTTCCGATCGCTGTTATCCCCAGATTTTTTGATTCCTTCTAGAAAGGGGGAAATCCGGGGATAAAGGCGAACGCTCCGCTTCTTCAGGTTCTTTCTGTCCTCTCCGTTTTGTGTAAATGTTTAGTCAATTTATATAGAAACTTAAGCAGCTGACTAAGTATCTGGATAAAGTACTAAAACAAGTAAACCTTGCCGCGCATATGCGCGGCTTTTTTTATTGATTGGATATTAAAAATGAAGTTATCAAATGCTATGTACAATATAATGTTGACAACGTCCACTAACGTGATTATTATAATGTTGACAATGTCCACTAAAAAGGAGGGTTTGACATCGACTCTCAGTACATAAATCCAGATATACTGGCTGACATGCGACGTTTTAACCGTTTTTATACCAACATACTCGGTGTACTCGATAAGCATATTCTCGGAACAGGGTATTCGTTTGCAGAAGTACGAGTCATTATTGAGATTGGAATTCGGGGAGAGAGCATTGCGAATAATCTGGTAGATACACTGACCATTGATCGCAGTTACATGAGCCGAATTGTGAACAAGCTGTCCAAGGAAGGACTGCTGGTGAAAGTGGATTCTGCGGCCGACAGCCGGGTCAGTCTGATTCGTCTGACAGCCAAGGGTGAGGAACTGTATGCCCAATTGAATGACCGATCCGATCAACAGATCCTGAAGCTGATGCAAGAATTGAATGAAGAAGAGATTCAAGAGGTATACACCTCCATGATGAACATACAAGAGAAGTTGAACAAGAAGGCAGGAGAGACAACACGATGATACGATTTGAATGTGATTATAACGAAGGTGCGCATGAACGCATTTTACAAAGACTGATGGAAACCAATATGGAACAGACGAGCGGGTATGGCACGGATGGACACTGCGAACGGGCGAGAATGCTTATTCGCCAGGCTTGTGACAATGAGCAAGCTGATGTTCATTTCCTGGTTGGTGGTACACAGACAAATACAACGGTGATTGCCTCTATTTTGCGTCCATATCAAGGTGTGATTGCTGCGTCCTCGGGACACATTGCGGTTCATGAAACCGGAGCTATTGAAGCTACGGGACATAAGGTACTCACAGTTCCAAGCGAGGACGGAAAGATCACGCCTGAGCAGGTTAGAGCCGTCTACGATGCGCACATGAATGAGTCGTCACCGGAACACTGTGTTCAACCAGGAATGGTCTACATATCTCAGCCAACCGAGAACGGAACGATGTACAGCAAGGCAGAACTGCAAGCATTGCATACAGTGAGCAGAGCATGTGGTCTTCCTTTTTTCGTGGATGGAGCACGTCTTGGATATGCACTCGCTTCACGCGATTGCGATATGACACTTGCTGACCTTGCACGCTTGTGTGATGTGTTTTACATCGGGGGAACCAAGATTGGCGCATTGATGGGAGAAGCGGTTGTTATCCTGAATGATGCACTGAAACCTGATTTTCGTTATATGATCAAACAAAAAGGTGGCCTGCTTGCCAAAGGCAGATTGCTAGGTATCCAATTCGAAACGTTGTTCGAAGACGGTCTGTACCTCGATATTTCTCGCCATGCCGTAGATATGGCCTTGAGAATTCATGACTCACTCGGACAGCAGGGGGTACGCTTCCTGTACAATTCACCAACCAACCAGCAGTTTCCGATTCTGCCTGATCGTTTGCTTGAGAAATTACGCAACGGTTATACGTTCACCTTCTGGGAAAAGGTTGACGGTACACACAGTGCGGTGCGGTTCTGCACCAGCTGGGCAACTCGTCAGGAGAATGTGGATGCACTGACTCGTGACATCATTCAATTATTGCACGGAGAGATCCACGTGCCAGAACGGGTCGAAGCATTGGTCTAATCTTGTTCAAAAATTAAGGAGAACAGCTCCGATTTCCTTTCATAAATACGAGTATTTTGAAAATTCCAAAAGATATTACGCAGAATTCTGATACTGAACAAAGGACAACTCATTGTGGTTGTCCTTTTTTGGTATGCCTTTTGTGTGATAGTTGTGAGATAGAGAGTGAATACTCGGTTACTCACTCAAGGCCATGTCATATTTCTCTTTCAGCCGTCGGATATCGGCTCTTGGCGGCGCACCGAACATGCGTGCATATTCGCGGCTAAATTGAGAAGCACTCTCGTAACCAACCCGAAACGCTACATCTGCCGCGTCAGCAGATTCGGCCATCAGAAGTCGCCGGGCTTCCTGTAATCTTAATTGTTTCTGGAATTGTAATGGGCTCATAGCTGTGATCTCTTTGAAGTGACGATGGAATGAAGAGACGCTCATACTCGCGGTCTCAGCCAGATCTTCAATGCGAAATGGCTGTTCCCAATGATGAACGATGTACTCAATCGCTTCTCTGATCCGATAAGTGCTGCTACCTTCAACCGCAATCTGCGCCAGTTCTCCTCCGTAAGGCCCTTGAAGGAGACGGAACAGGATTTCTTTAACGTACAACGGAGCCAGAAACGGAAGCTCTCCCGGCGTATCCAGCAATCGAACAAGTCGGAGTACAGCATCCTGAATGGACGATTCCATCTGACCTACAAACATGGCTCGTCTGGCGTTTTCGTTGAATGTTACCTTGATATTACATTCGTTAAGTACTTCGAGAATTTGGTTCGGTGTGAATTCGAGCTTGAGACTTAAGTAGGGTGCATCGGCGGATGCCTTGATGATCTGCCCGATGACTGGGAGATTCATGGAAGCAATCAGGTAATTGGAAGGTCCATATTCATAACGCTCCTGTGCGAGCAATACTTCTTTCAACCCTTGAACAATTACACAAAATGAAGGTTTATATACTCTGTACGCGGGTTCACTAATCTTGGAATGGTGATAGACAAACAGGGAAGGAATCGCCGTTTCCATTGCACCGTTATGATTGGAATGGCGTTTGATCAGGTCACTCAATTCCTGTTTTGGTTGAAATATTTCTTCGGTCATATGTATCCTCCTCACGGATTTAACCTACTTACATTATATAGCTTACCGTACAGAACCAAAAGAGGGCCTGAGAGGATCAGGCAATCAATTAAGACGATTGATATACCGCTTGCAGCCCATGACTCGGCATACTAAGAGTATATTAACAGAGCCAAGCGATTAAAGTTTATTCGAAAAGTTGGTGAGTAAGGTGATGAAGTGGTTATCAAACCATGTGAGGCAAATTTTGATTGACAGGCTCGAATCACAGATCAAGTATGAAGAAAATTCTGTACATCGAGAGATATACTTCACATGCTGGTTAGAGCTAGTTACCGTAGAGGTCGAGACAACATCAGTTTACAGAACAAATTCAAGGAGAGTATGAAATATGGAATATGTGGGCGAACAAAATCTCAGTTGATCCGAATTCTTAATGTTAAAGTCGCCATTCGGCGGCTTTTTTTATAGTGATCTGATGAGTGAATTGACAGTTCTCTTATATTGAAGTTATTATAGATACATTAGATCCTTAATTGAGAAGGAGATTATAATCTATGAATAACGGACATTCATCCGGTCAAGTGAACGAATCATCGAGTGGTCATTCCGCTCCTTTTGCTACGTTACAGGGCACACCTATCTTATCATTGCTCCAGCCATCCCAAGGTGAACGTATTCTTGATGTGGGTTGTGGTAATGGGGATCTGACAGCGAAAATCGCAGCCGCAGGTGCGCTGACAAAAGGTATAGATTTTTCAGAAGAGACGATTAGGCAAGCTAAACAGAAATACCCTGATATGAATATTCAAGTAGCAAATGCTTGTCATTATCGGACAGAAGAACCGTTTGATGCGGTCTTCTCTCATGCCGTTCTGCATTGGATAAAGGATGCTCCAGCTGTAGTACAATCAATACAGTTAGCGCTCAAGAGGGGCGGGCGATTCGTGGCTGAGTTTGCTGCAAATGGTAACACGGCTATATTAATTACAGCGGTACAGGAAGAACTGGATGCCCGTGGATACAAATGGGAAGGACGGAATCCGTGGTATCACCCGACCATTGGCGAATATGCTAATCTTCTGGAGCAACACGGATTTCGAGTTAGTCTGGCTCAGCATGTGGATCAATTTACCCCGTTCAAGCCAGGTGCCAGAAAGTGGTTGACCAGCTTCGCGGAGTATTTATTCAGTGGTATCACAGCTGCGGAACAGGATGTTATTATGGAAGCAGTTGAGAAAAAAGTACAGCCACAACTGATGCGGGATGGACAGTGGTATCTGGACAGAAGCCGACTGCGAGTTGTAGCTATTAAGGAATAGGGGAATACAGGATGAAAATGGACAAACCCAAGATTCAGGAGCAGTTGCTCGAACCGGAAACGATTGCATTCCTGGAATCCAAAGTGGAGTACAAACACAAACTGATCGAGAACATTACATTGGATCAACAGGAAGCGAGTAAGGTTTCCTTTGAAAATGTTGTATTTAGACATGTGACCATCTCGGAGTCTACCTTGGAACAATTTGAATTCACCGATGTCAGGTTCGAACACTGCGACTTCTCCAATGTCAATCTCTCTGGTGCCTTCATGCACCGGATCGAATGGCATAACTGCAAGTTTGTCGGAACGGATTTTTCCAATAGCCGATTGCAAAATGTCAGTTTCCTTCATGGTCTAGGCGACTATAGCAATTTCCGTTTTGCCCATCTGAAACAGGTCTCCTTCTCAGAAAGTACCTTGATTGGTGCGGACTTTGCCTATCTGGCACTGCAAAAAATGGAGTTCAGTCAATGTAACATCGACCAAGCTTCCTTAACAGGCACCAAACTGAAGGATTTGGATCTTAGCGATTGCGAATTTGACTCCTTGGTGCTGACCATGGAAGATCTCAACGGTTGTGTGATTTCACCACATCAAGCCGCCACATTTGTAGGATTAATGGGTTTGATTATCAAATAAATGGCGTGATCACATTTACGGGGTTGCCAAGATAGTGGAAGTGTGTATAATTGGAGACACATTAGAATAAAAACAGGTTTTCTAGGGTTCCGCGATGGATGTGTCGGTCTGGTCCGAGAGAAAACCCGCAACCTGTTGGTTGTGCCACGGAGGGATAAAAGCCTGGGAGATGAACTGCTACATGCAGTTTGTTTCCCGGGCTTTTTTTGTTTTTACGCTAATGAACCTTACGGGTTGTACAAAAAATGTAGTAGAGAAGGAGTGTTACAAGAATGAATAAAACGTGGATGTCGGTTGTGATTGCTGCGTTGTTTGAAGTAGGTTGGGTCATTGGATTGAAACATGCCAGTGGTCTGCTGGAATGGGGGGTTACGTTGATTGCAATTATCATTAGTTTCTCCTTGATGATTGCAGCTTCGCGTACACTGCCTGTGGGAACCGTATATGCCGTATTCGTTGGCCTGGGTACCGCTGGCACGGTACTTGCAGAGATTGTTCTGTTTAATGCGACTGTTCAAACCGGAAAAATGGTACTCATTGGTGTACTTTTACTTGGCGTGATTGGTCTTAAAATGCTGAGCAAAGAGAAGAATAAGGAGGTGCAGCTATAATGAACTGGGTATTTCTTATCTTGGCAGGTATATTTGAGATGATCGGAGTGCTGATGATAAACAAGTTGCACAAAGACCGTAATCTCATTTCACTGGTTCTATTGGTAGGCGGGTTTGGTTTAAGCTTCCTGTTCCTGTCCATTGCAATGGAAACTCTTCCGATGGGGACAGCATATGCCGTATGGACGGGAATCGGGGCCTCCGGTGGTGCCATTCTGGGCATGGTGTTCTATGGAGAACCTCGAAATGCCCTTCGAATTCTGTTTATCGCTATGGTGCTCGGATCGGCAGTTGGTCTTAAATTGGTCAGTTAAACAAAGTGATTTTAAAAAGATAATGTACAAATTACGTTTTTAATGGTATCCTTATACGTTACGTGTGAAATAAAAGATGCGTCATATTGATAGATGTGCGTAAATGAAGGAGACAACATGACATTTAAGGACTTAAATATTATCCCCTCTATTATGGAAGGGTTAAGCAAAGCAAACTATACTAATCCTACCCCTATACAGGAACAGGCCATACCAGCTGTATTAGCTGGCAGAGATCTGCTGGGATGTGCACAGACAGGAACAGGCAAGACGGCAGCATTTTCAGTGCCGATCATTCAATTATTAAGCGAAAGATCCAAAGGACAAGGATCAAAGTCCGTACGACATATTCGCTCATTAATTTTGACACCAACACGAGAGCTGGCGATTCAGATCGCGGATAACATCAAGGTATATAGCCGGTATACGGACATTCGTTGTACGGCAATCGTTGGCGGCGTTTCGCAAAAAGTGCAAGAGCGTGCGCTGAATCAAGGTGCAGATATTATTATCGCAACGCCTGGTAGATTGAACGATCTGATTAACCAGAAACGTATTGATCTGAAGATGGTTGAGATTCTCGTTTTGGATGAAGCAGACCGGATGTTGGACATGGGCTTCATTCATGATGTGAAAAGAATCATTGCCAAAATGCCGAACAAAAAGCAGACGCTGTTCTTCTCAGCTACGATGCCTCCTGAAATCACCAAAATGGTTAAAACCCTGCTGGTTGATCCAGTCAAAGTAGAAATCACACCGGTATCTTCAACGGTAGACCGCATTGAGCAGTCTATTTATTTGTTGGAAAACGGCAAGAAGCAACATATGTTGAACCAAATTTTGGAGGATAAATCCATCGTCACGGCATTGGTGTTCACACGCACGAAGCGCGGCGCTGACCGGGTTACACGTGATTTGGCCAAAGCGAATGTTACGGCACAGGCTATTCATGGCAACAAGTCTCAGAACGAGAGACAACGGGCACTGAACAACTTCAAGAGTGGTGCAACACGTGTATTAGTTGCGACGGATATCGCGGCAAGAGGAATTGACGTAGAGGAACTTTCACATGTCATTAACTTTAACCTGCCTAACATTCCGGAAACGTATGTTCACCGTATTGGCCGTACAGGTCGAGCAGGCAAAAGCGGGATGGCCATCTCGTTCTGCGAGAAGGACGAACTTCCATTCCTGAAGGATATCGAGAAAGTAATCAAAAAGACGATTCCTGAAGTAAAAGGTCATCCGTATCCAATGACAGGTGTACCTGTGTTTGATAAAACCAGCAAAGCATCAGGCAGTAAACCTTCGTTCAACAAATCGGCTGCAGGCAAACCGGCGAAGTCCAAAGCTAACCCGGCACGCAAGCCCAAATCCGAATGGTTTGCCAAGAGTGGTAAATCAAACAGTAGTCGTTCAAACGACGGTAGACCCAATAGCAGTAGATCAAACAGTAGTAGCAGTAAATCTAACCATGGCTCATTCAGCCGCAGCAGCAAAACTAGGAATGATAGAGCCAATTAAGATCTAAATAAATCCAGATAAAACCTTCTCCATTCATTTGGAGGAGGTTTTATTATGTGCTTTTATGTGCAACGAGCTTATTTACATACGAACTTACATTCGGTATCATTATATCGTCCACTGGTGAAAGGGAGGTACTGACTTGAAGGATACGATGATTGAATACAGTTTGAAGAAGAAAGGTGCGACCAAGGATTATCCATTTGGGCCTGATCCAGTCGCGATGAAGGTCGGAGGGAAAATATTCGCATTACTTTTCGAAGACAAAGAAGAAAATGGTCTATTAAACTTAAAATGTGATCCCATTATTGCAGAGAACCTGAGAGAGCAGCATGAAGCGGTTCGACCAGGATATCATATGAACAAAAAACACTGGAATACCATTACGCTGGATGGTTCATTGTCCGATGAAGATGTCTATGTCATGATCGATCACTCGTATGATATGGTTGTCAAATCCCTTCCAAAAAGCGTTCGGGAGTCTTTGGCCGAATGAGGAGAACATATACCACTTTCTCTACACCTCATTCATCATGTTATTGACATTTAAGAGGTAGGTGAAAAGGCTAATGGTCTGCTTCTCTAACAGAATGAATATCCTATGAAAATGAAGACATATTTGAAGTCCATTTGGTTGCATTACCTTGGAAATAAACAAGATCGAACGGCCTTGTTTAATGTGGCTTCCCTTGTTATCAATGCTGTAACAGGGATAGGCAAGTTAATCCTGGGCATATATCTGCTTTCGGGATGGTTCATTACAAATGCTGTATATTATCTGATTCTGTGTGTGGCAAAAGGACAAGTGCTCCATAAATATACAGTTACCAAGAGAATGGACTCTCCCGAAGAAAGATATAGATTAGAACTTACGGTATATAAGCGCGGAGGTCTGTTCCTGTGTTTACTAGGCGTGTCCTATTCGATGGTCTGCCTGCGAATGTATCTAATCGGCGATGCCTTCATATATGAGGGTAACATCGTGTATATCGTATCTACAGTTGCTTTTACCAAGCTGGTTTTTGCCGTGTATGGTACCTGGGCGAACCGTCATCTCCATAACCCGATCATATCTACATTGAAAATGATTAACTTCACCGATGCGATGGTATCCATCGTGGTGACCCAAGCGACGTTACTTACCATGCAAGGCTCACCTCTTGCATTAAAAACCAGTAGCTTGTTTGGCATGGGGTGCAGCGTTTTATTTTGTTTGATGGGGGGCTGGATGATGTTCCACAAAAAAAAGGAAACAAGCACGGACCCAAACCAATCTCCTGGCACTGAATGTTAACATTGAAGCATTAAGAGCAGGGGAAGGTAATTTTGGTTGACGTTTCAGCATGTTGATCAATACATATCAAATGATTTGCACATGACGGAATAGACAAGTGTCATCTATACTTAAAGTGACAACGGAAGAAGGCGTATTGGCAATCCACTAAAGGAGTGATATCTATGGATCAACAACAACAATTGGCAATGGTACAACGTATGCGTCAAAATGTCGTCGGTACAGGTGCAGCTCTTCAACCCAGTTCCACGTATGCGGTCACAGTAAAAGAAGTCATGATTCCTACAACTAAAGGGGATACACGTGTACTTGTGTATACACCGGATAGGGAGCATTCCGCGCCTCTGCCGGTCTTCTTTAATATGCATGGGGGTGGTTTCATCTTGGGACAAGCAGAGATGGATGATCCATGGTGTCGCTTGATTGCTGATCGATCTGATTGTGTGGTCGTTAATATCGATTACAGTCTTGCACCAGAGCACAAGTTCCCAACGGCGGTTCATGAATGTTACGACGTTGTACAGTGGGTCCATGCCAACCCGCAATCCTTCTCGGTTAACCCGTCTCTATTCGCTATTGGGGGACATAGCGCTGGTGGTAATCTTGCTGCAGCAGTGTGTTTACTGAATCAGCAACGAGGTAGCGAGCTGCCAATTGTTCTGCAAATTATGGATTATGCCGTATTGGATGTGGCTACAGATCCGGCCGAGAAACCGAGTTTTGCAGAAGCCATTCCAGCCGATATCGCCAGAACGTTCAATGCTATGTACCTTGAAACGTCAGAAGAGGCGCAAGACCCGTTGGCTTCACCTGTGCTTGCAACATCAGTAGAGGGACTTTCAGAAGCATTGATCATTACCGCGGAGAAAGATTCACTGGCCCAAGAAGCAAGAACATATGCAGCAAGGCTGGAAGCAAGCGGTGTGAAGGTGACACTTAAGGAGTATAAGGGAGCCGCTCATGGATTTACGCATTTTGGCGATCTCCAGATGGCTGAGGATGCCTGGTACCTGATGAGTGACAAGATCAGAGAAGCATTTTCCAAATAACGTGTATCAGAATGACGCTTAGTAGGAATCTGGTTACCTTGAAGTCGCCTAATGGCGGCTTTTTTCGTTATGGCTTTAGCCAGTTGAGTGCGTGAAACGCGCGAAACAAAAACCAGCTAATGTTTGTCAAGCATTTCTGGTTGGATGAGTTCTCTTTTCGTGGTATACTTTTTCCGACCAACACGAATAACCTCCACGGGTATGGAGGTTTTGGTTAAATATGGATTACA